>JAFGVA010000126.1 GCA_016938235.1 Bacteroidales bacterium | reverse complement strand
CGAAGGATTTAAAATTAATTTAATAGCTGATGGTGAAGCATGGATGGATATGTTGCAAAGCAGGAACAGGACATCGCACAGTTATGATGAAGACACTGCGGAAGAGATAATACAGGCTATTTTGACACGATACGTATCGCGGTTTGATGATTTACTTAAAAGCTTGTCAGAAAAAGAATAAATTATATACATGCCTTACGGATTAAAAGAACAAACAATAATTAAACTGAAAGAATTATTTTCAGCAGTTAACGAATTAGATGAAGTAATACTATATGGTTCAAGGGCTAAAGGCAATTATAAAAATTCATCGGATGTAGATATTACTTTAAAAGGCGAACATTTATTGTCAGCGTCCCGAAAGTATCTTTAGTGCTAAACCTCAACCTTAAGCATTTATACACAAAATATAATCCTAACAGCAGATCAACTCAAACAGTATATCGATATTGCAAGTGAAAATAATCAAGTCTGGACAAAGTAAATACAACAGACAGCATAGATTGGCTTTCTATGAAAATCTTTACAATCTGTGGTTAAAAGAGTCTAAAAGATGAATAAATCAGAAGAATTAAGACAACAAATTATTTAACTAACAAATGAATATCACACCCAAAACACCTTGCATTTTCATAGCACATACACTTGGTAATCCATTCAATATAGATGTGGTAATGGAATTGGCAGAAGACAATAATCTTTGGGTAATTGAAGACAACTGCGATGCTTTTGGGTTAAAATATAAAAACCAATATACCGGTACATTCGGACACCTGGCTACAATAAGTTTTTACCCGGCCCATCATATAACTACAGGAGAGGGTGGTGCAATTGTTACCAACGATCCTGTTCTGGCAAACCTGGTGCGTGCATTTCGTGATTGGGGGCGTGATTGCTATTGTGCCGGAGGTGAAAACAATACCTGTGGCAAACGCTTTACACAGAAGTTTGGTGATTTACCCTTAGGATACGATCACAAATATGTGTATTCAGAAATTGGTTACAACCTGAAAATGACTGATATGCAGGCGGCTATTGGTGCGGCTTAAATGGATAAGCTTGAGGATTTCTGTGAAAAAAGGAAAGAGAATTTTAAACCTTACATCGAAATATTTTCACCCTTTACAAAATATCTTATTTTGCCCATAGCAACTGAAAATGCAGATCCGGCCTGGTTCAGTTTTATTTTAACTGTGAAAGAAGAGGCTCCATTTAAACGTGATGAACTGACAGCCTTTCTGAATCAAAATCTGATAGAAACCCGTAATTTATTTGCCGGCAATATGGTGCGCCAGCCAGGCTTTATAAATCAACCCGGTAGAGTAGCAGATAAATTAGATGTTACCGATTATATTATGAACAACACCTTTTTCTTAGGCACTTATCCGGGTTTAGATAAGTCTCGTATAGATTATATTGAAGAAAAGGTAAAAGAATTTATGACACAGTATTAACCGCTGGTTTCAAAGATTAACATAGTTTTTTCCTCTGTGAATAACCGTGTAACTTAAACGAAGTCGATTTCATGGCCAAGGAGAATAGTCTGCGGTAAACTAAAAAAATATGCAAAGCATCCCATCACTGGAATCAGAAACAGTAGAATTCAAAACCTCGTTCAACGATGGGGTTATTGAAACCCTGGTTGCTTTTTCCAATTCAAAAGGTGGTACTGTTTATATTGGTATTGCAGATAATGGCGATGTTAAAGGAATTCAAACAGGTAAAGAAACTGTTCAAAATTGGATTAACGAAGTAAAGAATAAAACAAACCCAACAGTTATACCAGACATTGATTTGAGAAACTTAAACGGTAAAACAATTGCTTTATTAAAGTGTATCGAATACCCAATAAAACCTGTCTCTTTTAAAGGTAAATATTTTAAAAGAATTGCTAATTCCAATCATTTATTGAGTACCGATGAAATTGCCAACGAACATCTTAAAGCATTAAATACCAGTTGGGATTATTATTCAGATCCGGTTCATGATATTACTCATATATCATTCGCAAAAGTTCAACAGTTTATAGCGAAGATCGAACACGGTACTCAGATTAAACTTGGTTTTACTCCAAAAGAGTTTCTTGCAAAAATGGAAATGCTCAGGGATAATAAACTAACTTTTGGGGGCTACCTTTTATTTGCTGATAATCATTGTTTAATTAGCGACCTGCAAGCCGGTAGGTTTAAAAGTGAAACTACCATTATTGATTCTATTTCACTAAATACTGATTTATTTACTGAGGTAGATGAAATTTTAGCATTCATAAAAAAGCATTTAATGGTTGAATATATAATAACCGGTAGTGCTCAACGTGTGGAACGTTTCGATTATCCGCCGGAGGCCATTAGGGAAATTGTAATTAACATGGTAGTTCATCGCGATTATCGCCAAAGTTCAGCAAGTATTATTAAAATATTTGATGATCGTATAGTTTTTACCAATCCTGGCAGCTTATACGGGGGCATAGCTCTTGATGATCTTTTAAAAGGTATTTATATTTCGCAAACAAGAAATAAACTTATTGCTCAATCCTTTAAAGAGATTGGACTTATTGAGCGATATGGCTCCGGAATTATCAGAGTGCGGAAAATATGTAAAGAATATGGACTAAAAGATCCTGAATTTAAGGAACTGCCCCAGGGATTTTCAGTTACTTTGTTTAAGGAAAAGGTCGGAGAAAAGGTCGGAGAAAAGGTCGGAGAAAAGGTCGGTGAAAACATAAACAATAACCAAAAACTGATTATAAAATATATAAAAGAAAAAAATACAATATCTGCACGCGAACTAGCTCAAAAATTGGGTATTTCTTCAAGGAAAACCGAAGAAAACATGAGAAAACTTAAAGAAAAAGGCTTAATTAAACGAGTGGGTTCGGCTAAGAGCGGACATTGGGTTATAATAAACAAAAAACAACAATATTAAACACAGAAGGCACTGAATTACCGGTGTACGAAAACCCACGAACCTCTCTGGCAGAATTGTTCCGGGCGTTAAGGACTAACTTACAATATATTATAAAATATTCAGAAGCAAAGGTAATTGCTGTTTCTTCGGCTGTAAGTGGCGAAGGCAAGACTTTTACCTCGGTAAACCTGGCAAGCATCCTGG
>JAFGVA010000125.1 GCA_016938235.1 Bacteroidales bacterium | reverse complement strand
TCGTGTTGGTTCGCCCGTTTCGGGGTGTGGTATCGGTGGGTAAAAATCGAGGTACAGGCTTTTACGTCCTTTACTGATTTTCTTTTGTCTTAATGTTACTTTTGTTGCCATTGTCTTTTATGCTTTTGTGAAAAAAGTGAAAAAAGTGAACGTCTAAAAAAAAACTTTATTTTTTCATCTTCTCAATATAAATAGTTCGTCAAAGTGTAATTTTGATATTTTTACATACTTACCAATTCGTTGTTTCGGTATTGCATTTTCAGAAACACGGCTGTAAACAGCATCTCTACTTAAATTGTATTTTGCCATTGCTTCGCTTACCGTGTACCATTCTGTTATTTTTGAAACATCGTCTCTATTCAATTTAAAATACTTGTCAATATGATTTTTTGAAACATGGGTTTTACCTCCAATTTTGGTTTTCGGGATATTGTTTTCACGAATGATTTTAAAAGCCCACGTAGTACTAATATTGTATTTGTCTTTTATTTCGTCAATAGTATAAAACTCTGTTATTGGTTTTCGCTCGGTCGGGGTTGGTCTTTCATAGGCTTTGTTTTGCCTGAAAATACTTAGTAAATCGTCTTTTAAGAATAATACTTTGTTATTGCTGAAACGTGTACCCTTAATTGTTCCGTTGTTTAACCAATTGTAAACGGTTCTTTTGCTCACACCTAAAAATAAGGCTGTTTCTGATACTGTCAGGGTGTCTTTGTCTTTAATAGTTGGTAAAACCTTTTGTTTAGTTTCCTTTGATTTTAGGGTTTCAGTATTTGACTGGTTTATTTTCGTTTGTCGCTTGTTTTGCTTATAGGCTGCACCGTTGCACTTTTTTGAGCAATACCGTGTTTTTGTGGTTCGGGCTGTAAACTCATTACCGCAATGTTCGCAAATTCGTTGTATCGTAAAATTACTACTCATAATTTCGCCTTTTTTATGCAATAGCACGAAATAACGTGCAATAGTGTGAAATAATGTGCAAAGTGTACACTAATAAGGTACAAAATAACCCCATCTATTACGATGAGGTACAACAAAGGTACAAATTTGTACCTAATAAACGAATAACATCACAAAATAAATATTAACTTCGTTGCATAAAAAATGGCTATATTACAAGGATTAATAATGGTTTGCAGTATGTTTTATGATTGTTTGTTTTATGGTGGTTACTTTCCGATACAAAACTTACTAAAGATATTGCCAAGTATCTCGTTTGTAGTAACTTCACCGACTATCTCACCCAAATAGTGAAGCGATTCACGAATATCAACAGCAAGAAGATCTGTTGTAATACCATCATCTAACGAATTTATAACCCTTACAATTGCCTGATGAGCTTTATCCAACGCCTCAAAATGCCTTACGTTGGTAACAACAATATCAGAGTCATGGGGCTTTTTGCTGAGAGCGAAGCCAACTAGCTTTTCTTCAAGAAGTTCGATGTGAGTACCGAATTTAGCAGACAAACTGATGTAATCTCCCTTCAATCCAATTTTTTGTTTCAGATCAGAAATCAACATTTCTGAATTTATTACACTATCTATCTTGTTAATAGCAAATATAATATACTTATTTTCTTTAGGTATATCTTTAAATATTTCAAGTGACTTTATAATCTCATCTAACCGGTCTTTTGCGTCAATCAGGATAATAACAATGGCTGCTTCTGAATATTTCTTTACCGAACGTTCAATCCCCAGGGTTTCAATTGAATCGGAAGTTTTACGTAATCCGGCTGTATCAATGAATCTGAATGTTATTCCCTGCAGCACCATGGTATCTTCGATAAAATCGCGGGTTGTTCCTTCAATTTCTGAAACTATGGCCTTTTCTTCGCCTAGCAACTGATTTAAAAGTGTTGATTTTCCAGCATTGGTTCTCCCAACAATTGCAACCGGTATACCGCTTTTAATAACATTGCCATAGTCAAAAGAGCGAATAAGTTTTCGCAGAAGTCGCTCTATTTTGTCGAGAAGTTGATAAAGTTTTTCTCTGTCGGCAAATTCTACATCTTCTTCGCTGAAATCGATTTCCAGTTCAATCAGTGAAATGAAGTGCAAAAGCTTTTCCCTCAGGTTACTGATTTCCTTTGAGAAACCTCCTTTCATCTGGGTTATTGCCAAACGATGAGCCGCTTCCGACCCGGATGCGATCAAATCGGCTACCCCTTCGGCCTGCGACAAGTCCAGTTTCCCATTTAAAAATGCCCTTTGTGTAAACTCACCCGGTTTTGCCAGTCTTGCTCCATTTTTAATTAAACACTCTAATATTTTTTGTTGTATGTAAACAGAGCCGTGACAGGTAATTTCGACTGTATTCTCTCCGGTGTAGGAGTGTGGTGCATGAAAAACAGCAACCATAGCTTCATCAATAAGCGTATCTCCATCTATTACCTTTGCAAAATGAATAGTATTTGCCGGTTGATTTGAAACTGTTTTTATTCTGGTTGGAAAAGAGATTACCCGATCTGCTATCTGAAGGGCTTCTTCGCCGCTTAATCGAATCATGGCAACAGCACCAGCACCAGGAGCTGTTGATATAGCACAAATAGGTTCGGGAATATGCATTTTTTGAATTTTAATTCAAAATTAGAAAAATGAATGATAATTGTGGGTCTTAATAGATTTTAATATGTTTTTGCAATCGGTATGGAACAAAAAAGCTGCTAACAGACTTTGTTAACAGCTTTTAAAATAGTGTAACCTTGTATTTATTTCAGTTTATATACAGCGTATGAAATTGGAGGTACTTCAATGCTGTAGTCATTTCCTTTGTTTGAAAACTTAATTTTATCTCCAGCCAATAATTCAAGTTTTTTAGCTTTTTTATTTATACTGAAGGAAGCATTCTCGGTTCTGTTCGCGGGATTGAAAATACAAAGTATTACTTCATCGTCAGCAGCTCTTGCATAAACAAAAGGATAAGTGTTTTCTTTTGCATAAACAGGAATAAATTCTGAGTATCCCCAAAGTGCCTTTTCGTTATGCCTTAACTCAATCAGCTTTCTTGTTTTATTAAGCAGCGAATTTGGATTGTTTTCCTCTATTTCAACATTAGGTGCATTTTCATCTGAATCAACCGGTAAGTATAAATTTTCTGGTTCTCCTGTTGAAAATCCAAGGTTTTTCCCAGGAGTCCATTGCATGGGAGTACGATTTCCTGCACGTGGTTTGTAGGCTCCTTCAACATAGGGTAGACCGTATAATTGTTTCATACCAATTTCATTTCCATAGTACATAAAAGGAATACCAGGCATGGTCATAGCAAATGCATAAATCAATTCCAGTTCTTTTGGCGTCCTGTTAATATTTATACGGGCATTGTCGTGGTTGCCTAATGGAATAACAATATAACCTTTATCGCGAGTTGGAATATATTGCTCCATATAACTGTCAACAAAGTTTACTATGTTACCCAAGCCGGCACTGTCAAAGAAACTGTGACCTTCAGAATAACCATTAAGAATTCTCCAGCTTTCTTTCTGGGTTAAATCGTTATATCCGGCAAACCAATGGAAAAAGTCGGCATGAAACGCATTATCAAGTGCATCTTGCGGGCCAGACCATTCTGCAACCATAAATGCATCGGGATATTCTTCCACAAAAATCTGTCTGATTTCCTGCCAGAACTCTTTTGTAGCTTGGTCTTTGCTGTTAAAAAACTGATCGTTGCCGGATATGTTTGCGTTTTTAACCAAGGCGCCTGCCATATCAGCTCTGAAACCATCAGCTCCCATATCCATCCAAAAGCGTAATACTTTCTTTAATTCAGCACGTAATGCCAGAATATCAGGATGATCAGTTGGTAGCATCCAGGGTTCTTCAGGCTTAGCAAATCCAAAGTTTAATGCCGGCTGACACCAATAAAAATTTCGCATAAACTGTCCGTTTCTTCTGCTGTAACCTTTTATAAAAGCATCTTTATATGCATCCGGCGCATTTTTCCAGGTGTTATCATTCCAGATATACCAGTTTGAATATTTGTTTGTATCTTGCTTTGCCGATTCTTTAAACCAGGGGTGCTCGATAGAAGTGTAGCTAACCACATAATCAAAAATTACTTTAAGCCCTCTCTTATGCGCTTCATCAAATAATCTTTTGGCATCTGCATTGGTGCCATATCTGGGGGCTACTTTATAATAGTCCGATATATCATATCCGGCATCCATAAAGGGGGATTCAAAAAACGGATTAAGCCAGATGGCGTCGACACCAAGACTCTTTACATAATCCAGTTTTTCTATTATCCCATTTAAATCACCAATACCATCGCCGTCAGTATCGTAATATGTCTGGGGGTATATCTGATAAAACACAGCATCATGCACCCATTCAGGAGCATTTGGGATAATATAGTTCCCGGTAATAATTATTTCATCATCAGTATTTTGGGCAGAAGCCGAAAAACATACTGTTACTATTAGAATTAAGTTAACAAGGTATTTTTTCATTTTAATTATTAATTGTTATTTCTATTTTTCAAAAGTAAGAAAGATGACTTTGTAAACCGGTGTACATATGTTGCTTTTTTTGGGGAATATTGATAATTGGGGGAAGTTACTAGTTCATAATTTTTAGTTCATAGTTTTTAGTTCATTGTTTCTAGTTTATAGTTCTGGGAGTGTATTTCGGGTTCAATTTGCCTTTAGCTCTTGGCTTCTGGCTATTTGCTTTTAGCCTCTGGCAACTCCACTCATTCTCCCTTCTTATTCGTGTTCTCAATCTTAACCTTGTTCCTCACCATTCTCAATCACTCAATCTCTCATTACTATGGTAAATTTCTTTTTCGAACATATCTGCCAATTCTTTTGTTTAGTTTTGTAAAAATTCTATTTTTGAAATCTTCAAAGTTTAAAAAACAGATGAGTATACTCGTTAATAAGGATTCCAAAGTAATTGTACAAGGATTTACCGGAAACGAAGGTTCTTTTCATGCTGAGCAAATGATGGAATATGGCACCCGGGTTGTTGGTGGCGTAACTCCGGGAAAAGGAGGAAATTTACACCTCGGATTACCGGTTTTTAATACAGTTTCTGAAGCGGTAAAAGAAACAGGAGCAGATGTTTCCATTATTTTTGTTCCGCCTGCTTTTGCTGCAGATGCCATAATGGAAGCAGCCGAAGCCGGAATTAAACTTATAGTATGCATTACTGAAGGTATACCAACCGCTGACATGGTAAATGTTAAGTTTTATCTTGAAAGCAGAAAGGCAAGGTTAATAGGTCCAAACTGTCCGGGTATTATTACGGCTGATGAATGTAAAGTAGGAATTATGCCTGGCTTTATTTTCAAAAAGGGAAAGATTGGAATTGTTTCTAAATCAGGTACATTAACCTATGAGACTGCCGATCAGATTGTAAAGGCAGGCTTAGGAATCTCAACTGCAATTGGTATAGGTGGGGATCCGATAATAGGAACTACGACAAAAGAAGCCATCGAAATGTTTATGAATGACCCCGATACTGAAGGTATTGTAATGATCGGTGAGATTGGAGGAAGCATGGAAGCCGAAGCCGCGCGCTGGATTAAAGAAAATGGTAAAAAACCTGTAGTTGGTTTTATTGCCGGACAGACCGCTCCAAAAGGAAGAAGAATGGGACATGCCGGAGCAATTATTGGTGGTAAAGACGATACTGCAGAAGCTAAAATGCGTATAATGGAAGAATGTGGTATTCATGTTGTAGTATCACCTGCAGAAATTGGCAGTAAAATGTTTGCTGCTCTTAATAAATAGAACCTAAATCAATATTTATATTGATCATCGCCCAAGAAATTTTATTTCAAGGGCGATTTTTTTTTTGTGATCTGTGATCAGTAATCGGTGATCAGTAATCTGTGATCAGTGATCAGTAATCGGTGATTGGTGAACAGTCTGCTTGGATCACAAAACTTTTAAAGCAAATCCCAATATTTTATTAGTATCGGCTGGCCAATATGAGTAGGCTGGGATTTCGAAGCACTTTCCTATCAAATCGTTGTGATTCTGAGTAAATGTGCAAAGGCTTAAATTGGCTACATCCACCCAGCTTACGTATATTGCGTGTTAGTGGCTGGTGATTATTTCTGTCCGTATTTCTCAATGATTTTATTAATCAATTTGTCCGACAATCGAAATCCCTTGTTTACTAATCGCAGAATTAAACTTGTCACATCTGAAATCAATCCTTTTTTATCAGCAAGTAATATTATTCCAATCGTACCGATAATATCAATATTAAGTGACTGAGCGATTTTTCTTCCTTTTATCTCATCAATTATCAATGTAGTATTTTCAATCTCAAGGGCCAGTGCAATCGAACTCGCTTCTCCTTTATCAAGTCGTTCTTCTATTTCTTTTTGTTTTTGTTTATCCTTTACCTCAGTTATAATAATCCAATCAGGAAGTAAGCCACCAAACTCTTGAAAAACATCACTTGTAATTATAATCTCGTGATATAATTTTTTTAATAAATCAAGACTCTCAATCTTGGATAATGCAATTAAACAGCTGGTATCAGAGATAATAATTTTATCCATTTATAATCTTTTCTAAGTCATCAATACTCTCACCAAATATTGACACTCCATATTGACCAACTGTTTCAATAAACGCTCTCTTTGAAATTCCAACTAAATAAGCTGCTTGTCCAGAAGACAATATACCTTTATCATAAAGATTTGCTGCGAGCTGCATTTTTACATCTTTTTCATCTACTGTATCAGGTAATTGTAATGTTAAAGTTTTCATTTCACAAACTTATATTTAATAACAAAGATACTTAAAAATCACGTTAATGGTATTTTTTACAGGGTGCTAATCAATCCTTGAATCACGTGTGGATTGCCTTCAATTGTCAGTTTGCATACAAATCTATCAGGTTGCTCAAATTCATATTTCCAATCAAACTGCCAGCCGTTTCCTTTTTTTAATGGTCCCAAATCCGCCTTTGATATCGGAAGTAATTCTGTATCAAATCGGTCTCCAGAAAACGCATTTTCGATACTATTTGTCAATTTATCAATCTCGATATCAATATGTTGA
>JAFGVA010000124.1 GCA_016938235.1 Bacteroidales bacterium | reverse complement strand
TCTTTTGTTTCGTGTCATTCCTTTTTTTGACACTAATATATTAATAATATCAATATATGAAATATTATTTTATGAACGGTCTACTAGTGGGTAGGGATGGTTCATGTAATAAGTGTGTGAGCTGGTAATTTAAAACTTAGCTTAACACAAAGCAGGGGTAGAACGAATCATCTTAATCAAAGCCTTTTTGTTTCTTTCTTACTTTAAAAAAACATCTACCAAATTCCACGATATATATTTGAAGTTCTGGTTTGAAAGGGTATCAGACTCAAAATTGAATCCATCCTGAACAACAAGCAAACCTTTCTGATATTGCTTGTTTAAAGAAACACTAACAACATCTAATCCATCGGTTTCTTCAACGCCATCAATAAAATTATTAGTTTCCCAGATAACAAAACTGGTTATATAGGTTTCTGTTCCATCCTTGCCAATTTCCCATACAGCATAAGAGAAATTACCCTGAATGGAAGCAAGCAGGTATTTCTTTTCTGTTCCATTATAAATTGTCAGGCCTTCAATATCGTAATCGATATACTGATTTATTCCAAAGCTTGATTCTATCCATATTGGTTCAACCGGATAATCCGGTTCAGCATTAATTTTACAAATTCCTTTTTCTTCAACTCCCAGGTAAATGGTTCCGGCAACATCATCAGCAACCATGCCTTCCGGCTGAGATTCAACTGTGAATTCTCTTACCATTTTTGCTTTTATTATTGAATTGTCTGATGATATCTCCCACTGTTCAATTTCACCACCCTTTCCGTTAACCATTACAAAGAATTTTCTGGTTTTTGTGCTTCTGTACATACAAATGCCATATACCTCGTCAACGTCCGATTTTATATTCGCTATGCTGTCAGATAATACCGCTTTTTCCGGATCGATATAAAATAAACTAATTGTATTCAAACTTCGGTTACTGCCAGCTACAAGACATACTTCCCTATTCTCAAACATGAAACCATCTCTTAGATCAACATTGTTAATGCTTCCTACCGGCAGGAATTGTTTGGTTTCTCCGTTAAGATCATAAACATACAAGCCTGCTTTTTTCTGTGTACCAATAACAAGGCTTCTTTCGGGGGCATATTTATTTACCCAGATTGCCGGATCATCTGCAGCATCTTCACCTATTTCAGAATTAACCGGATCGGTTTCGGCAAAAGCCCAAACCCTGTTCTGAAACTTTTTGTTTTTTGCCAGGGTAATTGCCATTTCAATGGAGTCTTCCCTTGCTTCAAGATTTTTTATGGAATCGGGTTCTGTATAATGATGAATCACTATTTCTCGTTGAATTGGTTCAATTCTGCTTTCTTGTTTGCAGGAAAACTGTAAGGTGCTAATTGCTAAAGCGATGATAAAAAATATTTTATTCATAATGGTGTAAAATTGGCGCTACCCGAAAAGACCAATGCGGTCTTGTTTCGGGCAGCTGAAATATTCTATGAATTACAAGTTAATATATGTGCAAGAACGAAATTAATTACAAAATGTATGTTAACTCAATCTGAATTGTATATTATTATTCTGTGCCAAAAGTTGCGTTGAATTTTTGAAGAGCTTCCGGTGTATACTTGTATTTGAATTTCCCGGGTATCTCCACTTGCTCTTCATTGTTGTTTTCGAGATTCAACACTGTATTACTTCCCTTTTTGTTTTTAATAATTGAAAATGAATCGTATAATTCTTTACTTGAGGTGTAGCTGTTAAAAATTATTTTGTCACCGGCAAATTCGATAACCTGGTACAATTGCATATTTGAACCAACTCTGTCACTCCACCTTTCAGGATTTAATCCATACATTTTAGCACCAGAAACCGAAACAACATAAACAGGAAGATTTTCATATTCAGTACCAGCCATTGGTAAATTCTGACCCCGGCAGTAAGTATGATCGTGTCCCTGTAAAACAAGGTCAACACCGTATTTTTCCAAAATGGGTTTTATCATTTCACGCAAGCCCGTGTTATCGCGATTAAAGGAACATGAATACACAGGATGATGAAAGAAAACCACTTTCCATTTCATCGTGTTTTCTTTTAATACTTGTTCAAACCATTGTAAATAGCTCGCAGTATCCTGGCTTATATATGCCAGGAAATAAGAATCTAACGATATGAATTTCACACCCTGGTAATCGAAATAGTAGCTTCTGTTAAGGTTTGCCTGGGGACCATTCTGTGGATTTGTGAATATCTGATTCCAATGATTTGAAAACTCCCTGGGTTTGGTTGAATCCGGATTAGGGTAATACTCATGATTACCTGGGGTAGCTACAACCGGAATGCTTGAAAACATGAAGCTTCCGGCATAAAAGAATTCTGCCCAATATTCTTCGTAGCTGCGGTTTACAAGGTCTCCGGCAAACAGCATAAATTCTGCATCAGGCTCATGCATAAAAGCCTGTCTTAAATTCCTTGACCCATAAGAAAGTATATCGTTTTGTACGTCACCAAAATAGAGAATGGAAAACGATTTATTTTCTGCTGATGAAGTTCTAAACTGGAACCATTCGCTCCAGCCTCCATCACCTCCAACTCTATAGTTATATAATGCAGAAGGTTTTAAACCTGAGAAAATGACCCGATGACCCATCGCCAAATCACTTCCTGTTTCCCAAGATGAACTTTGAGCTTCAATAGTATTCGCAATACTATCAAAAAGAGGTTTTTCTGTAGCTTCAATAATCTGGGCATAAGCATTCTTGATTGTAAAATCTGTTCGCCAGCTTACTGCCCTTGTGGTTGAAGGATTACCCGGAATAGTCAGCATAATCCTGTCGGGGCTTAATTTGGGGCGAAACATACTGGTATCGTATTGTCCGGCCAGATTCAGATGTATTACAATAAAAACAAATAACGAAATAAAGATTTTACTCATAGTAGTTTAAAATTTCATTTTTAATCCAACGCGCCCCCAAATAGAATAATATTCAACCTGTTTGAAGTATTCTTTTGAACCCATATAGTATCGTAAGGGAGCATCGGTTAAATTCATAATATCAACAAAACAATTCAGTGCCTTTGTAACCTGGTAATTAGCTGTAAAATCGAGGTGTAATATCTCATCGTAGTAAACATCGAGCCCACTGTCGTTACCCAGCTCTGCTAAAAAGGGTGAGTGGTAATTGCTGCTTATTTTAATATAGATTTTATTTGCATCGTAAAACAATGCGAAGTTGGCTGTATGTTTAGCCTGGCCGGGTAATGGTATTACTTCGGTTTCGGCGCCTGATGTGAAAAATTCTGAACCATAATCGTCAAAACTATAAATTACATCATTTTCGTTTTGTGGGTATCTTTTACTAATGTATGCATCGGATTCGGTATAGGTGTATGTACCAAAAACACCAAAATTGCTGATAAATCCATCAAGGAAATTAAACATAAACTGTGTCTGAATTTCAGCACCATAAACAAATGCTTCAATACCGTTAACCGGCATTGTGATTTCTCTTAAACCATACCGGTTAAAATTTTCTCCTTCATGTGCCCTGCGAACAAATTTGAACACAAAATCATCGATTTGCTTGTAGAATATGCCTCCGGATATTATGCCATTGTTGGGTAAATAAGTTTCGCCTAACAAATCGAAATTTATTGCTGTTGGAAAGTTAAGCGTCGGATTCCCTTTTTTAATGTTCCCATCTTCATTCTCAATTCTATAAGGCAAAATATCTTCAAATCCGGGTCGGGAATAGGTATAGGTAGCAGCTGCCCGTATATTGGTTTTTTGGTTTAATGAATATTTTAGCTGAACCTGGGGTAATACAAAAGGGATGGTTCTGTTTGCATCTCTTTTCTCTTTTCTCAGCATGCCTCTTAATGAATCTATTTTCATTTCGAGCCAGGCATTTTGGGTGGTGTATATTACATCGGTCTTTTCGAATCGAACTCCGCCGGTTATCATTAATTTGTTTACATCGTGTCTGAACATCAGGAATGCTGCATATATGTTTTCTTCGGCTGTATAGTCTTCCTGGTAGTTATCTTCCCAGGTTTCCTGTTCATCCAGTTTGAAATGCTGCATGTGCTCTGTATAAAAATCGCGCATATTATCCGCGTCGGGAATCATAGCTATTTCATAACCTCGGCCTAATAAATTGGTTTCCTCAAAGTCGCCGGTTACTGTGGTTAACTGTAAAGGTGTTGCCGGCTGAGAGTATATATTTATACGTTCATATTCACTAAATACCTTTGCCTGGTTATTTCTCATTTTATTTTTAAACCGCACTTTTGCACCAAGTTTTATATAGCCATTCTGGCTTGTGTTAAAGAAATAAGGTATTTGTATGTTTACTTTAGCCGAAACATTCTGATCAGTAACAGTATTATCCCTGAAAGTCAGGCCGTCGAAATCATATGAACCATAATTCAGGGCATTTAATGAGTCTTCCTCATCGATATAATGCACAACCGGCCATTCAGAATCCGACTTGTCTACCTTAACTCCAATTAATCCCCGGCCAAATTCGGTACTCATATAGTTAGGAACTTCATCTGATGCAAGAGAATATGATGCTTCGTAATCCAGTTTAAATCCACCGTAAAGATCATGAACAGCACCCAGGTTTAGGGTTGATATTTTCTGGGTTTTTGTTCTGTCTCTCACATCCATATCTAATCCTGTTGAGCGATAGATTAATGGTTCATTGGCATCTGATAAACCATGTTGTTTCCTGCGTCTTGTTTCATCATCCAGAAAATTATTATACATACCCCGCAGGTAAAAAGTGGTATTGTCGTTCAGTTTATAATCAAGATTTGCGCTAAGTCCTGTTCTTTTGCGGGTTAAAGTGTAATGCCGGTATTCTATATCGGTATATAATATATGAAAATTCTCTGCACCTATCTCGCTATCGCCCGATTGAGCCTGTTGCAGTGTTGGCCCTCTTGTATAGTCGAATTCCATGTTATGCGAACCCTGGTTATTTTCGTAATAACTGGTATTTAGCTGAAATCCGAAATTTTTATAGCGATTGCCATACGTAAATTGTAACTGGTAATTTCCTGTGTTCATAAGGGTGTTATATCCGCCTGCTGTGGTAGCCGAGATTTCCGGAGAGCCTTTTTTTGCTGTTTTGGTTATAACATTTACATTTCCTGCGATACCGTCGGCATCCATATCTGGTGTTAACACCTTTGTGACCTCAATGTACTCAATCTGATCGGCAGCAATAATATCCATTCCAACATACCTTACATTGCCCTCGGGCGAAGAAATCTGTTCGCCATTTACATTGAAGTTTGTCAGTTCGGGAGGTGTTCCACGTAATTGCACATATTTACCCTCTCCCTGGTCGCGCTGAACAGTTATTCCGGGTATGCGCTGCATGGCCTCGGCGGCATTCAAATCAGGAAATTGTTCTATTTGTTCGGCAGAAATGACGTTTTTAATATTTACGGCTGTGCGCTGTTCAAGCAAAGCTTTTACTTGTCCCTGAGTGTTTCCAAAAACTTTTACTTCATCAAGTGCTGTTGTTGAAGGCTCCAGAAAAATTGACATATTACTGTAATCTGATTTGCCGATATCGCAATGGAGCTTCCTGGTCTTGTAACTGACATAAGTAACCAACAGGGTTATTTTGCCTTCTTCCCTGATCTTTAATTCAAATCCGCCTTTAAAATCTGTAATTGTCCCCTCAGATCTTCCTTCAACAATAATCGATGCACCAGGCAGTAACTCATGTGTTATAGAATCAAGCACAGTACCTGAAATAATATAAGGTTGTGAGAATCCGGGTAATGAAATGATAAAGAAAATTATAACTGGTAAGAATATTTTCTGGATAAGTGCTGATAATTTATTCATTTGCTTAGAATATTAATCCCGTCTTTAATACAAAGCTTAGTTTTCAAGCAGTGACTATTTATGGAAATTTTTAATATCAAAGAGAAAAGCATTGTACCGCAATATGCTTTTTTTTCTATATGTAATATATTGCATAGTAGGGGAGAGGGTACAAAGCTTATCTCTTAAAGGTTTTATTTTCGATTGTATTTACTTTACAATTATTTTTTCCTGGTATGATTCAGAATTACTTTTAATTGTAACCATATATACACCAGATGTTAATGCAGAAACATCTAAAACATTAGCTTCGCTCTTAACATTGAGCTGAAGCATAGCTTTACCTACCATATTGTAAATTACAACTTCATTCATATTTGCTGAATTGAAATCGATGTTCAGAATTCCATTTTCAACCTGGGTCGGATAAATGCTATAAGGCTTATTGTTGCTTAAGTTATTAACAGAAGATACATCGCCATAAGTAATAACAAGAGTCGGGATTCTTTCAGGATGATGCAATCCATCTCCGTCATCGTCCGGATCTTCAATATTCTCAAAAGATTCAAAATCACGAGCATTATCAAGCAGGCTTGCACCCTGATCCTGACCCTGCATAAAAAGTGTTAAAGAATTTCCTGATGTCCAACCCGGACGATCTACTATTTCCTGAATAATAGATGCAAGGTCTGGTGACGCATAAGGTTGCCACATGGTCCATGAGTCAGAACAGTTCCAGGCTACTGAAGCGGTGGTAAATGTTCTGTCTGCTAAAGCTTCTGTTTCGCTAAAAGCCTCAGAATTATCAGTAGCTTCACCGTAAACAGTTATTTTAGCCTCATCTTCTTCATCTTCATGAGCATAAATAGTCAGAATTGCAGATACGATGTTTTCTCCCTGGGGTATGGTAACATTCTGAAACCTCGTGAAAGAAGTCATTATGTTCAGATCTTCACCTTCCCAACCCATGTCTAAATCGTCATCATCGAGTTTATCGATCGAATCATTTTCGTACTCGCCATCATCAAAGGACACAGAAACATCCCCATCTTTATGGGTTTCAATAATTTTTAGAGTCAGTTCCTGAGAAAAACTACTGGTTGCAAAACAAAACAAACCAAGAGTTAACGCTGATAGTAAAAGTTTTTTCATAAAAAATGGTTTTATTAAAAAAGAATTTAATTTTTACACTGCAATGTTATATGTTTTTAACGGCCTGATAAACAAGTAAAAACTACAGAAATGTAACCTTAAGTAATTGTTTACTTGTTAAGTTTTATAGGATGGCTTGTTATTAAAGCAATTAGTGTGGCCTGCACTTGACTCTTTTCTTGTATGTATTTATTGATTGGCAATAGAAAATTAAATGAAACATAAAATGTATGTTTGTTTGCTAAGGTAAACTTTTGATAAACTATAAGATTATGAAATATTGGTCTGTTGCAGGAGTTATATATTTGTAATATAATGGGGTAAATACGAGCCTCCCACTTATTCGAATATTACTAGTGCTATTTCTGGTAAAACTATTTCAGGAAATCACCTGATTATCAGTTTTAAATCCTGGTGAGTTATATAAAATTAGTCCCTCAAAAGGTCTTAGCTTCACTCTATCTATAAATTCTTCTTTACTTTTTTTCTGATGGGTTAAATAAGCAATATTCTTAGTGCTATACCTACTACAAATTTTAGGTAATCTGCCAAAATTTAACACAACAAATAAGCTCTCATTATCGAATAATCGTTTGAAAACTAAAACATTATTTGCATGGCTTACTAATTCAAAGTCTCCTGTCTGAAGAATTCTATTGTTTTTCCTGAGCTGAATTAAAGAACGATAATAGTTTAAGTGCGAATCCTTTTTATGAAGCTGAGATTCAATATTGACCTCTTGAAAATTTGAATTTAAGGGTAACCATGGTTTGTTAAGGGAAAAACCTGCATAAATGCTATCGTCCCATTGCATTGGTGTTCGTGCTCCATCTCTTCCTTTATAGAAAGGCCAAAAACGTTTCCCAAGCTTATCCTTAATTTCATTTTTAGATAGTTTTGTATCTGCCATTCCAATCTCCTCGCCATAATATATAAACGGAGTTCCTTTGAATGTAAATGCAAGGGCGGCCTGAATTTTCACTTTCGCTAGACTATTTCTTTTAAACCAAAACCTGGAATATGCTCTTTTTAAATCGTGATTTGAAAAGAGTATTGTTGCCCAGGCACCTTTCTTTAACAGCCTGTATTGTTTCTCAATTTTATTATAATAGTTACGAGCCGACCATGGTGAAAAAACCAGGGAGAAATCAAATGCCAGGTTTAAGGCGTCTAGTTTATTACCGAGGAATTTTGATACCATTCCTGAATCTCCCGGAGGCAAAACATAAATCTCACCAATAATGGCTCTGCCATCATATTTATCAATAAGATTTCGCAGTTTAGTGACAATTTTAATTGATTTGTCGCGATTCCGACTGTATAATTTAGTACCGCTTAAGAGCTGTTTTAGTAAGCCCGGATCATCCCTGAATTTTTTGTCTTTAACAATGTAATTTATCACATCCAGCCGAAAACCGTCAACACCCATATCAAGCCAAAAATTAATCTCATTGAACATTGCTTTCCGAACTTTTGGATTTCGCCAGTTTAAATCGGGTTGTTCGGCAAAGAAAGAATGGTAATAATATTCCTGGGTGTTGTCATCGTATTTCCAACCACTTCTGCCAAAGGCACTTTTCCAATTATTGGGCTTCTTTTTTTTCCAGATGTAAAAGTCTCTTTTTTCTGAATTCCTGGCAGATTTTGAATCAAGAAACCAGGCATGCTGATCCGAGGTATGATTCAGTATCATGTCCATTATCAACTTTATTCCTTTGGAGTGGCACAAATCAAGAAGTTCTTTGAAATCATCCATTGTCCCATAGTCGCTGTCTATTTCCCTGTAATCAGAAACATCGTAACCGTAATCAAGCTGGGGCGATTTATAGATTGGCGAAAGCCAGACAGCATCAATACCTAATTGTTCGAGATAATCAAATTTTTGTATAATTCCTTGTAAATCACCAATGCCATCATTATTGCTGTCGTAAAAACTACGCGGATAAATATGATATATTACACCATGTTTCCACCAAACAAAGTCATCTTTCAATTTAGCTTTTGTCATGGCTTACATCTATTATAATCCAACTTTAGCCAGGAGTGAATCAAAAAGGATTTCTTTGTTATATTTACCGGCTCTGCCGATGGCATTTTTTGAAAAGGATTCATGTTTTGATTCATCCGTAAAATGGGAAATTATGTGCTTAGCCATTTCGTTTTTTCCTTTTGCGAGATATCCGCAATGCTCATGTTCAATTATATCTTTTGGGCCTTTTGAATTATAGGCTATAACCGGCAATCCACAACTTAATGCCTCCAGCACTACCAGGCTAAAAGTGTCGAAACGCGAGGGAAGTATTAATAAATCTGCTGAGGAATATAGATCGGGTAATTTTATTTTTTGTACCCAACCCATAAATATAGCATCGGGAAGCAACTCTTTTAATTCTTTTTCGGCCGGTCCTGTTCCGGCAAATACTATTTTAAGATTGGGTATTTTTTCTTTCGTCATTTCATAAATATCCGGAATATCCATCACCCCTTTTTCTTTACTTAACCTACCGGTAAAAAGCAGTACAGGTGTATCTTCAGTGATATTAAAATGTTCTTTTTTGTTTTTCTCCTGTGATTGAAATATCTCATCGACCCAATGTGCTGTTTTATGAATTCTGTTTTTTGGAAAGCCCATTTCAAAACTTCTCAACCACTTTTTATGACTTGAATTTAACACAAAAACAGAATCGAACATGCCATAGAACGTGCGTATCAACCGACGAATCCTGTCAGTATTTTGAACATCGAGTTTTAAGGTGGTTCGTGCAAAGCTTATCCAGTCGGTATGCATATAAAAGCTGGCAGGTACCGAAAATGCGTTTTTAAGATATACCGAAATCAAGCCCATAACTCCTTCGGTTGAACACATAAGCCTATCGTACTCACCATCAAAAAAGAGGTTGTGGATTTCCTGTAGTTGGGGAATTCTCAGTGCTTGTTCTTTGTAAAAAGGAAAGGTGTATTCTAAAAGTGGTTTAACAACTATCAAATGATCATCGGGTTCAATATCATTGCTGCAAACAAGTATATCTATCGGAAGATCTCTTCGTTTGATTTCGTTGTGCATTTCCTGCAATACCGAAGAAACGCCGTTTTTATCAGTAAAAGTATCTGTTAGCCATAGCATTCTTTTGGGGTGCTTTAGTCGGCCAAGCTTTTCGGAAAATGTATTTAAGAGGGGTCGGGTATTATACAATACTTTAGAACTTGTAAAATTTGCGCCGGCTAATAATGCAGAAGCCAACAAGGGAAAAGAAAGCCCGTCAGTGAATTTGGTAATATCAAAAACAGTCATGCTTCTGGTTTTTTGCCATATTCTTTTCTGGTTTTTTGCACCTTCTGAAAACATGGTGCGCAGATCGCTCGGAATTTCTATTTTTTTAATAACATCTGCCCAATCAATATTTTCTGATGCTTTATTTTCTGATAACTTTTTCAGTTTATTATTTAATCTACTAAAAAAGAGTGTGTTAAACCTGCCCGATATAGAATTCAATACAGATGAAAACTCGTTTATCATCTTCTCATCTTTATACTTACGGGCATCAGCAATTCTATTTGCATCGTCGAATATGGGTTTATAATCTTTGGGAACAATAAAACGCTGAACTTTCGAAGATGATTTTCCTGAAAAGTTATCGTGAAATACTTTTATAAAACGCATAGTTACCTTATGCCTGTTTAATTCGGCAAAGGCATTTGAAATCAGGAAAGCCAACAACTTGGTTTTTGAATCTCCCTTATGTGTTAAGGTTCGTATCAGGCCGGCATCTTTATGGTAAAGAGCAATTTGCATAAAATAATCCATAAAGGCTACCAACAGTTTTTCGGAATTCTGATGGGTTCCATAGGGAGCCATATTCCCCTTTTGTATTGCCTCAAGTGCTAAGTCAGATACTTTCTCCTGGGCTAATCGCTCTTTTAAACCAGGAATATGTAATAAGGTACCTGTTTGACCGGTAAAAATCCCCATATGGCTATCCGAACCTCCTGAAATTGATTTTTTATAGGGATTATCGGAATAAAGACTTAAATCAACATCATACTCCAGAGCATATTTGTCAATGTCTTCAGGTGTAATTTGTTCTACCCAATTTTTTACAAGCATGTTTTGCCATGTATCACGCTGACCGTTTAATACTTCAAAACGGTTAAAAACCAACATCATTTTGTTATAAAATTCCATTGGTATTTCTTCTTTAACTTTGTAATTGTAAAGCGGATGTGCCCAGATAGTTGGCAACTTATGTTTATGTGTATATTGAAGAAATTTATAAATGTTTTTGCGCAACAAGATTAATTTCTCTTCCTGCTTTTTGTTGAATCCATAGGTTAGTACATGGATTCCAATTTTAAAATCGGGTACGATACACGAAAATTCGGCACCAACTAAAATATCCTCCCCCTGGCTTTGCAGCTCATAACAAGAGCGTGCATTGTTATGATTTGTTATTGTAAAAGCTGTGCAGTTGTTTGATCTGGCAGTATTAAGCACTGTTTGAGTAGGTGTCCATGTTTCTGGTACACCCAGAATTCGTCCAATAAGTTCATCAGGCACATCGCTGTTATGGTCATGACAATGCAAATCTATTTTTAATGTCTCGTTTTTTGGAAACCTGATAGATTGATTAACTAAAAAATCAGTAAATTCAGTCTCAACCTGCTTGTTAAATGAGTTTTTCATTTGGGCATTTCTATCTTGTTAAGTTAATATGTAAAGTATGCCCGGCATCTGATATTAAACACAGTTTTATATCTCCAAGTCATTGCTTTTTAGTATTGTAGACAAATGAAGTGTGTTGCTAAAATATTGGTTTTTTTTCAGAAATATCTTAAGTAAACATTACTATTAATTCAGCCTATTATTCAATCTTAAATCAATCTTAAGTTTTGCTCACAAATACTAAAAAGATTCAAATTTATTATGTTTCAGGTTTATTTTTGGAGTTTTAACCGGTTTTTTTGTTGCAAAGGTTCTGTTCAGTAATACCGGAGGTATGTTTATTCTATTTCTTGTGTTAAATTCTTCTTTTAATCCGGAAATTTCACTCATTTTAAAATAAGGAACCAATTCCTGCATCATAATTGCCTGGTTTTAAAGTTTTTTTTGAGTTCGATGACATTTCTTCAGAAACCGATGCATTTCACCCTGTGTTACTGAATTCAATTGCTGTGATACCGTGTTTACTAAGTTGTTCAATGGCTGTAACTATTAAATTCGAACCAGACAGAATGTTGTGCGTCATATCTTCAAGTTTTCTTTTCATGCCTATTACACTTCCAAGAATTCCGGTTTTATTCAAAGCACCTGATTCATCTATTCCTAAATCTCCTTCGGCAATGTTATTGACAAGTTTAGTTACACTGGCTGGTTTCCCTCCAACTAGTGTATAACCATTATTAGATATGTAAACCGTAAACAATAAGATTAATACCTGATTAAAAGTCAGTGAAACTTTTTCAGACACTCAATGTTTAGTGTCAAAAAAGCTTACCTCATCGTTTGTGAATATGAGAAGCAGGCAAAAAAAAGCCTTAGTTTTTTCTAAGACCTTGAGAAGAATTTATTCGGTTTTAATTGTTTTCGCTCTTTTCAAGCTTACGGGTAATTTGCTTATTCTTTTTGCGGTGCTTTATGACTTTTGATTCGTAATAGAAAATAATTTCTTCAGCTATATTTTTTATCATATCACCACATCGTTCTAGTTTTCCAACAATTCTCGATAAATAAATCAAATACTCTACATCGGTCTTTTTTGATTTTTTCTGATAATCCTGAACGATAGAGGGTAGTTTTTTATTTATTTTATTCAGGAATTTATCTTGTTTAAAAACCCGTTTGGCAAGTTGAATGTCACCCGACTCAAAGGCATCGGTGATGTTAATTAGCATATCATCAATTTCATCGAACATAGTTGGGATATGCAAGATTTCAACAATATCCTTAGTAATTTTAAAGTCATCTTCAAACACATAGCTCGAAATCCGGTAAGCATGGTCACCAATTCTTTCAAGGCTCGAAGAGATTTTTAAAACGGCCATGGCAAATCTTAAATCAGATGCAACCGGAGCCTGTAAAGCCAGAAAATCTTCAATTTCTCTGTCTATAGAAATTTCATAGGAATTAACCCGCTTTTCTTTTCGCATTATTTCACCCGACAATTCCGGGTCACTTGTTAGTAATGCTTCTTTGGTCAGGTGTATTTGATCTTTAACCAAATCAAGCATTTCAAAGGTTAATATTCGAATATTTTCTATATCGTATTCAAAAGGTTTCATGTGCTTATTTTTAAATTATTGGCTTCGATACACTTTAGCTCATATTTCGAACTAAGTTACTAAAAGTGATTGTGCCCGGCAACAAGTTATCTGTAAATTTTCCCCCTGCCATACTCAGAATCAACCAAATCTGCCGGTAATATAATTTTCTGTTCGTTTATTTGATGGTTTTGTGAAAATCTGCGTGGTTTTGCCCTCTTCAATAAGATCGCCCATATAAAAGAATGCCGTATGGTCGCTCACGCGGGCGGCTTGCTGCATGTTATGGGTAACAATTACAATGGTATATTCGTTTTTGAGATCAAAAAGCAACTCTTCAATTTTACCTGTTGAAATTGGGTCCAGTGCCGATGTTGGTTCATCCATAAGAATAACTTCCGGTTCAACGGCCAGCGTTCTGGCAATACACAAACGCTGTTGCTGTCCACCGGATAAGGCTAAAGCGTTTTTCTTTAAATTATCTTTAACTTCATCCCAAAGTGTAACCTGTTTAAGTGAGCTTTCAACTTTTTCATTAATAAAATGTTTGTCTTTAACTCCCTGAATTCTTAATCCATAGGCAACATTTTCGAAAATAGTTTTTGGAAATGGATTTGGTTTTTGAAAAACCATACCCACATCTTTACGGAGTTGTTCGATTTCAATTTTCTCGGTATAAATATTTTTTCTGTCAACAATTACATCTCCTTCTATTCTGAAATCGTCGATATAATCATTCATGCGGTTAAATACTCTAAGGTATGTAGATTTGCCGCACCCCGATGGACCAATCAAAGCAGTTACTGAATAAGGAAGTATTTTCATGTTGATGTTCTTAAGAGCCTGAAACTCTCCATAAAACACATCAAGATTCCTGGTAATAATTTTATATTCCTGGTCTTTTTTTGGCTTTTTAGTTTCATTAGTTTCTACCGGGGTATCCATTGTATCTTTTTTCATAATCAATTCCTGCGTTTCTGACCTATAATTCATAGCCTTCTACCATTTAATTTTTTTTTGCCATTTGTTTCTAAGGTATATGGCAACCCCGTTCATTGCAAATGTGATAACCAGCAATATTATAATTGCTGCTGCAGCATTAGTAATGAAACCATGCTGTGGTCTTGAAATCCAGTTAAAAATTTGTATTGGTAATACTGAAAACTCATCCATGGGTGTTTTTGGAGCGAATGGAACATAGGCGAGGGCTCCAACAACAATAAGAGGGGCAGCTTCTCCGACTGCTCTTGACAATGCCAGTATTACTCCGGTTAAAATTCCTCCAAAGGAGGCAGGCAGAACCTGCAGATATATGGTTTGCCACTTGGTTGCTCCCAGTGCAAAAGAGGCATCTTTAAGTGAGCTGGGTACAGCCTTTATACTTTCGCGGGTAGCAACTATTATTATTGGAAGTATAAGTAGAGCGAGTGTCATACTTCCTGCAAGAATAGAGCTTCCTAAGTTCATAATTCTTGCAAATATCTCCAGGCCTAGAAGACCATATATAATAGATGGTACACCGGCCAGGTTTGAAATATTAATTTCCAAAAGCTTTGACAACCTGCCTTTTTTTCCGTATTCTTCAAGGTATACTCCGGCAGCAACTCCAATTGGGAATGAAATCATAGCTGTAAGCAGCAGTACCCATATAGTACCCATCATAGCAGTGAAAATACCTGCAATCTCAGGTTTTCTTGATGGTAGGCCGGTTAAAAAATCCCAATCAATCCGATGAATACCTTCAATAATTATGTCGCCAATAAAAATTACAAGCAAAATAAGACCAATCAATGTGCTGATAATGCCCCAAACAGAAAAAATTTTATCTTTCAGCCTGTTGTTTCTGTTCTTCCTGCTAGTCATATTTTTCTCTGTATTTGTTTTTAATCCAGTGACTAATATTATTCAGTATAAACGTAAATATGAATAATGTAATGCCTGCAGCAAAAATGGTACGGTATTCTAAGGAATTGTGTGGAACATCGCCGAGGCTAACCTGAACAATATATGCTGTAAGTGTTTCAACAGGTACCAAAGGATTCATTGTTAACCGTGGTTGTTGACCGGCAGCAATTGCAACAATCATGGTTTCACCAATTGCCCTTGATATTGCAAGAATAATGGACACTACAATTCCCGATGAGGCAGCAGGCACTGTAACTTTAAAGGCTGTTTGTAAGCGGGTGGAGCCCATTCCATAAGATGCTTCTCTCAGCGAATTTGGCACAGCCCTGAGAGCATCTTCACTTAAGGATGATATGATGGGGATAATCATTATGCCCATTACTATTCCTGCTGATAATGAGTTAAATCCCGACATACCCGGGATAATAGTTTGTAAAAACGGTGTAACAACTGTTAATGCAAAAAAGCCATAAACTACAGTTGGGACTGCGGCAAGCATCTCAAGCGAAGGTTTAATATATTCTCTGAATTTTCTTGGCGCATATTCACTCAGGAAAATTGCAATGGTCAGACCAATTGGCAAAGCAACAGCAATTGCAATTATGGATGTTAAGAAGGTTCCGGATAATAAAGGTAAAATTCCGAACCTTTTTTTTGTAAATAACGGAGTCCATTCTGTATCGGTCAGAAATTCAAACACCGATACTTCTCTGAAAAATTTAAATGCTTCAATTGCCAGTACCAAAACAATACCTATGGTTGTAAGTATTGTTATCAGCGCACTGAACAATAAAAACTTCTCTATAACAACCTCTTTGGTCTTTTTCATTCTATAAGTTAAAAGGAGGTTGTCTCGAAAAAACCAAACCGTCATTGTGAGGACGAAGGACGAAGCAATCTTTAGTTTTTAAGAGCAGATAGCTTCGCTATGCTCGCAATGACGAACATATAGGTCAATTTTCAAGACAACTTCACACCTGTATTTATTTCAAACCTTTAATAAAGCTTTCTAATTTTTCTGATTGAACTGTATATTCTTCGTCAGGTAGTGGAACATATCCAACATCAATAGAAAGTTCTTTTGCATTTTTAAGATAGAACCTCATGAATTCCTGAACTTCGACCTTCTCTCCTGCTTTACTGTTTACATATACAAATAATGGACGGGAAAGTGGAGTGTAAGTTCCATTACTTACAGTTTCGAGACTTGGAGCTACCGGACCTTCACCACCATCAACGGCAACCAGGGTAAGCTTATCCTTATTTTCTTCATAATAAGCCAGACCAAAGAAACCAAGGCCGTATTTATCTCCCGATATTCCCTGAACCAACACGTTATCATCTTCGCTTGCAGTAAAATCACCACGACTTGAACCGCTTTCACCAACAACTGCTTCGGTAAAGTAATCATATGTGCCGGAAGCAACACCCGGGCCAAAAAGATGTATTTCTTCATCGGGCCATTCAGGTCTGATTTGATTCCACTTCATGATTACACCCTGCGCATCCGGTTCCCATATTTTCTTTAATTCTTCTACCGTAAAATGGTCAACCCAGTCATTTTCGGGATTAATAAGAACAGCCAGGCCATCGTATGCAACCGTTAGGTTTACAAAACTAATGTTGTTTTCATTGCATAAATCAATCTCTTTCTGCTTAATTGGTCTGGAGGCATCTGATAAGTCAGTTTCGCCACGACCGAATTTCTTAAAACCTCCACCTGTTCCGGATATACCGATAGTTACTTTTACTTCTGGTTGTTCAAATCTGAATTCCTCAGCTACCGCTTCAGTAATAGGATAAACTGTACTGGAACCATCAATTTTAATTTCTCCAGTTAATTTTTCTGTATTTGTTTTTGATTTATTACCACCACCACAAGAGGCGAGAGCAATAATTGTAACAATTGTTAACAGTTTAATTTTCATCATTTTTATTTATTAATTTACACTATTCAAAAATAGGGTATAGGCTTATCTTAGCTGTTACCAGGATTTTAAGCTTGTATAAACTTATTGTTAAGCAAAAAACCTATACTTAAATGAAAAGGCTTGAAGAGAAAACCATGGAAAATGAAATATCAAAACCCGAAACCCCTTGTTAATAGTATATTAATCCTTAAATAATATTTTGCCAGGTCGTATATTATACCTAATTTATATATTAAGTAAATATTAATTAAACATTAAATTATTGATTTTTCAATTTATTGTTAGGTATTCTTAATATTTTCGAAAAATAAATTAAAAACTGTAAATAGTAGATATACAGTGAAATAGAAAAATGATTTGTTTTTTTAAGATTAAAAAAAAGTTTAAAAAACATTAAATTAAAACTCATGAAAAGATTAACTTTTTCATTATTTTTTGTTTTGGCAATTGGTATTTTATCTCTTGCTCAAAATGAATCGCCTGAAGTTTTTAAACCTTCAGGAAAAGTAACGGGCAAAATATTTCTAAACTATCATCTAAACATTACTCCCGATGCAAACCAGTTAAGTGCATTTGAAATGAATCGTGCTTATTTTGGCTATCAATATAGTTTTAGTAAAAACATATCTGCTAAGATTTTACTTGATGGAACAAAAAAATCGGATGCAAGTGACTATACCATGTTTGTCAAGAATGCACTGGTTGACTGGAAAGTAGGTGATCAGTTTAAGTTTTCTGGTGGTATAATTGGTCAAACACAGTTTAATACGCAGGAGAAATTATTTGGCTACAGGTATGTTTTTAAATCAATGCAAGATTACTATAAGATGGAATCTACAGCAGATTTAGGTATAAACGCTGAAATTAAACCGATGGATGGCTTTGTTGCAAACGTTTTTCTATTAAATGGCGAAGGTTATACAGATGTTCAGGATAACCTGGGCAGAATGAAAGTTGGAGCAAACATTGCTTTTAATCCGGTCGATGAGCTGGTATTGAAAGGATATTACGATATGTATGGGGGAAAGGTTGAGAGTAATCTGGGCGAGGTTGTTACAGATACTGCCAGTATACATACTATTGGATTATTTGCAGGATATAAAGCAGATGTTTTCAGAGTGGGTGTTGACTTTACTACACAGATGAATGCCAAAAAATATAATACAATAGCCTCAGATTTAAACAGATCCGGACTTGCAATTAATGGAGCATATACTCTTAATGATAACATTGAACTTTTTGGTGAGTATTTAATGCTTACCTCCAATACACTTGAAGGAGCAACCGATCCGTGGAATTTGAATGGAGATGGAAGTACAATTATTTTGGGTTGTCAGTATAGCCCGGTAAAAGGGGTGAAGGGTGCATTGAACTATCAGGGCTATTATCCTGCAATTGATGGCGCAGACCCTACACATATGGTTTATCTGAACCTTGAGTTATCATTTTAATTTGCGAGCTTAAATTTTTATTTCGTTTAAAATAATCGATTACTTTGGTGAGTTGCTTTTATACTTACCAAGGTATTTTTTACTCAACTTTTAAAGATGTAAAACTACAAACTAATTCCGGATATTCTGAACCAAACAATTGGGTTCAGAATATCTGGATTTTGTTTAAAAAACTCGAATACAGGTTTTATTCCATTAATGATTTATACCCGTTTCTTTTATATTGTTCGCTAAAGTCTCTGAAGGATTTATACATATTAACAAGGTTTAGAACCAGGTTTTTTGTTTCATTCAATAAGTCAAGAAAAAGGGCATTTGTTCGCGTGCTTCCCGGTTCTTTCTTAATAAGTTTGAGTTGTTTTTTACGAGCCTTAACTATCAAATCACAAATAGTAATACTGGTTTCTATTGTTTTTTTCTCTTCTTTATAGTCAGCTTTTGAAATCTGGGAAACAATTAAATTGATATAATCCTGAATTTCTGCTGTAAGCTCCTTTAATGCTAATGCCTGTGATTCAGTTAAAGGTTTATGATTATTGTCGATATGCTTGTATGCAGGACTAACAATAAAGCCTATATTATGCATAGCTTCTCTTAAGTAATCAATTAGCTCAGCATAATGGTGTCCCATTTCAAAAGCATCATCGCTTAATTCTTTGAAAACTTTTGGAATGCGTTTCTTAAGTTTTTTTGCAGCATCATTTAGTTCACCTGCTTTTTTCAGTGCATTTTTCAGTGTTTTTCTTTTTTCATGGGTTAATCCGGAAGAAGTTTCACTATATGATTTTGAAGCAGCAATTAATAAGTTTGATACGGTGCCACTGCATGTTTCATAAATATCAGAACTTTCGGAACCGGATGAAAATTCAGTATCTTCTTCATCTTTCTTGCTTCTTTTCTGATGCAGAGCATGTGTTCTGTAAACAACAAATAGAGCAATAAAAACCATGATAAATAATCCCCAATACCATGTAAAATAAATGAGCAGGGCTATTAATAATGATAAGGTAAACGCACTAATTGCAGTAAAAAACCAGCCTCCGATTACTGTAATTACTCCTGATATTCTGTAAACAGCACTTTCACGATCCCATGCACCATCGGCAAGCGAAGTACCCATGGCAACCATAAATGTTACATAGGTTGTAGATAAAGGAAGTTTTAATGATGTACCCAGTGCTATTAAGATTGAAGCTACTACCAGGTTTACCGATGCCCTTACCAGGTCGAAGGAGACTCCGGTTTCTTTTTTCACTTTTTTCGTAAAATAGCTGGAGTCAAATCGTTTGCTAATTCCTTTCTTAATGGTGCCAGGAACAATAAAGCTTAATGATTTATTTAAATTTACAGAGCCACGCACTAAAGTACGGGCAAAAGCACTTGACTCAAAACGTTCATTAACTGCGTCCTGATCGCTGAGGTTAAGCGTAGTTTTTACAACTGACTTAGCCTTTTTGCTCAACCATAAAGTAATTACCATAATTAAGCCTGCAATAAGAAGAAAAATAGTTGGTGTTTTTACCTTACCGGCGAGAGATGTCATAGCAAAGTTATCAGGGTCAACACCGTTTGCTACAAAATCTTTAAACGATTCGATGCCTGCCAGGGGAACGCCAATAAAATTAACCAGGTCGTTGCCGGCAAAAGCCATTGCCAGTGCGAAGGTCCCAACAAGAACAATTAATCTCAGAATATTCAGTTTAAAGATCCAGTACAATAACTGAAGAACAATGGTCCAGCCGGCAAAACTCATGAGAAGAATCATTCCGGTATGTTCTTTGATCCATTCAAGACTTTCATCTGTGATTAGCGATGAACCTTTTGCTCCTTTGATAAGTATAAAATAGGTGATTGCAGAAATGGCAATGCCACCCCAGATTGCCCCAAAATACTTTAGGGTTTTTGTGTAATTAAATGAAAAAATTAGTCTGCTTAAATACTGAACAAGAGCTCCTACCGAAAAGGATATCACAACAGATATAAGTATACCCGAAATAATTGCCAGCGCTTTTGCAGAGTTTATATAGGTTGCCATTTCTGATAAATCGCCGGTGGACTTCACAATTTTAATAACTGCTATACCAACAGCGGCTCCCAATAATTCAAATACAATAGATACAGTAGTTGATGTTGGAAGACCGTAGGTATTAAATAAATCGAGCAGAATAACATCAGTTAGCATAACTGCAAGAAAAACAATCATTATCTCGGTAAAATAAAATTGCCCGGGATAGAATATTCCTTTTCGTGCAACCTCCATCATGCCGCTTGAAAATGTAGCTCCTATTAAAATACCTGCTGCAGCTATCAGCAGAATTACCTTCAACGATGCCACCTTAGAGCCAATAGCTGAATTTAAAAAATTTACGGCATCGTTACTAACACCAACAACAAGGTCTGAAACTGCTAATAAAATCAGAACCCCAACAACAATAATAAAAATAGTTTCCATTATATTAAATTAATGTTAAGCGATATTTGGCGCTAAAAATACTTTTTGATTGAATATGATTAGAATTACCAATATTAATTTATTGTTAATAAAACACACTAAGAATTAATATTATGACAATACGATATAATATTCTCTTAAAGGCTTAGGCAGGTCAATACCTTATTTTTGATACCAAATATTTCATTCTTAATCATGATTGATACAAAGGATACAAAAATACTGGTTGTTGATGACGAACCTGATATCATAGAGTTTTTAACATATAATTTAAAAAAAGAGGGATTCAATACCTATTCTGCCAATAACGGTAGAGATGCACTTAAATTAACTTCAAGAATACTACCACATCTTATTTTACTCGATGTTATGATGCCGGATATGGATGGCATTGAAACTTGCGAAAAGCTAAGAGAAAATCCTGTTAATGAAGATACAATGATTGTTTTTCTTACAGCACGTGGCGAGGATTATTCACAGATTGCCGGATTCCAGGCAGGAGGTGATGACTACATAACAAAACCTGTTCGTCCAAAGGTGCTGGCAACCAGGCTTAAAGCTTTAATGAAAAGGTATGGTCAAAGAAAAGATTCTGCAAAGGAAGAAAATGACAGAGTACTTAGATTTAATGATCTGGTTATCGACATGGAACGCTATCTTGTTTTCAGCGGAGAAAAAGAATTAATGCTGCCACGGAAAGAATTCAATCTGCTGCAATTATTGACCTCTAAGCCTTCAAGAGTGTTTACACGTGATGAAATTTTTGAACAGCTGTGGGGTACAGATATCTTTGTTGGCGACAGAACCATTGATGTATATATCAGAAAATTAAGGGAGAAAATAGGAGAAAATAAGATACATACAATTAAGGGCGTGGGTTATAAATTTGAACCATAATACTGATTGTTTTTATAAAAAAAGGCACTAACCATTTAAGTTAGTGCCTTTTTTTTATTTTATTTGATTAGTTGTTCTTTCTGGTTCTGATGGTTGTTGATTCGTTAATCCAGCATTTTACCGTATAACTTTGTCCATCAGTAAATCCTTCAAAGAAGGCATCTTCGTTATTTGGGAAATACTGCGAGTACTTTTCGATCAAATTGCCGGCTTCGGCAGCTACTGTTGGGTCGGCTGATTTTGCATTAGCAAACTGGTCTGCAGCAACTAAAAATACAGCAGCCTTTTCAAAGTTGGTTGAACCACAATCCTGACTTGCTGCTGCATAGGCATTTCCTAACAATATATAAGCTTTGCCAAAACCGGAATCCAAACTAATGGCCTGTTTGCAGTTTTGTTTTACTTCAATAAGGTTTCTTTTTTCCATGGCTATTGCAGCCAGCTGGTAATAATATTTAGCTTTCTGAGAATTGTCGGTTTCAATTTCAATCGCTTTGTTATAATACTCAATCGCTTTTTCATAATCTTTCCTGTCGGCAAATACTATGGCCAGATTGGCTCCTGCTTTTGCTGATGGCTCAAGTTCAAATAACGATTCAGAAGCCTGGGCAAATAAATCAGATTTTTGACAATCAGTTTGTTTAAGTAGCTCGGTAATCTTGGTTAGTAATTCAACATCCTGCTTGTTTTCTTCGTATTTAGGTGTGAAAATTGCTATCAACGCATCGCAATCTGCAGCACCAGATTCCGAAAAAGTTTTCTCAATACTTTCAATTGCCTGCGTAAGTTTACGACTAGGTCTTTGTCCCTCAAGGTATTCCATAGCCATTACATAATTCGAAATCATTACGTCGGCTCCTACAACACCATTTCTGAATAATACCGCGCTTGTGGTAATAAAAGTAGCGGCAACTGCTTCATCGACATCGGTTTTTCCTATTTCTGTTGCTTTTTTCAGAATATCGTAGGCTTCTTCAACCGCTTCGCGACGGAATGTTAAGAGTTTGATGCCTTTTTTCCCAAGAACTTTGGCTTCCTCGCCAAAATATTCAATTCGCTGGTCGTAAAGCAACATCAGCGTATCAATATATGCCTCTTTAATTTCATCTGTCTCAGCTTTCTCAATTTTATATTCGATGATATCTTCACCCTGAATATAAATGTTTTTACTTGCTGCCGGACAATTCTGGAAACAGTAGACCCAGGGGGAATATGCATATTCGTAAACCTTAATCTTTACAAATTCACTCATTGTTGAAAGATTGCTCAAACATTGCATACTATCTGCACCATATTTTGAGCCATTATTCTGGCTTATTCCGGATATTGAGAAATAGCTTAAGGCTACTACAACAAAAAATATTTTTTTAAATTCTTTCATGATTGATATACTTTTATTTCTAGGTATTTATTTCGCTAAAGTTTGCGAAATTAACCTTTCATTTGAACAAATACAAAATTCAGGCCAAGAGATTCGTAAATTCATTTAAACTTATTTTTTATTCGAATCAAAAAACTGGATTTGAGTAGTAAAAATTATTCTTTTTTTAATTTGCTTGAATCTTCGTTTTTTTTAGCGATTTTTGTACAAAGCCTTTATTTAAAACCTATGAGTGAGAATCAGGAAAAATATGATTTGGCATTTCTGAATAAAATTTCGGGTGGAGACACCAATTTCATTAAAGAGATGATTAACACATTTAAAGAACAGGTTCCTGAATTTATTGCAAATGCAGAGAAATATTTTTATAATAAAGATTATGAAGGTGTTAGCAAAGAAGCCCACAGAATTCTTCCCGGCGTTGGTTTTTTGGGTTTAAAACATATTGAAGGCGATTTAGCAAAATTAGAAGAATTTACTAAAAAGCAAATTAATCTTGATGAGGTTGGTGACCTGTTAACTAGTTCTGTTGATAAAATGAACGAAATAATTGGTATCTTTAATAAGGAATTTGATTTATAGAGGCTGATTTCAGACCACTCAGCCGATTTTAATTGATGTTCTGTTTTTCAATGGCTTTTATGGTATGTTAAATAATAAACCTGAGCGCAAGTGAAAGTCTTTTATGCCGAGGATGACCAGATGATGCAAAAAATGGTTGCCTATAGTCTTATACGTATGGGACATGAGGTTATAACTGTTGATAATGGGAAAGAGGCCTTGGAAACTCTCAAATCAGAAAGTTTTGATTTTATTATTCTGGATCTGTTTCTACCGTATTACAGTGGATTGGATCTGGCAAAAATTTTAAAACAGGAATTAAAAACCCGGACACCTATAATAATTCTTAGCAGAAGCGGTATGGATTACCTTAAAAAACAAGCTAAAGAAATAGGCGTTGATGAATATCTTACTAAACCTATTGAGCCTGACTTATTGCTTCTTAAAATGAAAAAATATACAGGGACAGCCTCTGGTTAAAAGATAAAAATGACAGATTCTATTCGAATAGGTGTTTTTCAGGCAAATATTATATGGGAAAGCATAGAGCAAAACCAGGTAAAGCTTGAAAAAGTATTAACAAGCAAGAGAAAAACTGCTGAGCTTGTTGTTTTACCCGAGATGTATACTACTGGTTTCTCAATGGAACCGGATAAGTTTAGTAAGGATGAATTAGATCGGCAGTTATTATGGCAACAGCAAATGTCTGATCTTACCGGTGTTTCTCTTGCCGGTAGTTTAATAACTCAAAACAATAACCTGTATTTCAACAGGTTTGTATTTACCAGGCCTTCAAAGGAAATAATGACTTACGATAAAAGACATTTATTTCGTATGGGTAAGGAGGATAAACTTTTTAGTCCCGGTATTGACAGAAAAATTTTTTCTTACGAAGATATATTGCTCATGCCTCAAATATGCTATGATTTGCGTTTTCCTGTATGGTCAAGAAATAATTTTGCTTATCATATCTTAATTTATGTTGCTAATTGGCCTTCTTCCCGACAAACTGTTTGGGATACATTGTTAAGGGCCAGGGCTATTGAAAACCAGTGCTATACTATTGGTGTAAACAGGGTCGGGATCAATACAGAAGGCGTAAATTATGTTGGAGGTTCGGCTGTTTATGGTCCGCAAGGTGAGGAAATTTTTAAGTTGGGCGATAAAGAAGAATATTTCGAGTGTAATTTATCTGTTTCTGAATTGGTTGATTTCAGAAAGAAATTTCCGATGCATTTAGATGCCGATGAGTTTAAAATAAAAAACCGGGATTAATATTTTCCCGGTTTGATATATCTTATAGTTTTTTAGCATCCGCAGCTTCCGTCTCCACAGCCACCGTCACCGCAAGAATCGCCGCAACCATCCTCACCATGATGACCGTCTCCGCATCCTCCGCCACCGCATCCACATGAACTGTGTAAATGGCCATGGCTTAATTCTTCCTCAGTTGCCTGACGAACATCTGTTACTTTACCGGTAAAAAACAAGTGATTACCCGCTAATGGATGATTAAAATCCATTACAACGGTTGAATCGGTAATATCTTTAACCACTCCGTTAAGTTTGTTGCCCTGGTTATCACGCATGGGTATTGTATTACCAATTTTTAATAAATTGTCATCAACGCTTCCGTTAACCTGGAATGCTGCCAGTGGTACATCAACTATCGCATCGTGGTTTACATCACCATATGCTTCACTTGAATTTAAATTAAATTCAAAAGCATCTCCAATACCCAATCCATCAATGTTTTCTTCGAATTTGGGCAACAGGTTTCCTGCACCAAATAAAAACGTGAGAGGTTTTTCCTCTGTTAACGATTCAATAATTTCTCCTTCTAATGAATCTACTCTTAAGTCGTATATCAGTGATACTACGGTTTCGTTTGAAATTGTCATATGCTAGTATTATTTAAAGCCACAAAGTTAATCTTTTCATATAATAACCCATAAATCAGTTTTTAGTTTAACACAATTTTAAATTGGTATAATTATTGGAATTCTTCTGCAACCTTATGGTATTCTTCTTGTCATTATGGTTGAAGAAGTTTTAAATATAAAGAACTTTTTAGATCGGTTTTAAAAACAAACTAATATTAACTAACAGGTAAAGAGTATTTTAATTAAAACTATACACTTATGAAAAAGTTAGCATTTCTATTGATATTTGGCATTATGATGGTGGGTACATCTTACGCTCAAATTAAATTAGGTATTCGAGGTGGATTAAACTTCGACAAAGTAAAAATGATTGAACAGCCCGATAATTATAAACTTGTTTATGATAATGGAATGGGATTTCATTTTGGTCTTACCTCACAAATTGAAGTTTTAGGATTATTTGTTCAGCCTGAGCTTTTGTTTTCAACTTTAACAAATGACGTTACTTTGGATGATCTGTCGGCTAGTGGTGTTGACAAGATTGGCAAACAACGTTTTAATAAGGTTGATGTCCCCGTTTTGGCAGGCGTTAAGTTTGGAACTTTAAAACTTGGTGCAGGACCGGTTTTCACGAAAATTGTAAGTTCAAAATCGCAGGTTCTTGATGAGAATGTTCGCAGGAGTGCAACCGTTGGATATCAGCTGGGAGCTGGTTTCGATTTTGATAAATTTAATATTGAACTACGCTACGAAGGTAATTTAAGTAAATATGGTACAGGGGTGAAAATAGGTACTAGCACTTATGACTTCGATCACAGAATGAACCAGCTTATTCTTTCAACGGCATTGTATTTTTAAGAAAACAGACTTTTTTAGTATATACTTTGGATTATGGATCCCGAAGAGCTTTGCTTTTCGGGATTTTTTAATATGCAATTCGTCATTCCCAACTTGTGCCGATAACTATCGGCACAAGTTGGGAATAACGCGATGAAAGGTAAGTTGAGTTAAAACTCTCATTTTATTTTGCCATTTAGAAGGTCTTTAAGCTTTTTTACAAAGCCTTCAATGTCTTCCTCTGTTGTGTCGAATGAACACATCCACCTGACTTCATTTCGGGCTGTATTCCAGTCATAAAAGAAATATTCATTGCGCAAAGGTTCAATTATCTCTTTTGGAAGAATAACAAAAACACCATTTGCTTCAACCTTTTGCGTTATTTTAATCTGGGGAATATCTTTAACTTTTTCATAAAGTAAACCGGCCATTTTATTAGCATGTGAGGCGTTTTTTTTCCATAAATCATTTTCAAAATAGGCATCGAACTGAGCTGCCATGTAACGCATTTTTGATGCCAGTTGCATTGCTTGTTTTCTTATATATTTAAAAGACAGTGTAAGTTCTTTCCTGAAGAAAATAACTGATTCTGCCGACATCAGACCATTTTTTGTTCCGCCAAATGAAAGTATATCAACTCCGGCATCTTTTGTAAAAGCCTCGAAAGGTAAATTCAATTCTACTGCTGCATTTGCCAGCCTGGCGCCGTCAACATGCAGAAACATATTGTGCTTGTGAGCTAAATTTGCAATGTTCTTAATTTCTTGTACAGTATAAATTGTTCCCATCTCGGTAGGCTGGGATATGCTGATTAGTTTTGGCTGCGAATGATGCTCAAAATCAAAACCCACCAAATGTTTGGTAATTAATTCGGGATTGAGTTTTCCATCTTCAGTCTCAACAGAAAGCAGCTTACATCCCGAAAATTTTTCAGGAGCTCCACATTCATCTTCTTGGATATGAGCAGTTTCGGCACATACTACAGAATTTATTGAATTAGTTGCAGCGCTAATGCTTAAAACATTTGCGCCGGTTCCTGTAAAAACAAGATAAGGCCAGCACTCACCGCCAAATTTTTGTCTGATTAGCTCTATTACTTTTCCTGTATAATCATCACCTCCATATCCAACAACATGGCCTTTGTTCACTTCAATTATTTTAGCAATTACTTCTTCAGAAACTCCGGAATTGTTATCGCTGGCAAATCCTCTTTTAGCAATCATTGGTTCTTAAATTGAAATTTTAAAGCATAAAGTTATAAATGAAAAGCATCTTTCGAAATAATAGTTAAGGTTTGAAGATGAAATACATCAAATTATTAATTATTAGTTATTTAAGTTTAATTGTTAATAACTCTTGTTTTCATTATTTTATAAAAGTATTTTGCCCGCTTGACTAAAAAACTTTGACGAACGTATTGATTTTGTAGATGAACCCTATTATATATTTAAATCAAATTTAAAATCTTAAGGATTTAAATTATTATTAACACAAAAATCAGCTTCTGTTAATAAAGCTTTCAACACCAGTAAGGGTATGTAATACCAAACTTATTGAATATGAAGCTGATTGTCCGATAGCGTACAGGTTTGGATGGTATTTGTAAAATGAATTACATTTGCAGGCAAATCATGTAATGGTCTGACCAACCATTACTGAGAAATGTGACTGTATGAGACCAAAAGTATTGTTGACTGGAGGATTAATACTATTATTCTTTCTGGGAGAAATAGCTGTGTCGTTTTCATATAAAAAGGAAAACGACCGAAATGTACCATTTTCAGAAATAGTACCTCTTTCCTATAAAATTTCAAATAATTTAGTGGATACTGCTTTTTCAAAGCAGTTTGATGGTGTTATTAATAACTTTGTGGCCCATAATGAGATTATCGGCGCTTCGTTGGCTTTAGCAAAAAACGGAAGGCTTGTTTATGCCAAAGGTTATGGTTATGCCAACCTTGAAGATAGTATACCTGTTTCATCGTATCATCTGTTTAGAATAGCCAGTGTTTCTAAGCTTATTACAGCTGTGACTATTATGAAACTTATTGAAGATGAGAAACTTTCTAAAAGCTCAAAAGTCTTTGGGCCTGATGGAATTCTGAATGATTCAATCTATTTGCAATATGTTGATAATAGGGTTGAGGACATCACGGTGCATCAGCTTTTAAACCACTCTGCAGGTTGGAATGTGAACATGAGCGATCCGGTGTTTAACTCACTGTATGTTGCACGAAAACGGAAAATTGCTCCACCGGCTGAAATAGAAGATGTTATACAGTATGCTCTTGATCATAAGCTTTCGTATACTCCTGGCACAAAATATAAGTATTCTAATCTTGGTTATACTGTTCTTGGACAAATTATTGAGAAAATTACCGGGATGAATTACGAAGAATATGTGCAGTTTGCAATACTCCACCCGTTAGGAATATATGATATGCATATCGGGCGAAGCTACGAAGAAGATGCTTATATAAACGAAGTAAAATATTACAATCATACAAAAGCATCGAATATTTGGGCATTTGATGGTTCAAAAAAGCTTGTTCCTGTTATTTATGGAGGAAACAACGTTGAACTTTTAGGTGCTGCCGGAGGATGGGTTGCCTCGGCTCCCGAATTGGTAAAATTAATGGTTGCTATTGATGGTTTTGAAAGCCGACCCGATATTCTAAGTCAGGAATCAATAGGTTATATGACCTATTCGCGGGGATTATCAAGAAAACTAATTGGCTGGAGAGGAACTGATGGTTATGGTACCTGGTGGAGAACTGGAACCATGTCGGGTACATCAGCTCTCATTATGCGTCATAAAAACGAAGTAAACTGGGTAATGCTGGTAAATACCAGTACCCGGAAAAAATCTAAAATTCATAACGACATTTCCAGAACCATGTTTCAGGCTTTACGTTCAGTCGATAAATGGCCAGTTAATGATATGTTTAATATCGAGCCCGAACCCGGAGATGACGAACTTGCTGAACTTCCATAAGTTACATTAGTTTGTAATTCAATTCATAGACCTGAATCCGACAAAACTTTGTCGGATTTTTTTATACTTTAGTTTTCGGGATTAAATTTCCAGAATTACAAATCTGTAGTCATTTTAGTGGTTCTTCTTTTTTTGATTCGCCAATTTCTCATAAATTTAAACTAAATCTAATCGAATTTGAAAAAGAGGTTTGGCATATTCATCATTGTAATTCTAATTAATAGTATTGGATTATCGGGTCAAACCATACCATTCAAAAACTATACGGGTCGTGATGGCTTACCTTCAAGGAGTGTTTATGATATAGCACAGGACACAAAGGGTTATATTTGGTTAGCAACAGAACTTGGTCTGGCTAAATTTGATGGATACAATTTTAAAACATTTACCGAGAAAGAAGGGCTTGGAGAAAATTCTATTAGTTGTGTGTTTGTTGATAAATCAGGAAAAATATGGGTAGGTGGATATAATGGAACCTTATCGTATTTATATAATAATGAAGTAAAGCAGTTAGCCTATGATTCAACTGTTAACCCAACAGGAATATCTGAAATAATTGAGGATGCTGATAATACGATTTGGGCATCGACCTACAATGGCTTGTTTTATGTACGCAACGATAGTTTATTTCATTTCTCAAACGGGAGTTTTTATAGTGAGGATATTGCTTTATGTCATTTAATTGATTCAAAAGGTAACTTCTGGTACGCAGATTTATATGGTTTATTTCTTCTCGAAAATGATACCGTCCTAAATAAATGGCCTGAGCTGGAAGGCCTTATAATAAGGGATATTTTAGAAGATAAACAGGGGAATATCTGGTTTGCAACACAGGAAGCCGGAGTTATTTGTTACAATGGCGATGCTTTTACTTATTTCAACGAAGAAAATGGCCTTTCTACAAATATTACGCTTTCACTGGCCGAGGATAATGCAGGAAATATCTGGGTTGGTACATATTTTGGCGGCCTGTTCAGGATAAATCAAAAAAAAATTGAGCCATTTACATCTCCGGATCTGGAAGAGTGTATGATTTTTCAGCTTCTTTTTGATAGCAATAACAGGTTGTGGGCCAAAACTTTAACCAATGGTCTTTTTCTAATTGATGATAATGACCAGATTACACATATTAATAAGGAAAATGGCTTAGCAGACAATAATGTATCTGAAATTAAAGAAGATCATTCTGGAAACATATGGGTTTGCACAGAAACAGGAGGCGTTTCAAAACTTGGAAAATACGATTTCACTGTTTACAAAGATAATTTAGTTGGTAATTCCACAACAATATATTCAATTGGCATACTAAACAATGGGGATATACTGGCTGGTTCCTATGAAGGATTAAATGTTTTAAACACCAATGGAGTAGTAAGAACCTATAGTATTGAAAACGGGTTGCCAGATTCCTATATAATTTCAATAATTCGTGAAAATAATAATATGGTCTGGCTTGGAACCTCGGCAGGTTTAACTTTGTATAATAACAGTAATTTTATACACTATAAAGACTCCCTGTTTATTACCAATCAATATAATATCTGGTCAAATGACCTGGCTTATTATAATAATAAAATATATGCTGCTACTATACAGGGATTAATTGTTTTTGATGGCAAAGAATACAAATTATTTGATGAAAATCAGGGCTTAATTTATAATGAATTATATGCAGTTACTGTTGATCCGACAGGAAATATTTGGTGCGGTTCAACAAATGGATTATCAATTTGGGACGGTTCTGTTTTTCATAATTATACAGAGGCTGACGGATTAGCGGATAATATTTGTAACGACATTTGCTTTGACAGTAAAGGACTGGGCTGGATCGCTACAGAGAACGGAATATCGGCAGTTACACTTGATAAAGGCTTTAATTTATCAACCAGGAATTACACTAAGAATGCCGGGCTGAGATCAGGGAAAGTTAATTCAGTTATATCTGATTTAAAAGACAATTTATGGATAGGCCATAATGAAGGGGTTGATTACCTGGATGTAAAAAACAATAAAATAACCAATTATGGCTACAATGAGGGATTTATCCCTCTTGAAAATAGCATAGGTGCAATTGGAATTGACCGGGAGCAAAATGTGTGGTTTGGTACTCTGGATGGAATTGTAAGGTATAACCCCGGGTACGATTTAACTTTTAATGATGCTCCCAGATTATATATTACATCCATTGAGCTATATAAGGATTCAACCCGGCTTGATAATTTTTATACAAAAACTGACAGTGCCACTAATCTTCCGATTGATTTGGTTTTGCCGAATACGAAAAGAAATCTTTTTTTTAGGTATGTGGGACTTCATTACACAATACCCGATAACAATCAATATAAATACAGGCTGCTTGGGTATGAAAATAGCTGGTCAAACCCAACAGCTGATATTCAGACAATTCCCTACCAAAAGCTGCCTCATGGTAAGTATACATTCCAGGTTTTAGCATCAAATTGCGATGGTGTATGGACCAACCAGCCTGCCGAGTTTACGTTTGAAATACTGCCCCCCTGGTGGAAAACATGGTGGGCCAGGAGTCTTCAATTATTCTTTATAATATTTTCATTTTTTATGTTTGTTAATCTGCGTGAGCGAAAGTTAAAACACGATAAAAAGGTACTCATACAAAAAGTTAAGGAACGAACGCTTGAAATAGAAAAACAGAAAGATAAAATTGAAGAGCAAAAACAGGAAATTACCGATAGTATTCAATATGCGCAGCATATACAGTCAGCACTCTTACCAAAAGACGATACGATTAAACCCTTATTGAAAGAATATTTCATTCTATACAAACCCAGGGATATCGTAAGCGGTGATTTTTATTGGATTGATGAGAAAGACGGGAAAACAATTGCAATTGCTGCTGATTGCACCGGACACGGAGTGCCGGGAGCGTTTATGAGTATGTTGGGTGTTTCGATTTTGAACCAGGTAACAGCATCCGGTTCATTAAATGCAGGTGAAATTCTTGATAACTTAAGGCAACAGATAATTTCAACACTCTCACACACCAAGGCGAATGAAGAAGCCCGGGATGGAATGGATATTGCGATGTGTATTATTGACTATAAGAAAAACAAAGCCCAGTTTGCGGGAGCCTATAATCCCTTAGTTCTGGTAAGAGATTCTGAAGCTATAGTATATAAAGGCGATAAAATGCCTGTTGGCTTGCATTCTGGCGAAATGAACCATTTTCAATCTATTGATATTGAAATTCAAAAGGGCGATTGTCTGTATATGTTTTCTGATGGTTATGCCGACCAGTTTGGAGGTCACGAAGGTAAAAAATTTATGTCAGCAGTTTTCAGGAAACTTTTGTGTAATATCAGTTCTAAACCAATGCCTGAGCAACAATTAATTCTAGATAAAACAATCGAGAATTGGAAAGAAGGTTATGAACAGGTTGATGATATTCTTGTAATGGGAATAAGAATTTAGATTTATTTGAAAAATCTAACTGCAATTATTCAACAATTGTCAGTTTTTTATCTGGTTTTTACTAATTTAACTTTGAGCCAGGTAACTATTTTTGACACAATTCGTTTAAAAAAAAAATACTCCAGCCATGAAAACACGATACATACTCCTTGCTGTCATACTAATTTTATCAGGCTTTAATCTTAGCGCCCAGAATACAAAGTTTAAATATGCAAAAACAGGTTCAAGCGAAAGTATTGAATTTGCATTTACCGATACCATTGGTAATTCCTATTTTATTGGTTCTTTTTATGATACCATGAGGTATCTTAACCAAATTATAGTAGGCACTCCGGGGCAGGAAGGAGGCGGAATATTTGTTCTTAAAACAAGGCCGAATGGCGATTTGGTTTATTTGCATCCTATTATAGGTTTGCAGGAAGGAAGTTATTTTAACCTTCAACAAGCTGCATTTAACCAAAAGGGTGAGTTAGTTGTAAGCTTTAATACCCCCTATATACCGGAAATACATATAGCTTCAAGAATAATTACCGGATTAAAGGCAGATGGCCAAAACCAGGTTGTGGCTAAGTTTTCTAAAAATGGTTTTTTAATGTGGGTGAATACAATAAACCCAGCTGGTGATTACTCAAATGTGACTATTGAAAGCCTCATTCTTGATGAAGCCGGAGCACTTGCTCTTGGAGGTAATTTTGCAGGTGAGAAGCTAACTTTTGCCGATACAACAATTGTAGGTTTGAAAACGGAACAGCTTATGTTTTTGGCAAAGTACTCTCCTGATGGTAATGAAGAATGGCTAAATAGCTGTAAGCCCGTATTTGAAAAGGATACAGTTGGCAGTATTCAGTTGAAAGCAATGAAAACAGGATCGGGCGGAAGCATTTTTGCTATGGGAACAGTTAGTGGTACAAATAAATACTGGTTTGGCGATTCTGTTGTTTATAATACAGGTGTTCAGAATGCTTTTTTTGCCAGATTCAACAGTAAAGGATACGCTGATTGGGCAAATAGGTGCACAGGTGATGGAACCATAATTCCGGAATCGATGACAATTGACCATGATGGAGCCCCCGTTTTTTCTGTATTGTTTCAATCAACAGCATTAGGATTGAATGGTTCAACATTTTCTTCGGTGGGTAGTTACGATTTGCTTTTATCTAATTACAATGCTGATATGCAGTCGATCTGGGATCAGAATCTAAATACTAACCTGCCGTATGTGTCAGATTATGAGAATGAAGCAACATTAATGACGAATGACAGCTCAGATATTCTTCTTATGGGAAAATACTTCTCCACTTATCTGGGGTTTTATGCTTTTCAAATAGATAAAAATGTTTATTCCTTCAAATCGACTCCGCTTCTTTCCGCAGAAAATTTATCGGATATATACTTTAAAGACGCAATTCAGGATAGATATGGGAATATATATTTCTATGGAAACACTTATAGTGGCTTTTCTTTTGGTGAATGGCCGGTTGAACAATTAACAGGTTTGCAGATTGACTTTTTCGGAAGGATAAGCAATACGGGTGTAGTTGATTTTATATTTAGCCACGAAGATGAAGATTTAAACAATATCGATATCTATTCTCTTGGTGTTGATAATTTCAGTAATGTATTTATTTCAGGCCATTTTTATGGAGAAAACGCTTCATTAGGTGGTGTAAACTTAGGCGAATTAATAACCGATGGTAATTTTTATGTGAAATATGGTAGTGTTTCACAGGTTTCAGGTACTGTAATCGATGATGATGGCTTTACCATTGCGGGTGGATATGTTAAGCTGCTGGGATATGCAATGTACCAAAACTGTATTATAGCCGATTCAGTAAAAATAAGAGATGATGGCAGGTTTCTTTTTTCTGATGTTCCTTATGGTATTTATATATTGCATGCATTCCCTGAAGAAAATGATGGCAAACAGTTTGCTCCGGTGTATTTTCCGGCGATGGCTCATTGGGAAGAGGCAGCCAGGATAGAAGTAAAAGAAGCAACAGTTGCTAACCTTTATATCTTTGCCCGTGAATTGCCTCAAAACACAGGAAATTGCATATTAGAGGGTTTCGTGAATGAATTAGATGAAGAGGATGTTTTTAAGTCAACAGAGAATAAGCCTCGTCCACAATCAAAAGCTACTTTAGTTACCGGGAAGAAGAAGAGTGAGTATGATATCGTTGCCATTACCGAAACAGATGATAATGGTATGTTTAGTTTCTATAACATTGAAGATGGTGATTACCTGATAATTATAGAAGAGCCAGGTTTACCGCAAACTTCAACTCACGAAGTAACAATTTCTGGTAACAACTATATTTCCAGTATAAACTACCTGATGGGTGAGGAAACCATTGAAGCTATCGGAGAACCTCAAATAAGTAAGGTAGATAATCCGCAAGAGTTAAGAAAATCTATTCATATTTACCCAAATCCCTCTACTGATGGTCATGTTTTCTTGGATTTACCTTCTGAAGGGTTATCACATATCATCGTCACAAGGCTTGATGGAAGGGTAGTATATAATGCTGCAATTTTAAATACAAATTTACATCTGACACTCGATCCCGGCATTTTTATTATTACCCTAACTAATGCAGATGTTTCAGAAACTATTAAAGTGTCTGTAATTCAATAATATCAAAAAACTCCCATTTTGGGAGTTTTTTTACATTTCTTTTGGTTTTACTCTTGGTTTACATTTAGTGGCTTAGTAAATTTGAGTAGAGATATGCTCTGCTGACTGTTCTTGATGAACATTTATTTGTAAGTTCTGTTATTTGAGAATATAAGCAAAAGATAAAATTTAAGTTAAAATAGTAAATATGGCGACATTCGATATTCTTATGCCAAAGATGGGCGAAAGTATACAGGAAGCGACAATTACCAAGTGGTTTAAATCAGTGGGAGATACCATTGAAGAAGAAGATGTATTATTAGAGATAGCCACAGATAAGGTCGATTCAGAAATACCCTCTCCTGTTGATGGTGTTTTAGCTAAGGTATTATTTGAAGAGGGAGCTTTGGTGCCCGTTGGCGAAGTTATTGCAGTTATTGATTTAGAAGGCGAGGGAGCAGGTGCTGAACCATCCGAAAAAGCAAAAGAAGAAACAAAAGACTCAAAGAAAGAGGAACCGGCAGTTAAGGAACCTTCAGCCACAGAAAAAAAACAGGTAAAAGAATATTCTTCAGATTCCGGAAGATTCTATTCACCTTTGGTAAAAAGCATAGCAGCCAGAGAGGGAATTTCACAAAATGAGCTTAATTCTATTCAGGGCACGGGACACAATAACCGGGTAAAGAAAGAAGATATTCTTGACTATATCGATAACAAGAGAAGCGGCTCACAACAAGCTGCTGCACAGCCAATACAAGCTAAAACTGTTCAGGCTCCTTCGGTTACAGCTTCAGCCGGTGATGAAATAGTGAAAATGGATCGCATGCGTAAGCTGATAGCCGATCACATGGTGATGTCAAAACAGGTATCACCCCACGTTACAAATTTCATCGAAGCGGATTTAACCAATATTGTTCTTTGGAGAAATAAAGTGAAAGAGGAGTTTCTGAAGCGCGAAGGACAAAAGCTTACTTTCATGCCGATTTTTATCGAGGCAGTAGCAAAAAGCCTGAAGAAATACCCCGGAATTAATGCTTCGGTTGATGGTGAGAACATCATTCTTCGCAAAAATGTGAATGTGGGTATTGCAGTGGCTTTACCATCGGGTAATCTAATAGTTCCGGTAGTTAAAAATGCCGACCAGAAAAGCCTGATTGGTGTAACTGTTGATATGAACAAACTTGCAAACGATGCAAGAAACAACAAACTTAATCCTGATGATATTCAGGGAGGAACATTCACCATATCGAATTTTGGTTCTTTTGGAAACCTCACTGGTACGCCGATAATAAATCAGCCACAGGCAGCTATTCTCGCAACCGGTACAATAGAGAAAAAACCCGCAGTTATTGAAACTCCAACCGGAGATGTAATTGCAATAAGGCATAAAATGATACTGGCATTAACTTATGACCATCGGATTATCGATGGTGCTTTGGCTGGCGGTTTTCTTAAATACCTGGCCGACTCGTTAGAGCAATTTGATATGAACCGTGCTGTTTAATTGTAAAGAAAAAAGATAGAAATATGGCATATACAGATATTCCTGTAGAGATAAAATTCGGAATAAAAAAGACAGATAAAGAAATACTTAAAAAGTGGTATCATCTTATGGCACTGGGGCGTGCATTAGACAACCGGGCTCCAAATTACCTCAAACAGGCCATAGGTTGGTCGTATCATGCTCCCTATGCCGGACACGATGGTATTCAGCTGGCTATCGGACAGGTATTTGATAAAAAAACAGATCATCTCTATCCTTATTATAGAGATCTGTTAACAACTTTATCGGCAGGTTTAACCGCAGAAGAAATCATTTACAATGGCATTTCAAAAGACACCGATGTAGCTGGTGGCGGACGGCATATGTCCAATCACTTTGCCAAGCCTGAATTCAATATTCATAATGTGTCCTCCTGTACCGGCAATCATACATTACACGCAACAGGAACAGGTAGAGCTTTTAACAGGTATAAACAAAATGGTGTTGTTATAAGCAGTCAGGGCGAATCTTCAACTTCCGAAGGTTATGTTTTTGAAGCTATTAACGGGGCATCAAATGAAAAATTGCCTGTAGTATTTGTTTTCCAGGACAATGGTTATGGTATTTCGGTACCGAAGAAAGATCAGACAGCAAACCGTAAAGCGGCGAACAATTACAGCGGACTTAAAAACCTGCGTATTATTCATTGTAACGGTAAAGATGTTTTTGATTCAATGAATGCCATGTCTGAAGCAAAGGCTTGGGCCATTGAAAACCAGATGCCGGTAATTGTACATGCTAATTGTGTGCGATTGCACTCACATTCGAATTCCGACAAGCACGAACTGTATCGCGACGACAATGAGCTTCAGTATACAAGAGAATACGATCCCTTAGCAAAGTTCCAAAGACTGCTTACCAGATACAATCGTTTGTCAGAGGAAGAAATTGCTGAAATTGATGAGGAAGTTAAGGCAGAGGTTAAAGCTGCACATAAAAAAGGCCTTGCAGCACCAGATCCTTCACCCGATTCAATTTTCGATTTTGTAATTGCTGAACCCTATGTTTCAGAAAAATATCCCGATGGTACTCACCAATTAGAAGGTGAAAAGAAAAAGCTTATTGAGGGTATAAACGATACCTTAAAAGCCGAGTTTCGGCATAATCCCGATACTTATATCTGGGGACAGGATATTGCCAATAAAGAGAAAGGCGGAATATTCAACGTTTCGAAGGGTATGCAACAGGAATTTGGTGTTGGTCGTGTGTTCAATGCACCGATTGCCGAAGATTTTATTATGGGTACTGCTAACGGCATGTCACGATTTAGCGATAAAATAAGGTTGGTTGTTGAAGGAGCCGAATTTGCCGATTATTTCTGGCCGGCAATGGAACAGTTTGTTGAAACAACACATGATTACTGGCGCTCTAAAGGTCAGTTTTCGCCAAATATAACTGTAAGACTGGCGTCTGGTGGTTATATTGGTGGTGGTCTGTATCATTCACAAAATATCGAGGCTGCTCTTACAAGTTTACCTGGATGCAGGATTGTTTATCCATCGTTTGCTGACGATGCAGCCGGACTGTTAAGAACTTCCATGCGCTCACGTGGATTAACAGTATTTATGGAACCAAAAGCTTTGTACCAGGCACCAATTGCTGCTACTCCTGTTCCTGATGATTTTGAAGTTCCTTTTGGTAAAGCCAGGACCCGGAGAGAAGGTAAAGATCTTTCGGTGTTTACTTATGGTAATACTACCCACATGTGTCTGGAAGCTGCAAATAAGCTTGCAAAAGAAAAGAACTTTGATATTGAGGTGATAGATTTAAGATCGCTTTTGCCACTTGATGAAGAAGCAATATTAAGCTCTGTTAAGAAAACCGGAAAAGCTTTAATAGTTCATGAAGATAAGGTGTTTGCCGGTTTTGGTGGTGAGGTTGCATCAACCATTAACGAGAAAGCGTTTGAATACCTTGACGGACCGGTACGCAGGATTGGATCAACTTTTACTCCGGTTGGCTTCAACAGGATACTTGAAAAAGCTATTCTGCCGAATGCCGAAAAGATAGAAAAAGCAATGATTGATTTAATTGCATATTAATTTTTAATGATAATCAGGTAATGAAGAAAATAGGACTTTTTTATAGTTTTAAAACAAATAAAACAGCATTAATAGCAAAAAAAATTGCTGAAAATTTTGATAAAAAGGAAATAGACTCTATTGACGCTGAAGAAGTCACTGAGGATATGTTTACAGCATACGATAATCTGATTTTAGGTTGCCCGACCTGGTTCGATGGTGAGTTACCAAATTACTGGGATGAATTTGTTCCTGCTATTGAGGATCTTGATTTAAAAGGTAAAAAAATTGCCATCTATGGAAATGGAGATCAAAAGGGATATCCCGAGAATTTTTGTGATGCTGTTGGACTTATGGCCGGAATTCTTGAGAAGCAGGGAGCAGAAATTGTCGGATTCACATCAGCTGACGGGTATACCTTCGAAAGTTCATCTGCCTTGCGTAATGATAAATTTTGTGGACTGGCTCTCGATTTTGAAAACCAGGCAAAACAAAATAATAAACGAGTGGAAGACTGGTGCACACAGCTTAAAAAGGAATTTAACTAATCATTCGTTTATGATTCGAAATTTTGTGTTTGCAGTTATGCTGATTGGCTTGACTGTAAATTTATTTTCATAGGAGAAAGTTCAAATTTACAATCTTTCAGCTAATGCTGTTAAGGATATTCAGGAGGCAATAGATTTAGCTTCTGATGCCAATAAAAACTTTCCTGAAATGCTGGAACACGAAAGCAGTTGATCTGGATTCTTACTAATCAAACAGGCGGATTTGGGTTTCTTTATTCGAACTTTCTGTCTGAATTTCAGTAGCAAGCATTTCTTCTTCAGGAAACTGTTTTAAAAGTAATAATGCTTGTTCTGAATCGGTATGGTTGTCGAGCCACAGTTCTTCCTGTTCCGGAAAGAAAATAACCGGCATTCTTTTTTTTGTATTATGAATTTGTTCCATTAATGGATTAGCTGCCGTTGTAACTATTGTAAAGCTGTTAATCACTTCTCCGGTTTCTTGGTTTGTCCAACTGTCAGACAGACCAGCCATGGGCATGGCAATATCATTTTTCAGGCTTATAAAGTAGGGAGCTTTTAATTTCCCCCGGTGTTGCCATTCGTAAAAACCGTTTGTTAAAACAAGGCAGCGCTGCCTGGCAATAGTATGTCTGAATGAGGTTTTTTTTGTTAGTGTTTCAGCCTTTGCATTGAAAGTCATCGTACGCATGTTATTTGCAACTTCAGCGTCTTTTGCCCAGAAAGGAATTAAACCCCAGGTTAATAAATCAATCTTCGACCTTTCTGATTGCAATATTACCGGCACTTCGGGTAAAGTAAATGCCGACACTCTTTTACCAGGACTATAAGGCCTGTTTGGCTTAAATTCACCCTGAAATCTTTTTTCCAGTTGTTCGCGGGTAAGATTTTTTTCAATGGTATAACACATAGATACTAAGGTACAAAAGAGATTTTAATGTGCAATGTGGTATTTATAATGTATAATGTATAATTATGAATGTAGGAATGAATAGTTTTGGAATTGAGAATTGAGCATTGGGAATTGAGAATTGGGAATTGGGAATTGAGAGGTGAGAATTTAGAATTACTGGATATGAGATACTTACAATCGCTCAATCACCCAATTACTTAAACAATCCAATCACTCAATCACTTTGCTGGCGCGCGTTTGCAACGCGTGACCAAGTTCTATATAGATTATGCCCTTTGCTGGTGTATGCTTGCAACACCTGACCATGTCCTGATTAGACATTGCTTTTCCTCCATAGCAAAGAACTATTTTCATTAGCTGATTCAAGTTTAAAACTTGAATCATAGAAAGGGTTTTATTACGAGGTGGTTATCCAAAATTTGTGCAATTGAGCACTGTGCCTGTTAAATATTAGAAGAAGTATACCAGAGATTATCACGAAAAGTATACCACTAAAATAGGAAAAAAATTATTCAGACTTAGCATAAT
>JAFGVA010000123.1 GCA_016938235.1 Bacteroidales bacterium | reverse complement strand
TTCTTTGAACTTTTATGGTTATTAAATTAAGAAAACTATCTCTTAATTTTTATACCCATCTGTCCAAATTAGGCTGAAGACTTACAAGTTCGAGATAACTTATGAATACAATTCCAAAGGTTTACCGGTAAAAGCAACAATGAAGAATCTTGTATTTCCTGATCAGGAACCCATTGAATTGGTTTATGAATACCGGGCTATCGAGAATAATTGAAGACTCTATATAAAAACAAAAGACCCTCTTTTTATTTAGGTTTTACTGCTTAACCTTTTCCAACGTTTAAAACGTTGGAAAAGGCCGTGCAATCCAAACAAAAGTTTGAAATATTTGCTGATTACGCAACCTTTTTCTAACTTGAACCATCTTATTTGATAAATTACTAATCAGTAAACCCAAAAATATGAAACTCGGCCCGTAACAACACAATCTAAAATTTAATTCAGTTAAACTGATAAGCGCAAGAACTCTCTTAATTGCTCTCACGCCCGGTAACTGCCGTTACCCTGAATATTAAATTTTAAAACAAACAGCTTGTAGCCTGAAGCTATTGGCTAAAAACTAAAAAAGATGAAACCAAAAATTTTAAAATTAAGCTCAATTATGCTGCTCTTTTTATTTATTGGGGCAGCTTGCCAGAAAGATGAAATAGAATATGCCGATGAAAGTGTAATAGTGTCAAGTTCACCATTCCTTTCAGTATATAAAACTAAGACTGATTATTTTACCAATATCTCAGTTGGTATAAATGATAAAGTTGAAATAATCTCTTATCCTGACTACAATATAAAAAGTGCTAACATAATTATCGATGATGAGGGTAATATTACATTCAAATATAAATGGCGCTTAAAAAGTGGATATGAGGTTATTGAAGGATACCATTTTAACAGTGCAATTACGGATATTTCTTTAAAAGAATATGTGAATTTTAATGAACCATATAAAACAAACTGGGACATTAATCTTCTTCAATCCAGAGTAATTGATTATGACCCATTTGTTTCATATTATTATTTAGATGGGCTAAACAAACGTGAACGTAAATTTACACTAGGTGAATTAAATGAAATGATCGAAAATGGCACGCTCGAAACCGTATTTACCAAACTAAAATAAATTAACCTTTTAAGATACATATAATGAAACCAACAATGAACACATTTTTTAAAAGAGTTATTTTCTCTTCTCTTCTCTTCTCTTCTCTTCTCTTCTCTTTAACCTTATCGGCTAAGAATGTTACTGTAAAAAACGCCGAAAAGGTAGCCCTTAATGTTTTTTCCGAACGATCAGGGTTAGCAAAACAATCAATTGAAATAAAAGAAATACTCCCTGTTGAAACTGAAGGCCTGGTGGTATACCGGATATTTAATCTTAACCCAACGGGCTATATTATTATCACTGCCGATGATAATGCTGAACCTTTAATTGGTTATGGACTGGATAATAATTTTAGTTTTGACGATGCTCCTCCTGCATTGTTGTTTTTGCTTGAAGAATATAAAGAGGAAATGAAAGTCATCTTAAAGGATAAATTAGAAGCAAACGATAGTATAACTGCAAAATGGAAAAATTATTCAGATGAGAATTTTGTTCCTTTAAAGAGTTATACTCCCAGTACATACTTGCTCGAAACAACTTGGGGACAGCAAAATGGTTATAATAACGCATGTCCTTTAGATCCAAATACTGGAAATCGTTGCGTCGCAGGCTGTAGCGCTGTTGCTTTGGCTCAAATTCTATATTATTGGAATTGCAGAGTATTTCCAGACGGGACAAAGACTTATACTCCACCAAATTTTACTACTCCGCTAACTGTAAATTTTTATGACCAGGATTATGATTGGGATGCGATGAGTATTAATTCAGCAGATGATGATAACGCTGAACTTATTTATCATTGTGGAGTAGCAATAGGTGTAAGTTATACTGATAGTGCTACCGGAGGTACCACATCAAATGCCAATTATGCCATGGAACATTATTTTGGATTTGACACCGATGGATTAAAATGGAAAGACAATTTTAATCTAAGCACGTGGATTAATATGCTGAAAAATGATATTGATAATGAGAGACCTATATATTATCGAGGACAGGATTCTCAAGGTGATTATGCCCATGCCTGGGTGATTGATGGTTATAAAACAACCAATGAGTTTCATTGCAACTGGGGATGGTATGGGCAATATATTAATAATTGGTATCCATTGACTGCACTTAATCCAGGCTATGATTTTAATTCTCTCCAAGGAGCTATTATTGGTGCGGAGCCTATTTTAGATGCGTGTGAAGGGCTTAACGGGGCAAGTTCTGTTTGCCCAAATTCAAACGAGGAATATTCGGTTTCGGTTCCTGCTTTAGCCAGCGTAACCTGGAGCAAAAGCAATAATAACCTAACCCAGGTTGGAGGTAATACCGGTTCAACCTATACTGTTGCAACAAGCTTTACAGGAGGTACATGCACCATAACTGCAACCATTAAAAACAGTCAGGGGCAAACATTTATGCAACGTTCCAAGTCAGTTAACGGATTGGGTTGGCCTACCGGTACATGGACACAAAACGGAACTAGCCACACGCTAAATACTGTAAATTTTGTTCAGTCCGGCAGCCAGGTTAGCACAACTGTCTATTACACACCGGCATCGTCGTTTAGCTGGTCGTTGCAAAGTGGCACGGGTATTAATTCGTGGAGCCAGTATTGCTCTTCGGTGGCAGCTAATTTGTATTTAACCTTAAATTCATCGGGGAATGCAACCTTTGTTTTAAATACCAATACCTCGTCGTGCGGAACCATAAATACCACCTATACTTTTGCTGTGGGGTATATGTTTTCATTTGTTATTGCTCCTAACCCGGCTAGTACCGAAATTACAGTAATGAGGTTAGACGAGCAGCAGGCAAAAGGTAAGGCCGTACTCAAACCCAGGAAAGAGAAGTTTAAGGAAAAAGGGTTTAGCCCGGTTGATTTGTCGCAGGAGGAATACACGGTTAGCCTTTACAGCGAGAAAAAGGGACTGCTAAAAACTGTTAAGACTTCGGATGAAAATTGCAAACTCGATTTGCGCGATTTGCCACCCGGAACTTATTTTCTCCATATCGAAAATGAATATGTGTTGTGCCAGGAACAGATAATTATAGAGAAATAGAGTTATTATCTGTTATAGTTTTAAAACTTATTTTTATTAAAGAAAGAACCGATCTCTTCCAAAAGATCGGTTCTTTTCGGTACAAACGAATTTGAATCGCCTGATATTTACACGGTTAAAAACATTAAGTTTAATTCTTTTCAATCCAGTGTGCAATCCAGTCGCCAACGGCTGAGGTCGTTTGCGCAGGGCCTTCGACAATGTCTTCGGTAACAAAACCTTCGGTCATCGAAGCAGCAACAGCATCACGGATGATCTTTCCTTCTTCCATCAGGTTGAAAGCATATTCAAACATCATGGCAGCTGAAAGGATGGTTGCAATTGGGTTGGCAATATTTTTACCTGCAGCCTGCGGGTATGATCCGTGGATGGGTTCGAAAACAGAGGTATGAATACCAACCGATGCTGATGGTAATAATCCAAGCGAACCGGTGATTACACTGGCTTCGTCAGTCAGAATATCACCAAACATATTTTCGGTTACCATTACATCGAAGTTTTTTGGCCACTGGATGATTTGCATCGCGGCGTTATCCACAAACATGTATTCAGTACGGATGTCGGGGTAATTGGGGGCCATTTCCTGGGCTACTTCACGCCATAAACGCGAGCTTTCGAGTACA
>JAFGVA010000122.1 GCA_016938235.1 Bacteroidales bacterium | reverse complement strand
TTCTCACCCCGACAAGAGAAAAATGACCACCCCCGGAAAACGGGGGTGGTTTTTTTATTGGCCTGAAGCGTTAACAGCTTGGTGTTGATAGCGAAAGGACAATAAAAAAGATCCTTTGAGTGAAACGAAAAGGTCATTTTTCTCTTTCAGCCGACCTCATGGAAGTCCGCGAGTCCGACCAAAGGGAGGACGAGCAATCTTCTCACTCTCTATCAGCCGGCCTTCTGGAAGTCCGCCGCAAAGCGCAGCCTTTGCGGCAATCTTCTCAACTATTTCTATGAATCCCTCTCTGGAAGTCCGCGGTGGGCCAGAAATTAGATTTCATCATCTGGTTTTAAATAAAATCCGATTGCATTAAGAGATTCACTCTTACGGTAGTATTCAGGATCAGTTAGTTTTGTATTTTCCAGCCGAATAACTTTTATCATGATACTGCCATCCTTCGGTTTCATAACCTGAACACCTTTTGTTGACCTGCTTCCCACCACATTGATTTGAGAGGTGTTGAACAAAACAACCTTTTTAATGCTGCTCATGGCAACCAGGTCAATATCTTGTTCAATGAGTTCAATGAAAACCAATCGCGATTCGCTGTTGAAGGCATTCCTGAGTTTTTTCCTTGTGTACTCGGTTTGAAAACTTTCCATAGAAATTTTACCGATTTTGCCATTTTCAAATGCCACAATCAGAAAACCTTTATATCTCTTTTCTCCAGTCAGATAGATCGGTTTTTCCCCCGGTTCAAGATCAATTTTCTGCAGTGCCTGGAACTTGTCCATCAGTTCCTTTTTCTGAACTATATATACATTACACAGGGAAGTAAAGACAAGGATCTCACTTAAATTAGAATCGTCCCCTACTTTAATCGTTGTGGATCCGGAAGGAGATTCTCTTATCAAATCATTTCTTCCTTCCATTTCTATTCTTCTTTTTAGACTTTCTGCACTTTGCATCGTTATCAGGTTTTGATTAAAACCCAAATGTGGAAATTATTCTTTTTCTTCCATCACAGTTCTTTGAATTTCTTCACTGTGGCCACTGCCTGTAAAAGCCGTACTACTTGATCACATCCGGCTATCAGATAGCTGTCACAGTTTCCGGCGGGCTTTATTTTTTCTGTTCGATGAAAGCTTGCTTTCAGAAGCAGGAGAAAAAATGAAGCCCGTAGTGAGCACAGCGTACTACAGGCTTTTTCTCTTTCAGCCGGCCCCATGGAAGTCCGCCGCAAAGCTCAGCATTTGCGGCAATCTTCTCAGCATTCCGCAACATTAAAACGGCAGCAGACCTAAGTCGGTGCATTTTGAGAAGCTAATCTCACTTCACCTCAACTATCAAAACCCCGATTCTGTTGCTAAAACCCATTATGGGGGTTATAATGCTAATCTTATTGTCATCCTTAGTAATCACCGGGTGGTTAATCTCAAAATTAACTTCCTGGTCATACCTGGTTCCCTCGTAAATCTTATCGGACGAAAGCATAACCTCCCTCGTTTCGGGGTTAACAATTTGAACCAGATTGGCAGCCGATTCCTGCACAAATATCGTTAACAGCTGGTTCAGGTTCTCCATGTTATCTCTCAGCAGCTCGCTTCGAATTGACCACGAGAAAACGGTTGATTGGAACTCTAAACTTTTAATTTGAAGGCTATCGCGCTCGGTTTCGTACTGTGTAATGAGTTGGGTTTTTTCATTTTCAAAATGATCCTTAGTGTTGTCAATCTTTACACTGAACCAGATAATAACCAGAACTAAAATAATGGCTAATACCACTGCAGCAATATGTCTTCTGAGGAAATCCGATGCCTTACCCCTTGAACTGCTAACTGGCTTTTGGTCCTTTGCTGGTGTATTTTTGCCAGAATCCTTACTTTCTTCGTTCGTTGTCATAATTTTATATTTGATTGTTTTTATAGGATTTAACCTGCCTGAATCTGCTAAGTTTTTTGCAGTAAATTCAAGAGCATAGTTATTATGTTTATCCCGTTTTCAATTTAGTGTGTATTCTTATTTCAATTCTGCGTTCATTAATCACTGCCCTGTCTGATGCAAAAGCATCTCCGAAGTTCTGGAAAAATACCTTCTCCTTCGCAATCCATGGAATAATTTTTTCAAATAAATAGTTAAGACGAGTATTTGTGATTTCTTTGTTTATTAATTCATTACCTGAACTATCAGTATATCCCGAAAGTTCTATTTTCGTCACATTTTTGCTGCTGCAAAATTCTTTTATTTGTTTTAAAATCGATTCTTCCTCCAGTGGTTTGATTTCTCCCTGTTCGTAATATGCAACCAGCAGGATGGTATCTGTTATCGCCGGGGAAGGAACATCTTTTTTATCCATATTGGAAAGAACAGTAGTATCAATGCCTGGGATAATTTGTTCTTCCAGGCTTGGCACTGGAACTTTAAGCAACTGCAAAGTGTCTTGTGATGCCTGAAAAAAGTCAGATGTTTCCTGTTCGGAAACAGGTTCTTTTGCAAGTTGCATGTCTTTGCTCTCATTTTCCACGATAACTGTATCTTTTGCAGGTTGCATAACTTTGCTCTCATTTCCCACGATAACTGTATCTTTTGCAGGTTGCATAACTTTACCCTCGTTTCCCACGATAACTGTATCTATTAGGGGTTGCATGTCTTTGCCCCCGGTTTCCATGATAACTGTATCTTTTGCGGTTGATTGGAGCCTCAAATTGTAAAGCTGGGTTCGCAAAAAAAATATTGTATCGTTTTTAGCCTGCAGCAGTTGCAGGGTCAAATGGTCGGTTTTCTGACTTCCCAGGAGCCCTGTCTGTGCCGGCGGTTCCATGGTAATCTGAGTATGTTGGGGCGTCATGGCAGTTGCAGTTTGCATTGCGTTCAATTGATTCTGCAACATTTGAATTTGTTCGTCTTTAGCCTTAATCAGTTGAAAAGTCATGAGGTCAGTTTGCCGGCTGTCGTCGCCAGGCAATTTGGCTGTTTCTTTAATTACATAAATAGTATCAGTTTTTATGCTGCCGTTGTTCTCTAGTTCATGCACTTGTTTGCGCAAAAAAGCTATAGCGTCGTTTTTGGTCCGCAGCAGTTGGGTGGTTTCATCGTCTGCTTGAAGGCTGTCTCCTTTGAGCAGCTTTACTATTTCTTTTGTAATATAAACAGTATCTGCTTTCAAGCCAGCAGATTTATTTAATACAGTCACCTGATTGCGCAACATGGCAATCGTATCGTTTTTTACCTGAATCTGTTGCTTCCATTCAAATTCAGGTTGCAGACTATCCAATTGCTGAACTTTGTGGATTATTTTACCCGGGAAATTCGTGTCGGGTTTAATGACATGTTGATTTTGAAGCAGATTTATCTGGTGACGCAGCAGTTGAATTGAGTCAGTAATGGCTTGAAGCAGTTCATTTACTACGTGCTGATAAGCTGTGTCAGAAGATATTTTAAACAGTTCTTCTGAAGGGCGCAAAGAATCCGTCCACTCTGCCTCTATGCCAGCTGTTTTATCAACTACCTGGGTCATGGTAGTATCCGGCATGCTCAGCGGCCCCTCAACGGGGTCAATAGTGTCACTGACTGATATTGAATTGTCTATATATAACCCTACGTAACCCGGTTGTTGAACCTTACAGGCAGTTATGGCAAGCGCAATAATACCTGCAAAAACAAATCCTGCTATTCTTTTATTCCTATCCATAGGTTAAGTTCTAACGCCAATCCGGCGGATGGTAAAACTGATAAACTATTAAAATCCTGATTCCCTTTTTCACCAATTACGAGTACTCCCGCGTTTAGGCGGACTACTTTAAATACCCGTAATCCAAGTCCCACATATAATGGCAGGTTTACACCCGGGGTTACAAACTCGGTCCCGTTGTCATCAACAACAGGTTGAAACAATACTCCGGCCGAAATACCAAAAGAATCAAACATACGCGTTCTTGAGATCAGCCTGCTTTTATTGTTGAAAGGTATTGTTAAACCTGCCCCTGGTGTGAAATCGATATTGTGTACGGATGTATTGCTTATGCTGACAGTTTTGTCCCATGCATACATACCAATATTTACCGGCAAAGTAAAACGCTCTTTATCAGTTTCCACGGTCTTGATGTTTGCCTGCCTGTGATGCTGCACCAACTGGCTGTTTACAAAGGGAGCAAGTTCAGAGCTGATAATACTGAGAAGATATTCCACCTTTTCAGTAATGAATTTATTCGCAATATCATCTCTTTCAATACGGGGTGCTCTTTTGAAAAACCTGCTGAATCTGAAATCACTTTGCTTTTTTAACTCCTCCAGTACCAGGGAGGAGGGAGCCTGTATGGGGATCGAGTTCTTTGACTCATAATGTTTGAGCGACTCGGTGATGAGTTGACCTAAATTATTGTAAACATCTGTGGGCTTATTTACTATTACATTTTTCCCGTCAAAATACATGTTATTTATTAATAGAAACCGGGTTCGCTCCTCTACATCTTTAAGTAATTCTTCCTTTTGGGACTTTGTTAACAGTTTATAAATAATTACCTCAAAGTCGTATTTAGTGTTGGATCTCAGCATAGGAGGAACAACAATATTAAAGGTTCCCGAGGCGTTGTTCTCAGTTCTGTTCCAAACAAAGGAATGGAGAACATAGCTTTTCCCTTCGTAGAAAATATTTACTTTCACAAACTCGATATCGCTCCCGGTTTCACCAATTATCGCAAATGGTTCATCAAACGGGATTTTGGGATTGTTGTAAAAGGATCCCGATTCAAAATCAACTTTTACAATTCTCTCCTGTGCATTTAAACAAGCAAAGAACAGAATCAGGATGAATGCAAATGAGAATTTTTTTTTCATTGATTCTAGTTTGTGTTTATACCCCTAAGGATTTTCGAATTCGGGCCTATAAAAAATAATTTGTGAAAGATGGGTCAATTTGAATAGAAGAGTGTTACAAAATCTTTTAAAAGATTTACATCTTTCCGGCATTTCAATCAAACTATCCCCTGAATTCATGATTGTAATCGCTCGATGCAGAACTCCGGGGAGAGTCTCTGAAAAAGACCGGGCAAATACAGTAAAAGTTGGAAATAATGAACCAAAAAAGATACATTTGCTTAACCACGTCTTGCCATGGGATTGCTCTCCGTAAAGACAACCTCTGATATGGTCAGTGACGCCCGGCAAAAGGTGGTAAGATTGTCCGGCCGAAGCAAAAACAATAATCCATGAGCCAAAATATAATATCAGGAAACCCAATGCGGATAATAAAGGCTGCAGAAATAAAGCAATATTATTCTATGAACCAGGCAATTGATGCCATGGCACGGGCATTCTCCTCCTTGTCATCAGGCGGATGTTATATTCCCATGCGCGTTGTAACCAGGCTCCCGGCCGGTGAATTATTGATGCTCTATAAACCTGCCTTTATTGAGAAGGACAGACAGGCGACCGTTAAATTCATTACTCAGCGTGAAAATAGCT
>JAFGVA010000121.1 GCA_016938235.1 Bacteroidales bacterium | reverse complement strand
TTTTTCTTTCAATCTGTCTGCTGTAATTAATCTATTGGTGAAAGAATTAATTGTCAGCCTAATATTTCTATAATTATTTGTAATGTAAATATTTTTTCCTGTTTTCTGAAATTTTGCTAATTCTGTTTCTTCTATAATTTCCTGAATCATTGTTTCGATTTCATCTTTTGTGAGTTGTATGTTCAGTTTCTTTTTAATCCTTTCATAAACAAGGTCTGTATAACAAATCTTGTCTAAGATTTCTGATTTAAAGTCTTCCATACAAATATTATGATTTAGGTTCAGTTCGTCTGCATTTACAATAACCGCTAACTATAATATTAAGGTTAATAAATTACGAATAAATTCAAAAAACAATATCTGGAAGTTTGAAGACGAAAGAATGAAGCAAATCTTCAAGTGATTTAAAGAACTACTTCTGTCTTTCGTCTTCTGACTTTTTTATTTAGCTATACCCCTGCAACAACAATGTCGTCAAATAAAAGACTGGGGATATTCCAGCTGCTGTATTTCCAGGGATCATTACCAACATCGGCAAGTTTTTTCCAGAACTCCAGATGATTATCAGCGATATTCATCTCGGCAATAGCCTGCACAGGAACACCATTTTCGAATAAGTGCCCAATAATTCCAATTGAAAAGTCGCCAGTTGTTGAGTTTGAATTACCTCCAATAAAACCTGTAACCAGAATTCCTCTGCCTGTATCTTTCATAAGGTCTTCAAGAGATTTTTCTCCCGGCTTCAAAATCAGGTTAGAAGCACCTCCGGTAGTGGGTTGGCATTCCATTTTCCGACTGTAATACCAATCGATAAAGAATTCTTCAACCTTTCCCTGATCAAGCATTATTCTTTTCCGGGCAGGGAGACCATCGCCATCAACAAGACGACTTCCAAAGCCTTTCTTAACAAATGGATCGTCGATAAGGCTTAACTTTGGACTGGCCACTACCTCTCCCTTTTTATCCGCCAGAAAGGAACGTTGTTGTTGAATGTTTCCTCCGTTCATCCCGGCTATAAAGCCATTAAGGAGCCTGTTTGCCACCCTGTTTTCAATAATAACCGGCAACTTTTCGGTTGGCATTTTCTTTCCACCAAGTAGCTCCAGGGTGCGCTCAGCAGCCTTTATACCAACATCACTTGTTTTTGGCAAATCGTTTAAATACCGGGCACCTGCCCAATGGTATCCGTTTGGCCTTCTGTCTCCTTCATCCTGGGCGGCCATAGAAGCCCCAATCCAAACCGAGGTTTTTTGGGTTGAATTTACCAGTCCGTTACTGGCTACCTCAAGATTTTCATCCTCGGAAAACTCTGCACCGGCTTCAACAGAAATTACCTTATCGCCACCTTTATTAATACAAGCCTCTTCGATTTCCTGTACCATTTTATGTTTTAAGTCAGGCGCAAAATCTTTAACCCTATTGTCATATAGTTCAAGATCAATATCCTGTTTGCCTTTAATTAAATCTTTGCCAGGCAAAGTTCTGTATGGATCTGCTTCGATATACTTAGCATTTTCGCATGCTTTTTTTATAAATGTTTCCAACGAAGTCTTCCTTAGATCCGGGGTTGATTGAACAGCAAATTTACCGTCCAGATATACATCAAGACTTAAACTCCTGGTGGTTGCTTCTTTTATTGATTCCGGCTTTTGTTTCCGGTAGTTAATCTCAACAATACGTCTTTTATTCAGACTAACCTTACAATCGGATGCGCCGTTTTTTAGCGTTTCATCCATTATCCAATTACAAAGGTCCAGCATTTCCTTGTTCATGATACACCTCCCATTTGTTTAGTTCCACCTACAGTCAATGACTTAACAAGGCAAGTCGGTAATCCAAACGATACCGGAACCGATTGCCCGGCTTTACCGCACGAACCGGCTCCGCCTTCATGTATTTTAAGATCATTTGCCACCGCAGTAATATTTGCAAGCATTTTTGGGCCGTTGCCCATAATATTCACGTCTTTTATGGGTGCTGTTAATTTACCATCTTCTATCATTCGTCCTTGTGAGACATAAAAGGCAAAATCACCTTCTCCTATTTTCACTTGCCCGTTACTTACATCTTCGATATAAATACCATTCTTAGCTTTTTTAATCACATCTTCGGGAGATTCATCACCACTCATCATATATGTGTTACGCATTCTTGGAACCGGCTGATGCTCATAACTTTCACGACGTCCGTTTCCGGTAGGTTTAACACCATAATATTTGGCTGATATTTTATCATGCAGATAACTGGTCATCACACCATTTTCTACCAGCACTGTTCTCTGGCTTTGACTTCCTTCGTCATCAAAGTTTATTGACCCCAGTTGCTGATCTATCGTACCATCGTCAACAATAGTAACAAAAGGTTCAGCTACTTTTTTGCCAATCATTGTACTGTATGTTGAAATATTCTTGCGGTTAAAATCTGCTTCCATTCCATGACCAATTGCCTCGTGCAATAAAATTCCGGTAACTCCCGGACCAAGAACCACAGGCATTTCGCCGGCAGGTGGCTGAATGGCATCAAATTGTTTAACTGCCCGTTTTACTACTTCATCAGAAATATTTTCAGCAACATCGGTTGAATAATACGAGAAGTCATGTCGGCCGCCGAGGTTCCACCCGCTTTGTTCGTTCTTACCGTCTTTCTCGGCAACAACCGATGCATACAGATAATTACGCGGTATAATATCTTCGGCTATTAAACCATCGCTGGTTACAACCATTATCCTCTTCATGCTGTCATGAAAGCCGGCTCTTACATTTTTTATATAGCCCGACTTCTCAAAACACTTTGTGTTGATTGTTTGAACTAACGGAAGTTTATCGGTTAATGGAACTTCATTCAGATTCTGTAAAGGATAATAATTTTTTGCAGAAAGTTTTGTGAAAGCTGAAGCCACCGTTGTTTGGGTTTCAGTTACAAGAGAGGAAGCTGTTTTAGCTGCGGAAAGCATGGCTTCATCGCTAAGATCTTCGGTATATCCATACCCGATTTGATCTCCCTTTACAGTTCGTATTCCTACTCCTAATTTAACAATGCCATAAGATTGGTTGACTTTACCATCCTCAAGCATTAACCAGTTATTCAGTGTGTGTTCAAAGTAAAGATCAGCAAAATCTCCACCTCTCATCAGGGCTGTTTCCAAAAGTTTCCGGCACATTTCCATGCTAATTCCGAACTCAGATTCGAAATAACCTGTGGATCCTTTATTTGATTGAACAAACCAAGCACCATCGAGGTAAGGTGAAACCAATACCATGCCACCGGCAGCTGAAGTTGTCCTCAAAAAAGAACGACGATCAATTTTTTTCATTATTAGGTTTGATTGGTTAATAATAAAATATGGTAAGCAAATTAGTTAAAAAAGCACTATTGTGCAATGAGTAACTTGTGCCAGAGAATTAATTAGTGTTTTTTAACTTTTGATGTTTTTGGTGGCGTGTATGATTGGAGCTCTGCTGTTATGGAACCTACCTTTAAATCAACATAGATTTTATAGGGAATTCGCCTGCTGTCATTCGAAATCCAGAGTGTCATATCATCCTTTTCGCTAAAGTATGAACCAACCTCTGTTTCGGGATAGAATTTTAAACACTCCACCGGCCCATGTATTGTATTAATGGTTTCAACACCTCCGTATTTGATTACAAGGTTCCAAACAGAGTCAATGAAAAAAGTTGTAATTGTATCAATTTTATAATCATTAAGATCGCTCATGACAATGTTTGATCTGAAAAAGAAAAAACCAGTTATGATATCTTTGATATCTTTTTCAACTACAACAGAATCCAATTCTTTGGTATAAACAATAGAAGAGTCCTCCCTGATATCATGGTAGTAATAGGCTATATCATAATCATGAAAACTACCTTCAACTACTTTTCTGGCAGAGGAATAGGGTAATCCCTTATTTCCTTGAACACAGGTTTCAAAGCTATATTGAATATCTTTAAGAAACCTTGCAAAACCAGAGCTTTTTGCCGAAGCAACAATATAGGTCTCACAGTTTTTATGATCAGTATCAAAGGAAATTTCAGCTCTACCAAGCGATAAAACACCCCAACCAAAAGAATATTTCAATTCCTCGCCTGGAAACCAGGGAATATTTATATTCTGTTCCTGACTTAGAACATCGATTGAAAAAAAACTAAATAACAGAATTATAATTAAAAGTCTCAACACACCATGTTTTGTTTTTAGGGTCTTCTGTTTGAATAAAACAAAGGTAGGAAAAACAAAAAGAGCTGGAAAAACTCTTTAAGACAGATTACCCGATTATGGATAATTTAAAATGTTTCTCGATTACTTTATTCGAAAAAGAATTTTGCTGCCATAAGAATTATTGATATTGCCAGAACAAACTTAACCAGCTTTTCTCCTTTTTTTATAGATAATTTAACCGAAATCCAACTCCCTACAATGCTCCCCAAAGACAGAACAATTGCATAAAGCCAATGAATGTTTCCGCTAATTCCAAAGATTAATAATACAGGAATTGTATATATAAGCACAACAAAAGTTTTGTGCATATTTGTTCGTATGAGATCGTAAGCCAGTAAATGCCTGAATGAAGCCATTAGAAGAAACCCGACGCCAGCCTGTATAAAACCACCATACAAACCAACAAAAACCATTGCCGGATAAATAAAATAGGATGTCCTTGTTCTTTCTGTTTTTTTCTTTTTTGGTATAAAAAGAGTGATGAGCACGAAAATCATAACTAAAGCGATAAGATTTTTAAAAAGCTCATCCTCAATCGAAACCGAATAAACTGAACCTATTATTGCCCCTGGTATAGCACATAAACTAAAAATTAAGCTTTGTTTCAGGTCAGTAAACTTTTCGGATTTGTATGCTGTTGCTCCGGCACCAGCACCAACAAAAACACTTATTCGATTTGTTCCATTTGCTACTGAGGGATCAATGCCCAGGAGCATCATAATTCCAAGCGTGATTACAGACCCTCCGCCAGCCATGATATTTATGAAATTTGCAACCGCTCCGGCAAAAAAAAGCACCACAAACATTAAAAAATCATTCACTGTAGGTAATTTTGTCACCGAAAGTAATTCTATATTTAACAAATACAAAGTTTTGTTAATTTAATAAAACAGTAAAAAGGCAAATGATTAGTGATTTAAGTGAATACATTTTTAACAGCAACAGCAGTGTTAGTTCAGTCTTTAACGTTTTAAGCCCTGAGCAACAATCAATCTTGGAGCAAAGCTGTCTTGAAAGAAAAATTAAGAAAGGACAACTCATCTTCAAGGAGGGAGAAAAACCTATCGGCCTGATATACCTGTATGAAGGAAGCGCTAAGGTTTTTATAAAAGGTTATAGTAACCGGGAACAGATTGTTCGTCTGGTAAAACCACACATGTTTGTGGGATATAAGGCTTTGTTTGCTGAAAAAAACCATACCACAAGTGCCGAGGCTATTGAAAATTGTGTAATACGAATCTATCCTAAGAAAACACTGTTTAGCCTCATTGATGAGAATTCAAGGTTTTCGAAAGAAATAATTAAATCGTTGGCAATTGAACTTGGCTTTAACTTCAACAGAATTATTAGCCTCACGCAAAAGCACATTAGAGGCAGGCTGGCCGAAACCTTGTTGTTAGTAAAAGATATTTATGGGTTTGAGGAAGACGGCATAACCCTCAGGGCGAAATTTACCCGTGAAAACATTGCTCATTTCTCGAATATGACAACCTCGAATGCTATTCGAACAATGAAAAAATTTACTGACGAAAAACTAATAAGTACAACGGGCAGGAAAATAACTTTGCTTAAGGTTAAAGAACTGGAAAAAATAAGCAAAACAGGTTAAGATTCATTTATTGTATTGGCTGCCCTTATAGCTTCATTAAAACTACTGAAAACATTGTTTTCACCAATAAGCTCTGTTAAGCCGGCTTTGCCTAACTGGTCTCTAACCTCGCTGTTTACTCCGGATAATATAACTGTTTTATTCAGCGCCTGAAGATTTTTAATTACAGATTTCAGGTTCTGGCATCCTGTAGAATCAACAAAAGGAACATGCCTCATACGGATTATAAGAATCCTTGATTTGAGTCCAATTTCATGAATAGTTTCGGTATACCTCTTGGCCGAACCAAAGAAAAAAGGACCACTTATCTCATATACTGAAATTTCTTTTGGTATATCGCTGTATATCTCCAGTATATCAGAATCAATTTCACCCGAAACTTTGGTATTAATATCAGCCATTCGCTTCATAAATAACAAAGCTGACAAAACTATTCCTATTTCAATTGCCACAGTTAAATCAATCAGTACTGTTAATAGAAAGGTGGTTAAAAGAATAATAACATCAAAATAAGACGATTTTAATATGGAATAGAAGTTGCGCCATTCACTCATATTATATGCTACAACAATTAATATACCGGCAAGACATGACATCGGAATCAGTTTTGCCTGCTTACCAAAGAAAATCATAATTAACAACAAGGTAATGGCATGAACAATTCCTGATATAGGAGTTCGGCCCCCGTTTTTTACATTTGTTGCTGTTCTGGCAATTGCACCTGTAGCTGGTATGCCTCCAAAAAAAGGCGTTACAATATTGGCAATGCCCTGAGCAATAAGTTCAGTATTCGATCTATGGTTTCCGCTTATCATCCCGTCAGAAACTACTGCCGACAATAAGGACTCTATACCGCCTAAAAGTGCAATAGTAAAAGCCGGAATCAGGTATTTATGAATATCTGTAATGTTAAAATGTATAGCTTCAATATGAATACCACTAGGTATTGATTTGAAAACCGTTCCGATGGTATTCACTGGTAATTTAAATAGCTGAACAACAATTGTTATAAGAACAATAGCTATAAATGAACCCGGGATTTTTGTTGTAATTTTTTTTGAATAAACGGTTATAAGTATTGTTAAAAGGGTAATGATTAAAGCAACATAATTTATCGATTGTAAATTCTCAAAGTATATTTTCCATTTGTGAAAGAATTCCGAAGGCAAATCGGCAATGTTCAACCCAAGTGCATCTTTAATCTGTGTAGAAAAGATTATAAGTGCTATACCACTTGTAAAACCAACAATCATGGGTTGTGGTATATATTTTAATAATGTACCTAATTTAAGCAGTCCAAACAATACCATGAAAATACCGGCCAAAAAGGTTGATATGAGTAAGCCTTGAAGTCCAAATTCGGTTATAATTCCGAATACAATAACCACAAAGGCCCCGGTAGGACCACCTATCTGAACACGGCTGCCACCAAGCAACGAAATAATAAAACCTGCAACAATGGCTGTAATTAAGCCTTTCTCGGGCGATACGCCAGATGCAACAGCAAATGCAATGGCGAGTGGTAAAGCAACAATTCCAACAATAATTCCGGATAATATATCCTGTTGAACTTGCTTTTTCGAAATCCCGGACTTTAATAAACTAAATAATTTTGGATAAAAAACAGCTTTCATGAGATCCTCCCTATATTCCACCTTAAAAATGCTGAAAACTAAAAAAACAGGATCAACAAATGTCGATCCTGTTTCTTAGGCATAAAACCTTTTTGATTTAGTAAATACGTGACTCAAAATTATAAAGGATTTTAACACAAAAAACAATTAAAAATATGTTTAAGAACATATTTTTAGAAGCAGGAACAAAAAAAGGTGCTGTTTGCACAGCACCCCTCATTTACTAGTTTAACCCTTACACTTAAATCCACATAGCAAGGTGGATTTGCTTTAAATATTTTATTTAATCTTTCAATCTTAATTGTGCATCAAAAGTATCATCTTTATCTCTGCGCGATGTAGAAAAATGTTTCGTACTTAAGTTATAGATGTTAACTTTTGAAAATCCCTTGTGATAAAAACTTAAGAAAACTGATTTCTATTCTAAATATAATAAAAAACCTATGAAGTTTTATAATATCTTATAAATTATTTCCCTGATGAATCAACTGCAAAGATTTCCTCAATTATCTTTTTATATTTTTCAAACAGGAATCTTCGGCGCAACTTAAGTGTTGGCGACAATTCACCGGTTTGTGCTGACCAATTATCTTCTACCAGCTTAAAGCGTTTTATTTGTTCGGTTTGTCCTAATTGCTTATTTATCTCATTCATTTCCTTCTGGTATCTTTTCACTACCTCGGCCATGTGAATTAGTTCATCATTATCGCGGTATTTCACATTGTGCAAAGAGCACCAGTTATGAAGAAAAGTTAAATTTGGCACAATAATGGCGCTGGCAAATTTTTGATTTTCGCCAAAAACAAATGCCTGTTCAATAAAAAACGATTCCTTAATCTTATTTTCGATTGCCTGGGGTGCAATATATTTTCCACTCGACAGTTTGAAAATTTCTTTCTTACGGTCTGTTATTTTTAAGTATTTATTTTCTACAAAAACACCGATATCACCGGTATGTAGCCATCCGTCCTCATCAATGGTTTCTTTAGTATTTTCAGGATCCTTGTAATAGCCCATCATAACTGTCGGACCATTAACAAGAATTTCTCCATCATCGGATAATTTTACGTTTACCCCCGGAAAAACAGGACCTACTGTACCCGCCATAACTTCTCCCTTATCGAAGTTGTTGGCCGCAATAACCGGCGAAGTCTCGGTCATTCCATATCCTTCAATTAACGGAATTCCGGCTGCACCAAAAACGCGGCTTAAACGCGGTTGAATTGCAGCACCGCCAGTAACAATCATTCTTACATTACCACCAACGGCATCCCGCCATTTTGCAAATACCAGCTTGCTTGCCAGTTTAAGCTGAATACTATAAAATAACCCCTGTTTTTTATTATAATCGAATCGCAATCCAAGGTTTACTGCCCAGAAGAAAATCTGCTTCTTTATGCCTTTTAAATCTTTCCCTTTGCCTATAATTTTATCATAAACACTTTCAATAACTCTTGGAACTGCAATAAAAACATCAGGTTTAATTTCCAGAAGATTTGGACCGATAGTACCCAGACTTTCAGCATAGTATATAGAAACACCTGCATATTGAAAATAATAATCGATTGTGCGCTCAAAAATATGACTCAGTGGTAAAAAGCTAAGTGTTTTATCTTCGGGACCAAAATTAAAAGTCTCCAAAATACCTGCTAAATTCGACATAATATTATGATGGCTTAGCATAACTCCTTTAGGATTACCCGTGGTACCCGAAGTATATATGATTGTAGTAAGGTCGGCAGGTTTAATCGAATTTCTTATTTCAATTAGTTTGTCCTTGTATTCGCTTTCTTTTGATCTTCCGAGTTCATAAATTTCCTTCCAGTTCTTTGCCCCTTCAATTTCATTAAACGTAATGATTTCATGCAAGGCACCGACTTGTCCGGCAATTGGCTCTAATTTCGAAAACAAACTTTTATCTGAAACTACCAACAATTTTGGCTCAGCATGATTAAGCAGGTATTTAAAGTCGCTGTCGCTAATTGTAGGATAAACAGGTACATGAATAATTCCTGCCTGGTTCATAGCCATATCCAGGAAATTCCATTCAGGACGATTGTTCGACACCGTAGCAATTTTATCGCCGGGAACCAGCCCCATGGCCAATAATCCGTAGCTCAAAGTATCAGCTTTTTCTCTATATTCTTTTGCCGAATATTTAATCCAATTCCCGTTTTCTTTTACTGCCAAAACATCATCCTTCTCGGTATATTGGTTTGATATGCGATCCAGAATGTCAAATATTCTTGTAGCTTCCATTTGATAAAAATTTTAGTAGGTTTTAATTCTCATATCGACTCATTTTGAAATAAATTATGAATCTTTCTGCGATATTTCTTCTGAATGATATTTCTTCTAATTTTGAGAGTTGAAGACAGTTCTCCGCTCTCAGTCGACCATACATCAGGTACAATAAGAAACTTTTTAATCTGCTCCGATTTACCAAGGTCTTTATTCACTTTTGCCACTTCTTTGCGTATTAGTGCATTTAATTCAGCTGAACCAACAATTTTACTGTTTGAAAGTTTTTCGAAGCCTTTGTATTGCGATCTGATATATGAAAAGTCAGGTGCAATTATTGCTGCTGCACAGTGTTTACCTTCTCCAACAATAACAAGGTGGTCAATTAATAAAGATTCAGCGAATTTGCTTTCGATGGCCTGGGGTACAATATATTTACCATACGAGGTTTTAAACATTTCCTTTTTCCGACCGGTAATCTGAAGGTATTTTTCCCTGACAAAAACTCCTTTATCGCCGGTATGCATCCAACCATCAACAATAGTTTCGTTAGTCAATTCTTCCTGTTTATAATAACCCTTCATTACATTTGGCCCTTTGCATAAAATTTCACCCTCATCAGAAAGTCTGACTTCTACCCCCGGAAGAACCGAACCTACTGTTCCTATCCAATAATTTTTCTCTTTAATATTATGATTCAATGAAACCAAAGGGGAACATTCTGTTAAGCCATATCCTTCAAAAACAGGCATTTGAGCAGCCCAGAAAAAACGCTGGACTTTATGATTCAGAGGAGCTCCTCCGCATCCAATATATTGCAGTTTACCTCCCATCGAATGTTTTACTTTCCGGAATACTGCAAGATATGCTATTTTATACCAAATCTTATAGATAAATGTTTTTTTTCGGTAGGGTTTATGCCTCAATCCAACTCCTACAGACCACTGGATAAAAAGCCTGATAATCAGATTTCTTTTCTTACCAGACAAAAGAACCATTTTGACAATTTTTTCAAGGATTCTTGGCACAACGGTTGTTCCATGTGGCTTCACTTCCTGAAAATTATGCATTATTGACTTCAGGCTTTCGCAATAATATACTTTAATGCCCTTAATCTGGCATTGATAGTTTGCCGAACGCTCATATACATGACATAAGGGAAGAAAACTCATTACCCTGTGTCCGTTGTCAAGTGGCTGGAGGTCGGCCAGAGTCTGAAAATTGCTTACCAGGTTTTCGTGTGAAAGCATTACTCCTTTTGGAAAGCCTGTTGTCCCTGATGTGTAAATTATGGAACAAACAGTTTGACTGGTAATGTTTTTTCTTCTTTCATTTAACTCCGCCTTGTATTGTTCTTTCATTTCTACTCCAAGATAGTATAGCTCTTCCCAATGTTGAATATTATTCAGCTTATCTATTGTATAGATATCGGATAAAGTAGAAATATTGGCCTGCAAACCAGATATTCTGTTATATAGAAACTGGTCGCTGACAAACACAAAGCGTGCCTCTGTCTGGTTTAAAATATACAGGTAATCGCTATCGCTAATAGTTGGATAAACCGGAACATGAACGGCACCAATCATTGTGATAGCCATATCCAGGAAATTCCAATACGGACTGTTATTGTTGAAAATTGTAGCTACATTTTCTTGGGATCGAATGCCATTTAATAACATTCCAACCGCCAATGACTCACATATATCTTTGTAGTCATTTGCCGAGAAGGAATGCCATTTCTGACCCGATTTGTAATTCAACAAAGCTTGATTACCATATTTTTCTGCGCAGTAATAGGGTAAATCAAATGTAAATTGTATGTCCGAACGATTCATAGAATGAATATACGTTCACCTATTTCTTTTGATAATATACTGGATACTCATTCATATTGTAAAAGGCGAAAGAATAAATATCTGCTAATTCATCAAGGTATTTTGATGTTGCCATACCTCCACCATGACCAGCATTAACAGCAATCCTGATTAAAACCGGAAGTTCTCCTGCCTGCTTATTTTGAAGCTGCGATATAAACTTAAAAGAATGAGCCGGCACCACCCGGTCGTCATGATCTGCTGTAGTTACCATGGTTGCAGGGTATTCAACACCTTCTTTAACATTCTGAACAGGGGAATAAGCCAATAAATATTCAAACATGGCTTTACTGCTATCGGCACAACCATAGTCTGAAATCCAGCCTGCACCTGCAGTAAATTTATGATATCGCAACATATCCATAACACCTACTGCCGGCAATGCCACCTGCATTAAATCGGGTCTTTGGGTCATAACTGCCCCAACAAGCAGACCACCGTTAGAACCCCCTAAAATGGTAAGTTTTTCTTTTGAACAGTAATTTTCCTTTTGTAAATATTCTGCAGCAGCAATAAAATCATCAAAAACATTTTGTTTCTTCATTTTAGTGCCTGCCTCATGCCATGCTTCTCCATATTCTCCACCTCCTCGAATATTAGCAAGAGCAAATACGCCGCCCATATCGAGCCATGAGAACCAACGTTGACCAAATGATGGTGTGTAACTAACATTAAACCCTCCATAACCATACAGAAGTGTAGGATTTGAACCATCTGGTTTAATTCCTTTACGGGCAACAATAAACATGGGCACTTTTGTTCCGTCTTTGCTTTCGTAGAAAACCTGTTTAGTTTCGTACTGATTAAGATCAGCGGTAATTTCGGGTGCTCTGAAGAGTTCCGATTCTCCCGATTCAATTTTATAGGAGTATATTGTTGTCGGGAAAGTAAAAGAAACAAAGCTGTAAAAAACCTCAGTGTCTTCGTCTTCACCATCAAAACCACTGGCAGTACCTATAGTTGGTAATTCAACCGTTCTTATCATATTACCTTCCATATCGTATTGTATAATCTGGCTTGCAGCATCTTTCAGATATTCCACAAAAATATATCCACCGGCAAACGAAGCCGATTCAATAACCTCATCCTTCTCAGGAATAATATCTTCCCAATCTTTCGAAGATGGTTTATTAAAACTGGCTTTAGCTATTCTTTTTTTAGGCGCATCAAGATTCGTAAGCACATAAAACTCCTCCCCTTTAGCATAAAGAACAGAATTGTCTGCTTCAAATCCTTCAATAACAGGTTTAAAGCTGCTGTTTCCATCATCTTTCCTGAAATATATTTCGTTGCCGCTTGTACTTTCTGCTGCATCAACAAATAAGTAATCACAATTCTTAAAGTTGTATGCTCCGATATACCTTCTTTGAATATCCTTATGACCAAAAACAGGTTTATCGTCTTTCTGGGGAGTGCCTAATTTATGGTAATATACTTTATGTTGCTGGGTCATACCTGTAAGAACTGTAGCTCCTTTTGGTTTATCGTATCTCGAATAATAGAAGCCTTCATTCCCTTTCCAGGAGATACCTGTAAACTTCACATCATGAATGGTATCAGGTAACATTTCTTTGGTTGTCGCATTCATAACAACCAGGTTCTGCCAGTCGGCTCCACCGGGAGAAATTGTATAGGCAACCAAACTTCCGTCTTCTGTAAACTTCATCGTTCCAAGCGCAGTAGATCCATCTTCAGAAAAAGTATTCGGATCTAAAAATACTTCTCCCTCCACAGATTTATCCCTGGTAACGTACATTACCGATTGGTTCTGTAATCCGGTATTCTTAAAGTAATAATATTTATTCCCCTTTCTGAAAGGTATTCCGAAACGTTCGTAATTTGAAAGCTCGTCCAACCTTTTTCTTACAGTTTCACGAAATGGTATTTTCTCAAGATACCCAAAGGTCACTTCATTTTGCTTTTTAACCCATTCCATGGTTTCCGCAGAACGATCATCTTCAAGCCAGCGATAGGGATCAGCTATTTTTACTCCGAAATAATCATCGAAAACTCTATCTGCCTTAGTTTCGACATAATTAAGCTCAATAGTCGGAAATTTCTCACTTTCCTTTTTACATGCTGAAAGCATAATTGTTGTAATTGTTAAAAACTGAATTGCTTTGATTTTCATTGTATATGATTTTTGTAACTTATTCGAGTTAACATCTGAGCATTTCTAAAATACGAATAAAATAAAAATCAATAGAGCCTGCAATAAGTTAAATCATATTCAAATGAAAAGAAAACCCGGAAATAGCTCCGGGTTTCACTGTTATTTAATAGATTTTGCTTTTTCGAGAGCGCTGCCAATTCCGCCAGGGTCGTTACCTCCGGCTGTAGCAAAGAAGGCTTGTCCACCACCTCCACCTTTAATTTCTTTAGCTAATTCACGTACAATATTTCCGGCATTAAAACCTTTTGACTGAATAAGATTATCAGAAATAGCAACTGCTAAATGAGCTTTTCCTTCAATTTCGCTTCCCAATACCATAAACAGGTTTTCCATTTCACCTTTGAGCTGGAAACAAATATCCTTAAGTATACCAGCATCATCAGCATCAACTTTCTCGATAATTTTATTAATTCCATTTGCCACAACTGCCTTATTTTTCAGATCGGCTTTAAGTTGTTTAGCTTCATGCTGGGCAAATTCTTCAAGTTTTTTTCTCAACTCGGCATTTTGCTGAGTTAAAGCGGTAACGGTTGATACAATATTTTTAACCGAACCTCCTACTATCTCTGAAACCTGAGCAAGAATTTGCAAACGATCATCGATGTATTTCTGTGCTTTTGCTGCTGTTACAGCTTCAATTCTTCTTATTCCGGCAGCAGTGGAACTTTCACTGATTATTTTAAATAAACCTATATTACCTGTTAAATTGACATGAGTTCCACCGCACAGTTCAACAGAATCGCCGAATTTTACCACCCGAACAACATCGCCGTATTTTTCACCGAACAAGGCCATTGCTCCCATTTTACGCGCCTCATCAAAAGATTTCTGTTCTATTTGTCCGGAAATATTTTCCCTTATCAGCTCATTTACGATAGTTTCAATTTGTTGAAGCTCATCATCGCTGATTTTCTGGAAATGTGAAAAATCAAATCTCAGGTAATCGGGATGAACCAGCGAACCTTTTTGCTCAACATGCGAACCTAATACTTTGCGCAAGGCATGGTGCATGAGGTGAGTTGCTGTATGATTATTTTCTGTAGCCTTACGGGCTTTTAAATCAACCCTGGCATGAAAAACACCATCAACCTTGCTCGGTAATTTTTCAGTTAAATGAATGCTCAGGTTGTTTTCTTTTATGGTATCTAATATCGATATTTTTTCACCGTTTAGTTCAATATATCCTTTATCTCCTACCTGTCCGCCACTTTCTCCATAAAACGGAGTATGATTAAAAACCAGATGGTAATACTCTTTATTTTTCGCAGTAACTTTTCTATATCGGGTAATTCTTACCTCCGATTCAACAGAATTATACCCGACAAATTCCTGAACTTTATCCTCTTCCACAACTGTCCAGTCAGAAGCATCACTTTCTGAAGCCTTACGTGAACGTTCTTTCTGAGCTGCCATTTCACTGTTAAATTCATCAGTGTTTAATGTTAGTCCCTGTTCCCGCAATATGAGTTGAGTTAAATCCAATGGAAAACCAAAGGTATCATAAAGCTCGAATGCTTTTCGACCGCTAATTGTGTTTAATTTTTGCTCTTTAGCCTGGTTTATAAGCCCGTCTAACAGCTTAATACCGGAATCCAGTGTCCTCAGGAATGCTTTTTCTTCATCCAGAATAACATTTTCAATTAAAGCTCTTTGACTGCTTAATTCCGGGAACGACTCGCCCATAGTATCAGCAAGAACACCAATTAGTTTATTAATCATAGGTTCTTTCTGATCAAGGAAAGTATAATTATAACGAATAGCCCTTCTTAAAATACGACGAATAACGTATCCTGCTTTGGCATTCGAAGGTAATTGTCCGTCAGCAATCGAAAAAGAAACAGCCCGAAGATGATCAGCCACAACCCTCATTGCAATATCTGTTTTCTCATTTTTTCCGTATGGAATAGAGACAATTTCGGAAATTTTCTGAATAATAGGCTGAAACACATCGGTATCATAATTGGATTGTTTACCCTGAATAACCATACACAAGCGTTCGAATCCCATTCCGGTATCGACATGTTTTTTTGGCAATGAAACAAGATTTCCGTCAGCTTTCCTGTTAAACTGAATGAAGACAAGATTCCAGATTTCGATTACCTGCGGATGATCCGCATTAACCAATTCGCTACCTGGCTTTGCTTTTCTTTCGTCGGCATTTCGTATATCGATATGTACTTCAGAACAAGGTCCACAGGGTCCTACATCGCCCATTTCCCAGAAATTATCTTTTTTTGAACCTTTTAATATTCTATTGGCAGGTAAATATTTACTCCAAAGATTATAAGCTTCTTCGTCCCAGGGAACGTTGTCTGATTCATCACCTTCAAAAACCGTTGCATATAACTGTTCCGGATTAATTTTCATAACATCAATAAGGAATTCCCATGCCCAGTCAATAGCTTCATTTTTAAAATAATTTCCAAAAGACCAGTTTCCCAACATTTCAAACATGGTATGATGATATGTATCATGACCAACCTCTTCTAAATCGTTATGCTTACCAGATACCCGCAAACATTTTTGGGTATTGGCAACCCGATTGTATTTTGCAATTGCATTTTCCAGGAAAATATCCTTAAACTGATTCATCCCGGCATTTGTAAACATAAGAGTGGGATCGTCTTTTACAACCATAGGAGCAGATGAGACTATTTTATGCTCCTTCAACTCAAAAAAATCAAAAAATCTTTGACGAATTTCCTTTGAACTCATTTAAAACTTTATATTAATTTGATTAAAAACATTCACTTATTAACAATTGGCTGATTTTTAGGGCTTGTAAAAATAATTTTTTTCTTATAGATTTGTTGCATTCTGTCAATAATACTTGATAATTATTAACAAGCATTTGAACCCAAAACGAAAAAGATACCAATTTGATAGCACTCAGCTCAGATATGAGGCTGTTTCTTTTGGCTTTGGAGAATATATCTGTAAAGCTTTCAGGTTTGTTGCTGTTGCCGCCATGCTTGCCATAGTTGTTTCTGTTGTTTTTTACTTTACAATAGGGTCGCCGATTGAAATACTAATGAATAATAAGATTAAAACACTTAGTGAAGATTATTATTCTCTTAATATCGATATTGACAGTCTTCAGAATCAGCTGCATGCAAATTTATTTTATTCCGACAAATATTACAGAGAACTGCTGGAACTTGATTCTTTACCCAATCCAATCCGTTTTGCCGGTACAGGAGGTTCCGAACCAGATTTTAGTATTCAAAATTCTATAACTTTTGAATTAATTTCAAATACAAGTAAAAAAATAAATACACTTGAAAAACAGCTTAACATTCAGGTAGAAAGTTTTAATAAAATATTTAAATCGGCTGTTGACTTCAGAAAGGAGCTTGCATATGTGCCAGCCATACCCCCTGTTAATACTCACAAACATATCTGGATTAGTTCTGATTTCGGGGTTCGCAAAGATCCATTTACTTTCATCAGAAAATACCATGAAGGAATTGATTTTGTAGGACCTAAAAACACCGAAATACATGCTACAGCAGATGGTACTGTAACATTAGCCAAAGATTCACGTAGAGGGTATGGAAAAGAAATTGTAATTTCACATGGTTTTGGATACAGTACGCGATATGCACACTTAAACAAAATTAACGTGAAAGAAGGACAGAAAGTAACCAGAGGGGAATTGATAGGTCTGATGGGAAATACCGGAAGATCAACAGGAACTCACTTACATTACGAAGTCAGACTGAACAACCGACCTATAAATCCTTCCTTTTATTTTTCTGACGATCTGCTTGAAGAAGAATATGAACTTATTGTTGAACAGCGCACACAAGAAGATTAACCAATGGCAAAACATAAATATAAATTTAATCAGGAATCTCTCAGCTTCGTTAAAGTAAAACGCAGTCGGAAACAGAAATTTCTGAATTTCCTTACCTATTTTATTTCAAGTATTATTCTGGCAATTATTTATTGGTTTGTCTATTTTTCTTTATTCGACTCACCAAAAGAAAAAGGACTTAAACGCCAGATTAGTGAATTAAAGGTGAATTACGAAATTATACAGCAGGATTTTAATCGGATGGAAACTGTTCTTCAGGACTTGCAGGATAGAGATGACAACATCTACAGAACAATTTTTGAAACCGAGCCTATTCATTCTACAATCAGAGAAGCCGGATATGGCGGATCTAACGCATACCAAAACCTTGAAAATCTGGAGAATGCCGATATTGTAATTAATGTCAAGAAACAACTTGATATGATAATGAAAAAAATATATGTGCAATCTGTTTCTTACGACGAGGTAATTGATTTAGCTAAAAACAAAGAGGCTATGCTTGCAGGCATTCCTGCCATACAACCCATTTCAAATAAAGATTTAAAACGTACCGCAAGTGGCTGGGGATACAGAATTCACCCTATTTACAAAATCAGAAAGTTTCATTATGGCATGGATTTTACTGCTCCATTAGGAACTGATATTTATGCCACAGGAGATGGTACAGTTATTGAGGTTGAGTCATCGCGCAGAGGATATGGAAATAAGGTTATTATTGACCATGGGTTTGGCTATAAAACACTTTATGCCCATATGAACTCTTTTAATGTTAAGCAGGGTCAGATAGTTAAGCGTGGCGATGTTATTGGAAGCGTTGGCAACACTGGATTATCTACCGCACCGCATCTTCACTACGAAGTGTCACTTAACAACAAGAAAGTAAATCCGGTAAATTACTATTTCAACGACCTGACCCCGGAAGAATATGAACGCATGATAGAATTATCGCTAAAATCAGGTCAGACATTTGATTAAGAACTAATATGCTTAAATACTTTTCAGGGTTTTTATTGCTGATTATTCAGATTCAGGCAATATTTTCCCAAGATAATAACAAGGCCTCGGATACTTCTAGGCCTTTTTTTCTACCAGATTACGAAATTATAATACCAACCTTTTTGGGAAATTTCGAACGTAATTATTACGGAAATAGCGCTCCCGATTCTCTGGAATTACATTGGAAACTCTATCTTGGGAAAGGAAAAACCACCATATCGCGTAAACTAGGCGAAAAAGAATGGGCTGGTGCAGGCTGGACCGGACAACCCCTGCTTGTAAGAGAAGATACAAATCTGTTTATCATACAGGGGGCCTATGATCATCACCTGAAAAAAATAAATGCTGAAACCGGAAAGATAGTCTGGCAATACAAATTCGATGATGTTGTAAAAGGCACAGGAACAATATGGGAAAATCCCGACACGAATGATCCCGCAAATAAGCTGGTTATTTTGCAGGGAAGCAGACTTGGCTATGGAACTTACCTGGATGAAAAATTTATACCAAGCTACAGAGCTGTTTCTTATTTTACAGGAAAAGAATTATGGCGCCTTAACATAAAATATACCAGCAGTTATAGCCGTGACGTTGATGGCAGTGCTCTGATTTATAATGACACAGCCTACCTTGCTTTCGAAAATTCACTCTTTACAAAATTCAGTCCCGATTGTACTGATGCAAAGATGAAAGATAATATGTTTCAGCCGGCCATTTACAAGGAAACCTGCTTCTACACCATGGAAGATGTTCGAAAACACAAGAAAAATGTTGTTTCGGAGTCTTCACCGTGCATTCTTGATAGTGTAATATATACAGCCTCCGGTTCAGGGCATGTGTTTGGTTACGATCTTAGAAAAGACACAATTACCTGGGATTTTTATATTGGTTCTGATATTGATGGTTCTGCGGTTGTTACCAGTGACTCCTGCCTTTTAGTTTCAGTTGAAAAACAATATATTAAAGGCAATGGTGGCATTATGAAACTTAATCCTAAAAAAGCTCCTAAAGATGCCGTTGTATGGTATTTCCCGACTGATAGTGCAAGATATGCAAGTTGGGAAGGCGGAGTTATTGGTTCAGCTTCAGTAAATGATAAGTATCGCACTGACAGTACACCGCATCTGGCCGTATTTACTGCCATTGATGGTTATATGTATGTTGTTGAACACAATAAACTTGACACAGTTGTTGTTTGGGGTCCAAACCTCAAACATAAATACCCCCGGCCCAGGTTGGTTTATAAATACAAAACAGGTGCTTCAATCTCAACTCCTTTAATCGTTGGAAACAAGATTGTTGCAGCAGGATACAGAGGTTTATATCTTTTTAAGTTTGATCAGAATCTTTCCTTTACAAAAATTGACAGATTTAATACAACTTTCGAATCGACCCCTATTGTGCATAATAAAAAAATTTATGTTGCATCGCGCGACGGTTACTTTTATTGTTTAGGTGAATAAACCTAAATACTTGGTTTATTTATATTTATTTATTAAATTCGATTTGTACAATTAGTTATAGGAATGCCTTATACCGAGAAAAAAATTGAGAAATTATATTACTCAATTGGCGAAGTAGCTAAAATGTTTGATGTTAACACATCGCTGATACGTTTCTGGGAAAAAGAATTTGATATTATCCAACCCAAGAAAAACAAGAAGGGAAACCGGTTCTTTACCAAACAGGATATTGATAATTTCCACCTGATTTTCCATCTTGTAAAGGATAAAGGAATGACCTTAAGCGGGGCAAAGAAAAAATTAAAAGAAAATAAAGAAGATACAACCAACAACTTCCAGGTTATAAAATCGCTTAACACAATAAAACAACTTCTCCTTGAAATTAAGGACAACCTCTAGTTTCTGTCATCAATAAGTATTTTTTTAAATACAATTGCATTAATTTTTGATAATATGAAAGCGTTTGAAATTATTCAGATATTGGAATCTTTTGCACCAACTGCATTCCAGGAAGATTATGATAATTCAGGATTGGTTATTGGCAGTCCTGATGCAGACGTAAGCGGCGTTTTATGCACTATCGACGTAACAATGGAGGTACTGGATGAAGCTATTTCAAAGAAGCTGAATATGATTGTTTCGCACCACCCGGTAATCTTTCAGGGAATTAATAAACTGAACGGAAAGAATACGGTTGAAGAAATTGTAATTAAGGCAATAAAAAACGATATCCTCCTTTATGCAGGGCATACAAATTTTGACAGTGTAATTAATGGTGTCAATAATAAAATAGCCGGGAAAATCGGACTTGAAAACTGTAAAGTTCTTTCTCCTCTGAAAAACAAACTTTTAAAACTGGTTACTTTTGTTCCTGAAACGCATGCAGAACAGGTACGCCAGGCAATATTTGATGCTGGCGCCGGAAACATTGGTAATTATGAAAGCTGTAGTTACAATATTGAAGGTACCGGAACTTTTAAAGGTAATGAAGTAACAAATCCGTTTGTTGGGGAAAAAGGCAGGTTGCATTTCGAGAAAGAAATAAGAATTGAAACAGTGCTGCCGGCTATTATAAAATCAAGAGTTATAAACGCTCTCTTAAAATCGCATCCATACGAAGAAGTTGCTTACGATTTGTACGCCATAACTAACGAATTGAAAACTGCTGGTGCAGGTCTGATTGGTGAACTGCCCAATGTGTTGGAAACAGAGGAATTACTCAAACTTTTAAAAGAAAAATTTAAAGCTGAGGGAATAAGATATGCCGGCAACAGAAAAAAGCCAATAAAGAAGATTGCTTTGTGCGGAGGAAGCGGAAGTTTCCTCATAAACCAGGCTAAAATGCAAAATGCACATGCATTTATTACAGGCGATATTAAATATCATCAGTTTTTTGATGCCGACAATAAACTGATTATCATAGATATAGGTCACTTTGAGAGTGAGCAATTCACGAAAGACATTTTTTATGAATTACTTACAAAAAATTTACCTAAATTTGCGGTTCATTTATCAGAAGTAAATTCTAATCCGGTAAAATATTTTAAATAATATGGCTGAAACTAAAAACAAGGCACAGGAAATTGCCGAACTTTCAGTTGAAGATAAGCTTAAGGCTCTTTACAAGTTACAAAAGATTAAATCTGAGGTTGATAAAATCAGAACATTACGTGGAGAGTTACCACTCGAAGTTCAGGATTTGGAAGATGAAATTGAAGGCCTTCAGACTCGTATCGATAAGTATAAGCAAGAAGTAAAAAGTCTGGAAACAAACATCTCAGCAAAAAAGAATGAGATCAGTGACGCAAAATCTCTCATAAAGAAATACGAAGAACAACAAAACAACGTAAGAAATAACCGTGAGTTTGAATCACTTTCAAAAGAAGTTGAATATCAAACCCTGGAGATTGAACTTTGTGAGAAAAGAATCAGGGAATTCGCTGTTCAGATAAGCGAAAAAAAGCTGATTATTGATGAGTCACAACTGAAATTCGATGAGCGTTCTGCTGATCTTGAAGCAAAACGTAAAGAATTAGAAGACATAGTAGGCGACACCAAGAAAGAAGAGGAAGATCTTACAAATCAATCGATAGAGGTTGAAAAGAAAATTGAAGAAAGACTTGTTACTGCTTTCAAAAAAATAAGAAAAAATGCCAGAAATGGTTTAGCAGTTGTAACCGTTGAACGTGATGCTTGCGGGGGCTGTTTTAATAATATTCCTCCTCAGAGACAATTGGATATCAAATCACGTAAGAAAATTATTGTTTGCGAATATTGCGGTCGTATCCTTGTTGACGATGAAATATTACAGGACAAACCAAAAGAAGAAAATTAAATCGTTTCTGATTTAAGATAATATCAAAGCTGCTCAGACCGGGCAGCTTTTTTTATTCATTTTTAATTCCTTCAGATTTCTTAATGGTGTAAAAATTGGATTCAGAAAAACCTGACAAATGGGTTCTGGTATCGTTTACAAACCTGTTAAACCTCCATTTGTTATTATCGTCAAAATCAAACAGACTGGTATCATTCTCATACTTCTGAACAGGTAAAACATAAAAGGTAGATTTCTCATTCTCATCTTCGCGATAAACCCAATAAGGAAGATATGCAACAGAATCAATCCGGGTGGTTGAGTCATTCTTCGACAGTACAAGTTCTGCAACAATACCGCCATCTTTAAACTGTGCCCTTTGATTTGAAACAAAATTACCTAATGAATAAAAAACCGGCCTGGTATTACCGGAATCATTCGTGTTGTAAATAACATTCTTTATAGGCTGAATTACATGCGGGTGAGACCCGATAATAGCATCGGCACCGTTATTAAGAATGAAATGAGCCAATACCTGTTGTGTTTTATTTTCGTTGCGTTCGTATTCAATTCCCCAGTGAATTGTAACTATTGTTATATCAGGATGAGCCAGCATGGCTTTCTGTAAGTCTTTTCTTATTAATGCCGTATCGATTCGGTTTATAATATATGGAGAAGGTATTTTCAGCCCATTTGTTCCATAGGTGTAATTCAGAATGGCCAGTCTGATGTTGTTTTGTTCCACAATAAGCGGGTAAAACAGGTTGCGTATTGAATCATTAAGAAAAGTTCCGGTATGCAGAATTTCCAAACTGTCAAGCACATTCAGCGTTCTTTTAAAACCCGGGGTTCCCCTGTCCAAAGCATGGTTATTAGCCATTACCATTATATCGAAGCCAGCATTTTTTGCAGCAATTGCCAGTTCATCGGGACTTGAAAACTGGGGATAACCTTTATAGGGAGGTCCCGCAAGGGTAACTTCAAGATTGCCAACAGCAATATCAGCAGCAGAAATATAATCGGCAATATGGCTGAAGGTGGGTTCGTAGTTGAATTTTTTAATCGAATCGACCCAAGCGCCCTCAATTTGAGCGTCGTGTCCCATAATATCGCCGGCAAAAACAATTTTTAAGCTGGAAGATTTCTGAATTGTTGTATCAGTAATAGCTGTATCTGCAGCAATTAAAGATTTGTCGTAATTTATGGTATCCCCATCTTGTGCTTTAATTTGTATAGCAGCAAAGCACAATAGAACAGATATGAGTGAGAGCAAGCTTTTCATAATACCCGTTTACCAGCTTCCTCCAGCTCCTCCGCCTCCAGACATACCACCGCCAAAGCCTCCAAAACCGCCTCCACCAAAAGAACCTCTCCCCGATGAAAAGTTTCCAAAGCTACCGGAATGACTGCCTCTGCCAGATCCTAACATGGAAATAAGAAGCCACAGCGGTAAATTGCTCCTGCCTATTGATGATCGACGTACCCCCGCAACCCTGCCAAAGAAGGTCAATATGATAAAAATTAAAACTACAAGACTGAAAATGGATGATCCTATCCTCTCCTCCCTTTTAGTCTTATTTACATATTCTTTAGCTGGATATTCTTTTAAACTTAGACTCTTTAATACATTTATAGCATTATAAATACCCGTTTTATAATCATTCTTTTTGAAACTTGGGATCATTTCATTTTCAACAATTCGCTTCGCAACTGCATCAGGAACTAATGGTTCTAAACCATACCCTACAGCAATATAAACATCACCATTTTGATATTGGGTCTTTGGTTTTAATAAAATAACTATTCCATTATCTAATTCCTCATCACCAATCCCATATTTGTTTAAAATTTCGTGACCATACATAGCTTTATCATTACCATAAAAACTAGAAACTATAAATACAGCTATTTGAGATGTAGTTTTGTTAGAAAAATCCTCCAAGATATTCTCAAAATAAACATTGTCACCTTGCGAAAATAAATTAACAGAATCATTAAAAAGTCTTTCAGTCCTACTAAAAACAATCGCCTGAAACAGTAATAATATTATAATGCCCGAAATAAGTTTTTTCATCTTCTAGTTTTTTCCAAATGAAATTTCATCAGTTAATTCGTTTTTGTCGTCTGTTTTATATGGAAAATGCTGTTTTAAAGCCTCTCCCGACATTCTGATCCCTTTTGATAATCCTTCAGTAAAGTTTGATTCTTTAAAATGCAAAATAAGCTCTTCTTTTATTTTATCCCAGAAATCGGCTGAAGTCACAGCGTTAATACCTGCATCTCCCAGAATTGCAAATTTGCGATCATTCACCGCCAGGTAAAAAAGAACCCCGTTGCGTTTTTCCGTTTTGTGCATCTCCAGTTTTTCAAACAAGAAGGCTGCTCTGTCCAGAACATCCTCGGAACAAGTGTTTTCTATGTGCACACGTATTTCGCCCGAGGTATTATTCTCAGCCTCAGCTATCGCTTCAACTATTGTCTTTTTTTGTTTGTCGGTAAAAAACTTATCTGCTTTCATAAATTCTAGAATTCAACGGTTGGAGCTTGCGATGCTGCTTCATCGGCTGTAAAATATCCCATTTCTTCTTTGTGGAACAACATTTGATTAAAGAAAGTAACTACATACTTATTGTAGGAGCTTACCTGATCGGTATATCTGTCTCTTTCAACCTTGATTCGGTTTTCTGTACCTTCGAGCTGGGCTTGTAATTCAAGGAAATTTTGGTTTGCTTTCAAATCGGGATACTTCTCAACCACAACCATTAACCTGCCCAAAGCCGAAGACAATGCTCCCTGGGTTTGTTGAAACTGTTGAATAGAAGCCTGGTTTAAATTTGCAGGATCTACAGTAACCGATGTTGCTTTTGCTCTTGCTTCGATAACCTGTGTTAGTGTTTCTTTTTCAAACTCGGCATAGCCTTTTACTGTATTTACCAGGTTCGGAATTAAGTCGAGTCTCCTTTGGTAAGCCGATTCAACCTTTGACCATTGAGCCTTAACATTCTGCTCCAGTCTTTTAATCTTATTATATTTCGATATATAAATTCCACCGATTAAAATTATTACAGCTATACCTATAATCCAATTTTTGTACTTCATAGTTTTGAGTTATTAAAATGTATTGTCAAAATTATACAATTCATTAAAAGTCTCATTACTTTTGGCATAGTTTTGGTAATGTTTTATTCAAGAAGATTAAATAATACAAAAACTATAAAGATTAAAACCCATGAAAACCAAATATTTTAATTTTATATTGCTGTTCACCTTTATTTTTAATATAAGTTGTGAAGATTTACTGGATACAAACTCAAAATCAATTATTGAAAAAATTGAAGGGACCTGGAAATGCGAAGAATCTTCTTCGTTGTTTAAATCTACCCAGGATTTCTACACTGTATATATTAGTCCGTCAGCAAGCGATTCAACCCAGGTTTTAATATCTAATTTCTACGATTTAGGTTCAGGAGTCGAGGCTGTCGGAAGAGTAACCGGCACAAACATTAGCCTTGCCACCCAAACCTTACTGGGTGGATTTAAAATAAGAGGTAGCGGAACCATTTCTGAAAATGCACAACAAATAAACTGGACATACTACGTTGATGACGGAAGCGGCGAAGAAGACGAAGTAAATGCAGTTTATACCTTCCAGTATTGATATTTATTTCTTTTTTTCGTAAATTATATGCAGGTTCCAAAACAGGGAGGTTGATATGGAAACTGCTGATAATGTTAGTAATAAAATAATTCTGGTTCCGGTAGATTATTCGGAATACAGTGTTCTTGCATGTAGGTTTGCCGCTAAAATTGCAAACAAATCAGGAAACGATATTTGTCTTTTACATTCATTTTATTCTCCGGCATTTGATTTGATTGAATTAACCGGTGGTATTCAAACACAACAGCAACTGAGAACAGATGTTACAGAAAAATTACTTGAGAGCGAAAGTTCCGATATGAAGGAGTTTTCGGATAAACTCAGATTGTTCCCCGAGTTTGAAACATTGCAGGAAAACAGAATAAAACATGAAATTAAGGCCGGATTGGCAAAAGATGAAATTATATCGCTTGCCGATGAAATAAAGCCCGAAATGGTTGTTATGGGAACCCGTGGTGCCGATAAAAAAACATCTTCCATATTGGGTAGCATTACTGAAGTATGTATCCGGAAACTGAAAATTCCTGTTCTTGCTATTCCCGAAGACTACGAGTTTATTGGAGAATCAAGGCTTAAGAAAATAGTTTATCTCACCGATTTTGATGAGTCCGATTTTGTTTCAATAAAGAAACTCCTGCGATTTACGAATTACTTTAACATGGAAATCCATTGTGTACATATCGGTACAAGGACTGATAAATGGGAAATAGTTAAGATGCAGGGGCTGAAAGATTATTTCCAAAAGTCTTATCAGCTCGAAGCAGTAGAATGCCACATACTGGAAAACAAACCCGATTTATTACAAACGCTCGATAAATATATTCAGGATAATAACATTAATATTATCTCGCTAACACATAGAAAGAGAAGTTTAATGGAGAAAGTTTTCAGATCAAGTACTGCAAAAAAAGTGTTTTATCACACGCATATACCCTTATTGGTCTTTCATAGTTAAAACCAGGTACAAACTAAACAAAATGCAATCGGGCTTCCCAAAAAACCCAGGCATAAATTGCAAATCGAAGAAACCTGGTTAAGGAAAACATAAAGTACTTAACAAATGGGTAACGAGTAGAACCAACGAGCATTGCAACTCCGCTAAAAGGAACAGGTGTTAAAGCAGCCACAATTATTAAGTAAAGGCCATACTGTTTAAGCCTTTTGTCCATTTTTCGCAGAAATCTTATTTTAATATACCTGAAGTATAAAGTTCGGTTGAGGTACCTTCCTATGAAATAACCAATGATGCCAGCCATATACGAAATGAGTGCAAGGCTGCCAATAACAAATAAAAAATGGGCTAACTCCTCGAAACGTAAGGCCCAGATAAAAAATATCTCGGGTGGTACAACACCTATAATAATTTCGGAAACGAGAAAGAGGATATACATAAGTCTCTCATTATCAAACACCGGCTTTAACCAGTCGAAATAATCGATATTAACAAACCGGCGAAACAGAAGATAAGCGCCAAGAAAAGCGGCTAACCAAAGGAGCGCTTTAAGAATATTAGATAGTATAAACTTTCGGGTGCTCATAAGTTAAAGTTGTCCACTGTTTATCATAACAAGTGCACATCCATCAATAACATTAATTCCTTGTTTTACAGCAAGTTCTTTGAGTTCACTATTCTCGGTTCCCGGATTAAAAACCAGTTTTGTAGGAACAATTGTTTCAAGAATATATTTGTAAAACTCTTTTTGGCGCTTCTCTCCCAGATACAAAAGCAAAGTTGTAATTCTATCAAGCTCGGGTTTGCCTTTAAGAATTTCTTCTCCGCCTATAGAGCCCTTTCGAAATCCTACAGGAACAACTGCTTTTCCATGTCTTATCAGGCTTTTTACAGCTTTGTATGAATGCCTTAAAGGATTAGGACTTGCCCCAAGTACCAGATATTTTTCCATTAGAATTAAGTGTTAATTATTTCTATAAATTAAGACAACAGCATAGGCCGATATGCCCTCTTCCCTTCCAACAAAGCCTAAAGTTTCGGTTGTAGTTGCTTTAATAGATAAATTGGTAGCAGGAATACCAATAACCAGCGCAAGTTTTTCCTGCATGATTGGTATGTACTCTTTTACTTTTGGCCTTTGCAAACAAATTGTTGAATCAATATTTCCAACTTTGTACCCACTTTCATTCAGAAGCCCAATGGTTTTTTTTAATAACAGTTTACTGTCTACTCCCTTGTAATCTTCAACATTATCCGGAAAATGGACTCCTATATCCCTTAAATTTGCAGCACCCAGTATGGCATCGCAAATTGCGTGAATAAGAACATCTCCATCCGAATGTGCAACAGGCCCTTTATCATGAGATAAAATAACTCCTCCCAATATAAGTTTTCTTCCTGTTTCTAACTGGTGTACATCGTATCCAAAACCAATACGGAAATTCATACTTAATACTAATTAACGAAAATAATAATGAAGCAAAAAGCTTACTGCTGTACAAAGTAAACTAAAGTTTTTAAGTACAACAACAAGCTTTCGACTTATTTCAAAACTACAAATAAATGCTTTTTATTCAAATGTGAATCCCAGCGTAAATCGCATGGTATTTGCCAATGGATTACTTCTGCCTCCGGTTGCCGGGAATAAATATGAAAAATCTAATGAAAATACATTTAACATTAAACCCACACCGGCAGTAAAGTATTTTCTGTTTCCTTTACTTGCATGCTCATGAAAATAGCCAGCTCTGATGGCAAATTGGTTCATATACCAGTACTCGGTACCAATGCTCCACATTATTTCATTCAATTCTTCTTTTGCACCACCCGGGGCATCGCCAAACGATTGAAAAATACCTTCGATTACCCCAATGGTTTGTAAATCGACTGAATCGCTGGGAGTTGGGACTAACATTTTATTAATATCCATGGTAGCGCTAATACTGTTATAAGAATCCAGATCGATACTTAAACGACCACCAATTCTCATATTTGTCGGGATAAACTGACTTTCCTTATCTTGAGAATAGGCCATCTTGTTACCTATATTAGAAATATTTAGTCCATATGCCATTTCTCCGTCATATCCCTGAAGCTTAATATCTCTTTGATAATAAGTGGTAATGTCTGCCGCAAATGAATTACCGGGCTCATACCTTGCCTGGTTGCTACCTGTGCCTAAACCACTGGTACCATTTGCAATATCGGAACGAATGTAACGGAATACCAAACCTCCGCTAAAGTATTCTGAAAATTTTCTTGAGTATCCAATATCTAATGCATATTCATTAGGTCTTATTTTCTTATAAGTTGGAGTTCCGTCTTCCAATACCTCGTTTATCTCTCCCAGGTTAAAATATCGAATTGAACCACTTACTGCCTGTTTCCTGTCAACATTTGTATATCCGGAAAGATAGAGTAAATTCAGATCGTTTACCTGAAGGCTTCTTAGCCAGGGTGTGTAAGACAAAGCAACCCCCGATCTTTCTTTCATAAATACGTATTTCGATGCATTCCAGTGCTGTGAGCTTAAATCAGGAGCTGTAGCAACACCTGCATCACCAAGCGCACCCGATTTTGAATCGGGTGAAATAGTAAGAAACGGCACAGCTGATCGTATGGGGTTAAGAGCGTTTTCATCCCTTCCATCAGTGCCGGTCTGACCCTTAACTTGATTTACAAAAACAAAAACAAGTACAACAATTACTATTCTTTTTAACATGTTCATTTTTTTGTTTAACGGTGCGAATTTAAAAAATATAATTTGTAAACGTAAATCCTAGGGAATTATTATTAGTCGGCTTGACTCAATAGCTTCATATGTTTTTATTGAATTATCCGGAGTTACTCTAAGTGTAATTCTGTATGGGTAAACGCCAGGCTGTAATCCCTCGCCGTTCAAAGTTGTTAAATTATACTCCAGGGGAGTTGATACAAACCCGCCTTCGTAATTTGTACGGTTCACTGTATATATTTTCTTTCCTGAAAGATCGAACACATCAAGCACAATAGTATGTTCGCCGACTAAATTATGGGTATATTGAAAATAGGTGTAATCGCTCATAGGGTTCGGGTAATTAAATAAATCTTCAATAACTGCATGATTGCTGTTTTCGACATAAAAGTTAAGTTCTTCTTCTGCAGAATTATTGTAATTATCCCAAACTTTAAGTTTAATTGTATGTTGCCCTTTTGAAAGTTCAGACAGCGGATACCTGACCTCACCCCTTTGGTAGTCATCCAGGTTGCCTTCGTAAAAATTATTCAGATTATAAATGTTCATATAATCATCATCGAGCACTGCCGATAAATCATGACCAATACCATTTCCGGTGGTATTTATTCCATGTTCATCAAATAAATGAGCAAGGAAAACCGGATTTGGACTGGTTATGCCTCCATCCTGAAATGACTCATTATTCATATATAGCTGTATATCTGGCCCAAAAACATCATTTTCATATTCGCTGCTTGTTCCTCCAATAAGAAAATCGTTTGTATATCCTTTAGCATCAATTATTCCATTTTGAGCATAGAAAGACATTTTGCCTGCACCAATATTATATGAAATATCTTTTGGAACGATAAACGCTGCTGTAAAATATCCATTAATAACGGAAGCTTTCCCCCTGTATAAGAGTTTGTCCTGTAGTTCAAAATCTATCTTGGGTATCCCATCGTTGCTTCGGGTAGTTACAATATACGCTTTATCAAACACACTAAACTGAACTATTCCATTAAAATCAGAAATTAATGTGCTGTCATCATAAGCAACATGACCAGAAACCGTAACTTTTTCAAGTGCACTGATGGAGTCAGACAATTCATCAACAGATTTGTGGTTTATTGAATCGGCCACAACAATATATTCTCCATAAGGAAGCATGATAGCCGGATCACCAAGCAGCGCAAATTTCAGTTTGTTTTCTCCACCCGACTCGTTCTTTGCCATTCTGAAAAGATCTCCCAACCTGTAACGCTTACCCTTATCATCCTTTTCGAACATATGCTCATATAACCTTTCGCTTAGCGCCATATTGCTTGACTGATAAACAACTCTTGTTGTTGTATACAATGCTATTGCTCCACCGTTTGGATTCAACAACACACTTTCGCCAGCAGAAACTTTGGTTGAATAAACGTCTCCCTCTTTAATTACATTATCGAACCGGCTTACCTGGCAAGTTGCTGTAATGAACAATGGGAAATAGGGCGAATTTGTCAGGTTATCCATATCTGTCTTTTGAAAAACCTTTTCCTGTGTTATGCCATTTTCTCCACCATGCCCCATGTAATTAAAAACCAATGCACCTTTTTTGAACGATTCAATAATTGCTTTTTCAACTTCGGGATATGATGCACCGGTAGAAGAACTAATCTGGGTATAAGCATCAAGATATATTTTATTGATATTCAAGCCGGGAGCCTTCTGTTTAACTGTTTCGGTAAGTATGTCTGAATCCTTCATAAAAACAGTGCTGTCCCAGCCGCTCTCGCCATCATCAGCCAGAAAAATAATGTTGTTTCTCCAATCTCTCATCAGGGAACTGCCGTAATAAAGTTTTATTTTATCAACCATTTTCTGAGCCTCATACTCTTTGGTCGATTCATTCCATTTTACAGGTAACCTGCCTACACCAATATCTAATGTACCCGATTCTACCCATTCTCCAACTTCAAGCATCCCGAATAAATCATCTGAAGTATAGCTCATACCGGGGTTTCTTGAATCTATGGACTGATAGGTAGGTATGTAGTTGGTGTTGTTCACGTTGTAATTCCGGTTGTCATAAGTGCCATCGCCAAAAAGCAATAAGTACTTAAATGTTTTATTATTACCGGAACGAGTATAAAGCATTCTGGCAAAATTCCGGATTGCACAGGCATCAGCTTTACCAGATGAAAATTCATTATAAATCAAATCTGTTTTAACAACCGAAACTTTCATCGCATCTTTTTGTCTGTGCAAATCTGCCAGTTCATTAGCCTGATCAACAAATAATGGGTGAGTTACAATCAGAAGTTCGGGAATTTCCATAGCATGGAGATTCTGATTATCAATCCACCCCAGATCGTTTCTGCCTTCATCGGTAAAAATCGGTGCAGGATATAATTTTGATGGATCTACAGCAACAAATTCCTGGTAATCAGCTACTGGCGTCTTAAATGTAAAAGTATTGCCAGATAAGCTTCCCTTTAAAGCATGCACCCGGCTAAAATCTGTAACATCCCAAACCTGGGTGTTTGATGCAGCCTCTTTAACAATAAAAGTGGCATTATTAATATTTTCATTAATAAAAGTTGCCGTGGTTCTGAAAAAAAACGGATAGGAAGTGATTGAAAGATCTGCCTCAGCAGTGAGAGTTATATGATCAACATAGGCTTCAAAGTCGGTGCCGGGATTGTCTGCACTAAGGTTTATCTTATACGATTCTTTCTGACCCGGAAGAATGTAATAGCTACGATCGGGCCTGGCATAAATCGATTCAATATCTTCAATATTTACAGAAGTATAACGGACAGTGTCGAACCTGTTATCGTTTAAGGAAAAATAAACATCTTTTGCAGATCCTGAACGTAAAGCAGTAGTAATCTTAAGTTTTAATGCTTCATTCCCTGAAATGAGGTTTTTTATATTAAACGTATAACTAAAATCCGAATTATTAAATTTTTCACCATACCATTGCCTGCCAGAATTAATTAGGTTATATAATTCTTCTTCGTAGTAGCCGCGCCATCTGTAAGTTGTTATTGTAATATCTGATGCTAATGAAGAATAGTCAATTGATTCTATTCTTTGGCCCGGACCAAAACTGCTTGTTATGTAATAATAATTTTCTGTTGCATAGGAGCTTAAACTCTGTTCAAACATCTTCCAGAAATCATTATACACCCAATTCTCTGTACCCTGTGCAAAAAACAGGTAATAATCATCTTCACCAAAATCTGCAGCCAATGCCGAAGAATATATTGGAAGTTCTTCGAGATCATCAGATTCTATACCACTCCCGTTGATTGTATAGGATAATTGCCTGCCCATGTTTCCATAGATCCTGATATTTTCAGGTGTATCAAAACCTAATTCCTTAATATCAGAATAACTAAGTTTATAAATTCCGGTGCCGGCAACTTTAATCTTATACCATTTACCAGATTTCAATATCGAGTTTTCAGCAAATTCCTGCCCAAATAAGGGGGAAACAGTAATGCTGAGCATCAGTATTTTAAAAATTATTTTCTTCACGCAACAAGCAATTTTCTGTTTTGATATAATACAAACATTTTTAAGTCTGCGAACTTAAGCCCATATAAAGATAATTTCAATTTTTTTTACAGTATATTTTATAATAAACTAAGTTACAATTACCGAAACTGTTCAATAAAACAATACTTTTAACGTTTTATTATATCGAAATAGTATTAATAGAATGTTAATCCGTCTCAAAATCTACATTATTTTATTTTTAAACTCATTAGTTTTCTGTTCAGTAACTTATTCACAAAACTATTTCACTTCGAATTTTTATAATAATGCTGTTTTTAATAACCCATCGCTTGCAAGCATTAATGAAAATTCATTATTACAGATGAACTATCGCAATCAATGGCCTGTAGATGGATTATTTAATACCTATGGAGGTGCTTTTTTCCATGCCATGTCATCGTTAAACAGTAATGTTGGTGTTGTTTTAAATCACGACAGGCAATACAAAGGTTTTTTAACAAATACAACGGTTGGAGTAAACTATTCCTATAAAATAAAGATAGCATACAGAAATTATCTTTCTTTTGGCTTAAACGGCAGTTATAATTTAAGAAGTTTAGACTACAGTAATTTGCATTTTGAGAATCCGGGGGTTGTTTATTTACAAAGCGAACAAAACCATTACCCAATTATAAACGCCGGGATGACACTTACTTTTCAGAAAGATCATAACATTGGTGTTTCTATAGTTAATATATACCCCTTTCTTGATCAACCCATTATGAACCGGGCTTTATGTTTAAGCTATCTGTCACATATCGAATCGAACAGATACAATACATTGCCAGGTTATATCGAACCTATGGCAGAAGTTTATATTACAGAAGATTTTTTACGCTATAATTATGGTATAAACCTTGGCTTTTACAATATAAAGTCGGGAATTCTGATATCACAAACCGGACTAAATGTTAATAGTATTGCTCTTTTGTTAGGAATTTTATTTGATAATTATGAGTTTATTTATGCATATGACCTAAATTTGTCTTCGGCTGTATCAATTAATCCAAAAATGACAGCCCACGAAGTAACTTTTTTATATAAATTACAGTATAAAGGAAGAAGAAAAAAGATGGGCGCAATAAAATGTCCCAAAATATAGTTATAATAGAAAATTGTTGTAAATTAGTATTTGTTGTAAATTTAAGATATATAAAATTTATTTATCATGAACTTCAAGCTGTCTGTTTTCACTAGTTTAGCACTGGTTTCCACTTTATTTATTTCATGTGGAGGCGGAGCAAAAAGCGGCTCTACAACCACAGGTTGGGCATACAACGATCCAGATAATGGAGGATTTGAGGTTAGACCCTCTGTTGAACAGAAAACCGGTCCTGGTTTGGTATTAATCGAAGGTGGTACCTTTACAATGGGACGTGTTGAACAAGATGTTATTTATGAATGGAACAACGTTCCACGTAGGGTAACAGTTTCATCTTTTTACATGGATGAAACCGAAGTAAGAAACATTGACTATAGAGAATATCTTTATTGGTTACACAGGGTTTTTGTTGATTACCCGCAGGTTCACAGAAATGCACTTCCTGATACTTTGGTTTGGAGAAGACCTTTGGCGTACAACGAGCCTTATGTGCTTTATTACTTCAGGCATCCATCGTACAACGAATATCCGGTTGTTGGTGTAAACTGGCTTCAGGCAACAGATTATTGTGTATGGAGAACCGACCGTGTTAACGAAAAGTTGTTAATTGACGAAGATATTTTAAGCCCGGATCCTAATCAGATTAATGAAGAAAACTTTAATACTGATTCCTATCTCGCCGGACAATATGAAGGTATTATAAATAAAAATATGCCAAGTCTTGACCCAAATCAGGAAACAAGAAGAGTTCAACTTGAAGATGGTATTTTACTGCCCCGCTACAGGTTGCCCTCGGAGGCTGAGTGGGAATATGCAGCACTTGCATTGATCGGAAATTCATACGAAGAAAGAGTTTACGAGCGTAGAGTATATCCATGGAATGGCCATAATGTGAGACAAGACATAAAAAGTAACCGGGGTGAAATGCGTGCTAACTTTGTTCGTGGACGTGGTGACATGATGGGTGTTGCCGGTGATTTAAATGACCAGGCCTCAATTCCGGCTCCTGTTAATTCTTACTGGCCAAATGATTATGGTTTATATAATATGGCTGGTAACGTTAATGAATGGGTGCAGGATGTTTATCGTCCACTATCCTTCCAGGATGTTGATGAATTCAACCCATTCCGTGGTAATGTTTTCAAACAACTAAAAAAAGACGAAGAAGGTAATACTGCTGAAAAAGACAGCTTAGGACGCTTACAATATGTTGAAGTTCCTGAAGAAGAAGCCATAAACCGCTGGAACTATAAAAAAGCTGATTATATTAACTACCGTGATGGTGATCACGAGTCATCGATAATTGAAGGTGGTGATTGGTCTGCAGGTGCAAAAGTTCAGGAAAGAGGATCCACAAGAATGTACAAAATGGCTCCGAACGATGAAAGCTCGCTTGTTTCAGACCAAAGCAGGGTATATAAAGGTGGCTCATGGAGAGACAGAGCCTACTGGATGAGTCCAGGAACACGCCGTTTCCTTGATGAAAAATCATCGAGAGACGATCTTGGATTCAGATGTGCTATGACCAGGGTAGGTAGCCCTTCAGGAAAAGGTGGACAATAAAATAGTTTATAAAATATAAAATCAAGGCTGCTGAATAAGCAGCCTTTTTTTATTTTTGCACCTTATGATTAGCGGACTTTACAAACGTTACATTGAATGTAACCAACAAATATCAACCGACTCCAGAAATATTATTCCCGGTTCGATTTTTTTTGCATTAAAAGGCGAAAACTTTAATGGTAACCTATTTGCTGAAGATGCTTTAAAGAAAGGAGCCGCTTATGCTGTAATAGATCAAGCTGAATACTTAAACTCTAATACTATTCTGGTACCTGATGTTCTGAAAACACTCCACCAACTTGCCCGATATCACAGAACTGCATGTGGGTTTAAGGTGTTCTCGCTTACCGGCACCAACGGAAAAACAACAAGTAAAGAACTAATTCAGCGTGTATTATCAAAAAAATATATAACAGTTGCAACAGCAGGCAATCTAAACAACCACATTGGCGTTCCACTTACAATTCTGAAAGCAAAGCAAAACACCGAGATACTTGTGGTTGAAATGGGCGCTAATCATATTGGCGAAATAAAGGAGTTATGTGAAATTGCACTGCCAGACTATGGTTTAATTACTAATATCGGGAAAGCTCATCTTGAAGGTTTTGGAGGCCCGGAAGGTGTTATAAAGGCAAAATCGGAGCTATATTCATTTTTAAAAGAAAACAATAAAACAATCTTTGTCAATAAAGAAGATGCTTTATTAAACTCTCTTCTGACAGAATATAACAAAGTGGTACCCTATGGCTCCATTGAAACAAATTGCTACGCCTCCAATAATTCTTTTGACGGAAAACTGCATATTGAACTATATCTGGAAGGTGACAAGAAATGGCTTTCTACTCAGCTTTTCGGTGTCTATAATGTCATAAATATTGTGGCGGCAGCCTCTGTTGGTTTATTTTTTCAGGTTCAAATTGATGATATAATAACAGCCATTGAAGAGTTTACACCACAGAATAATCGTTCTCAGATTTTAAAAACCGAATCAAATCTATTAATTCTTGATAGCTATAATGCTAATCCAAGTAGCATGGAAGTTGCAATTAGCAGCCTTCAGAGCATGAACAATCCGGATAAGCTGTTAATTCTTGGCAGCATGAAAGAACTGGGAGAATTCAGTGAGGCGGAGCATAAAAAACTGGTGGAAAAAATTATAGCTAACGAACTTAACTGTATATTCATTGGCGATGAATTTAAGTCGCTTGAAAATCAATACCCGATAGAAGTATATTCTGATACTGATAAACTTATTCATAAACTTACTGAAGTAAAAATTAAAGAAAAACTAATACTTATTAAAGGCTCCAGATACAACAAGCTTGAAAGGTTAATTGATTTTCTATAGCACTTTTCTAACAGCAACTAACTTATCGATTTCACTCATCAGCCTGTAGGGCAACATAGGTTTTGTATAACAGGCGTCAAAACCTTTTTGCAAACAAACTGCCTTATTAACACGAAGAATATCTGCTGTATATGCTAAAAATAATGTGTTTTGACAATGCTGCCTCGATTTTTCCACAACTTCCATTCCATCGTATCCGGGCATAATAATATCTACTATGGCAACATCAATATCCTGCTCAAGTAAAATTTTAAGGGCCTCTATACCATTATAAGCGTGATGTATTTTAACTCCTGTACGCAAAAAAGCCCTTTCAAGCAGGAGATGACTATATACATCATCATCTGCAATGAGAAAATTCAGGCCATGCCATGAAATTGATTGATCGGTTGGAATCACAGTTTGTTTATTTATGTTTAATCAATTAAATGTTAATTCCTCTTTTCTCTACCAGTGCACACAGTATTTACTCAAGAATTAATAATTAATTTGAAAAAATCAGCTCGAAGATAGAAAAAACATCTGATAAAACGCTCGTTATTCAACGATTAATTCAAACGGCTTACTGTTTAATGGGGGCCTCAAACGATCGTTATTTATAGACAGATAACAATAATAAACTCCTTTTACAGGCGGCGCAGTAAAATGCAAATTCATTTCTTCAGACTCACCAACTAAAATATCTCCGGTTAAAAACTGCAATTGCTGCGGACTCAGAAAATGTTTGCCATCGTGAAAATTCAAAACAATTCTGGGCGCAAATCCCGGCTCGGAGCTTCTGAATTTCAAGGTGTCATTTCTTGTATTCTCAATTTCAATAGAAATATCTAGCTCTTGCTCAGGGACAGCCTTAATTCGCTTGCAATCTGGCTTTATCTTAATATTAAAATAAGAATAAAACTTATCATAATCTTTTATTCTGAACTCTCCATTTGACGTTATCAGTGTATCGTTAGGTATGTAACTTTTCATTAATAACACAGATCTGCCCTGAATACTATCTTCGCCATGCCAGATATCGAACTGATTTTTACGATAATGAATTGAATTCAGCACATGAACAAAATCTCCTCCTGTATAAAAGGCATATTTTGATGGCCTTTGAAAGGAGTCGACAAAGACTACCTTTTTACCATCCGCTCTTTTTTTTATTACATCAGCCCATGCATCCCAGTTATGAAAATCCTTGTCAATTTTTACCGAATCCGGTAATACATCGAAAATCAGTATAAATCTGATTAATAAAAACAACAATACCGTGGGTAATACTAAAACACGAAGCCATTTCTTTGCTTTCTCATTATTTTGAATACTGATTGTTGTAAGCACAATGCCGGCTATGTAAGCAACAGCAGTCCAGTGTGGTTCTACATGCCCTTTGAAGCTCATTAAAAAGAAAAAAGCCATAAAACCAATAAAATTGAATTTAAGAGCCCGTAAGAATAAATTATCTTTCACCTTTAGCTTAAACGAATGATAATAAATGATTATTCCTATAAGGGGGCCGGATATTAACAACTGGCTATACAGATAATTAATTGAATGGTCTAATTTATAGGCTGATGAGCGACTTATCAAATGATATTCGAATGTTGGAAAATTATTCTTTATTTGCCAGAACAAATGAGGCAATAATGCCAGAATTATAATTATGGGAATAATCCAGAAACTAAGCCTGCGAAAAAGTTTCAGGTTAGATATAAGGGTAAAAAACAAAACCAGTACTGCATGGTATTTACTGTAAAGCATCAAACTGGCTACAACACCCAGTAAAACAGCTAATGTGAAATTATCCTGGTCGACATACTTCTTATACAAATACAGAAACACAACTGAGAAAAATACTAATGGTAAATCCGGAATTGCAAGAAAACCACCAATATGGCTCTGAACAATGAGAACAGAAAGCAAAAGCAGAATTAAAACCGACAGGTTCTTTAGCTGATCCTTAACTAAAAGGTAAATAAAGTACAAAGTACCTGCACCCATAATAGAGGTTAAAAGCCTTACCCCTAATTCATTTTTAAATAAAAGGTATCCTGTTTTTACCAGAAAAGCAATCATGGGAGGATGATCGAAATACCCCCAGGCCAGCCACCTGGAATACATCCAATAGTATGCTTCGTCGGGATGAAGCTCAGTAAAAGCAGATTGAATAAGGTTTACTGCCAGCCATATTGCCAAAAAGATCCAGATTATTCTTATGGGATACTTATATTCATCTATTTTCCGGCAAAAGTCTTTTATCATATTCTGAAAGAAAGTAATTTAATGGCCAGTTTCAACCATCCCAAAAATAACATTTTATAAACTAAATCAATACTGTGTTTGTATGATTAGGATTTATTTGCTCTTAATAATCGGATTTTTTTGTCTGAAAATAAGTTATTCTCAGTATTTTATCTGGAATGCCGGTACCGATAATTTTTTTGATAACAGGGAGTATTTTAATAAATATGTAGAACCTCAATCAATGCTGGGAACCCAGATATTTGCATCTGCCGGTTTTTTAGTAGATGAAAACAACAGTTTTTATGGAGGTTTCAACTTTTTACATGAATACGGAAGCAAACCTGCGTATGCAAATATAAAACCGACAATGTATTTCAGACATGCAAGCCGGAATGCCAAAGTTTATATGGGCTCTTTCTCACGAAGAAACTTAATTACCCATCCAAATGTATTGTTAACCGACACTTTTAAATATTACCGACCAAATGTAGAAGGTATTTACCTCGAATTCTCAAAACCCTGGGGAAGTCAGACTGCCTGGCTTGACTGGACATCACGCCAGACTGAAACCGATAGAGAAACATTCCTGATTGGCGGCACAGGTACTTTAATGCCTGCAAAATGGTTTTTACAATACAACTTCCTGATGTATCATTATGCAGGAACGGCTATACCCGACTCAACCGACCATATTCGCGACAATGGTGGCTTAACTTTTCACGGAGGAATAAACCTGTCGGAAAACACTTTTCTCGATTCACTTTGTTTTAAAACAGGACTTACATTTTCTTATGACAGACTCAGACATGTTTATGATACCGATCTCAGGCTTGGTAGTCTGACCGAATTATATGCATCTTATAATTTTTTTGGCCTGCGAACTACTAATTATTTTGGCGAAGGACAAATACAAATGGTTGGCGATGGATTATACTCAGCCAAATTTTATAACCGTACAGATTTAATAATCTACTTCTTTAAAAAGAACAGGGTTAAAAGTTTTGTTGAATTTTCTTTACATTTTCTACCCGAAGTAGTTGATGTAAGCCAAAAGTTTTCAATCTACATAGATATCTCAGGAAAAAAAGAGATTTCTGCCATTAATTAATACCCGGGTTAAAAATGAGTTTGTATCTTTCAGGTACAAGAATTGTATAACATAATTTAATGTTAATTAAAATGGTAAAAAAGACTTTTCTTTTATTAGTTGCTCTTGCATTGCTTCAGGTGGCTATTGCATCACCGGCCGATAGTACAAAAACTGAAGAGAAAAAAACAAAGACAGGATGGACATTTGGTGCAGTACCAGCAATAGCCTACGATAGCGATATTGGTTTTAAATACGGTGGTTTGGTAAATTTTTACGATTATGGAGATGGAACAACCTACCCCGATTACAGGCACTCAATATATCTCGAATGGTCGAGAACAACAAAAGGTAGCGGAATCACACAAGCCACATACGATTCAAAATATCTTATTCCCGGAGTCAGGGTTTCTGGTGAGGTAAGCTACCTTACCGAACAAGCCCTTGATTTTTATGGTTTTAACGGATATAATGCCCTATACAATGCCAATTTTGAAGATAATTCAACTACTGAATACAGGTCAAGGGTATATTACCGGCAAGACCGGAAACTTTTAAGACTGAGAGCCGATTTTCAGGGGAAATTAATGCACCCGGATTTAAGTTGGATTGCTGGTATAAGTCATTATAATGTGAAGTTAGATACTGTAGATATTGCTAAGCTAAACGAAGGTAAAACCGAAAAACTGCTTCCTGCAATTAATGGAGGCCTTTATGGGGAATATATCTCTTCCGGGGTATTACCCGAAGAATATACCGACGGTGGTTCAAGCACCTTTATAAAATTTGGAGCAGTTTATGACACAAGAGACAATGAACCTAACCCCATGCATGGAGTATGGACCAGCCTGGTGTTTTATTACGATCCGGGTTTTTTAGGTGAAAGCCCTTCTTATCTTAGATATGCTCTCACTCATCGTCAATATTTTACTCTTCTGCCCGACAGGTTATCGTTTGCATACAGAGTTGGTTACCAGGGAATACTGGCAGGCGAAGTACCCAGCTATATGTTACCATTTCAACTGAATTACGGAAGATCTACAGATCGTGATGGTTTCGGCGGTTCAAAAACTATGAGAGGAATTCTTCGCGATCGGGTTGTTGGTAACGATGTTGCTTTTGGAAATTTTGAACTGCGCTGGAAATTCTTCAGGGGCGAAGTACTCAATCAAAATGTTTACCTGGCCCTAAGTGGTTTCACCGATTTAGGCCTGGTAACAAGAGACTATGACATACAGCCAACAACAGCCTGGCCTGCTATTGTTACCGGTGGAGAGGGCTTGCATCAAAGTGTCGGGGGCGGTTTCAGAGTGGCTTTGAATGAAAACTTTATTGTAGCGGTTGATTACGGAGTCGCGCTTGATGAAAGAGATGGTAGCTCCGGACTGTATATCAACCTCGATTGGTTGTTTTAAGCATAAAATTTCATGGCAAAAGAATTAGGGTTCAAAAAAGACTGGCAGTTTTACAGGTTTTGCTCCTATGGTTTCCTGAAGAACCAAAGATTTTTCGAACCTTTTTTCATGCTTTTCCTTTTGCAGAAACTGTTGGGTAATTATACCCAGGTCATGTTTCTTTACTCCCTGAAATTTGCAGTAAGGGCAATACTTGAAATTCCCAGCGGAGTAGTTGCCGATGCTCTGGGAAGAAGATCCAGTTTGTTGTTTTCGTATTTGCTTTATATCGCATCTTTTATTGTTTATTATTTTTCTGATACTTTCTATGCTCTTTTTATCCCTTCCATCATTTTCGGAGTTGGTGATGCATTCAGAACAGGCAGTCATAAAGCCATGATTATTGAATACCTGAACCTGAAAAAATGGACAAAAGCAAGAACCAGTTATTACGGACATACACGCTCATGGTCGCAATATGGCTCAGCAATATCAGCAGTTATAGCCGCCGTTTTAATGATTTTCTCAGAAAATTACGATAAGATATTTCTATTTACTGCTATACCGTATATTATCGGCAGTATTTTATTAATCACCTATCCAAAAGAACTTGATGGTAAATTAGATGATCAGGGTTCGTTGTTTGAAAACATAAAATATGCTTTCTATGGCAGCTATAAACAGCTTTTTAATTTTAAAACCCTGAAAAGATTAAGTTTTGTCACCTATTTCGAAGGTTTTCATTTTGCAATGAAGGATTTTGTTCAGCCAATTATGGTAACAGCTGTAATGGCCTTACCAATTGGCCTCTTATATGACACCAAAGACCGAACTGCAATTAGTCTTGGTCTTATCTATTTCGTCCTGCATATGTTTTCGGCTTTAAGCTCACGAAAATCTTCGTCTTACCCAAATCCATCAGGAATTACAGGTGTCGCAATTAATCAACTCAACATTTTAGGTGCAATAACAGGCATTGGTATTGCTGCACTTTACTTATTTGATTTGCCGCTGATGTCAGGCATCATGTTTATTCCTTTATATATATTTCTGAATATGCAGAAACCCTTTACAGTTACCTATATTTCAGAGAAATTTACACCAACTTTCCTGGCAACTGTACTTTCAATAGAATCTCAGATTGTTTCAATTATCGGAGCAATAATAGCCTTCGTGCTGGGATTGCTTACTCAAAAGTATAATATAGGTATTGCTATTGGTGTTGTTTCATTTGTATTATTTATAATAAGTGTTGTAGAATCATTTTTCCGCAAGATAAAAGATGAAGAAAATAAATAAACCCCTGTTAGATAGCGTTTCTGAACAAGCAAAAAAAACGGAAAGATTAAGAATGAATTATAACTTTCATGAAGAACTTTCGGATAAACTGCAAAGATTGCTTAATGCCGTTGAGCCAGGCACCTATGTTCAGCCCCATAAACATGAAAATCCGGATAAAAGAGAAATTTTTACTGTACTTAAAGGAAAAATACTGGTAATAACTTTTAATGATTCTGGTAAAATTACCGAACACATTGTTTTAGACCCACTTGCAGGAAATTATGGAGTAGAGATTGCTGCAGGAGTCTGGCACACCCTTTTATCTCTTGAATCGGGAACTGTTGTCTTTGAAGTGAAGGATGGCCCTTACTCTCCGATTGACGATAAAAATTTTGCTCAATGGGCTCCGGCAGAAGGAGACAATGGCTGCCAGGAATATATCATAAAATTATTTAAAGAAACCGGAGTAAAACAGCCTGGTTAATTTTACAGAAACCTCCATAACCGTTTCTTCGCACAAATTTTTACCTTTGTAGCCGTTTTTAACCTGCAAAATGCAGAAAATAATGAAGTTCAATATAGAATTATGCAAAAACCCTCTATACCAAAAGGAACAAGAGATTTTTCACCGACCGAAATGGTGAAGCGGAATTATATTTTCGACACCATAAAAGATGTATTTCAATTATACGGATATCAGCCCATTGAAACTCCGGCAATGGAAAACCTGGGCACGTTGCTAGGGAAATATGGTGAAGAAGGCGACAAATTGCTTTTCAAAATTCTTGATTCCGGCCAAAAAGCTGGTATTCGAAAAAATGTTATTAGAACCGTAGCGGAAAACGACTGTTCAAGATTAGATTTGATTAAAGGTGAGAAATATCCTTTAATGATGATGATGACTCCTTCCGAGATGTTTAGTTTAACTGAGAAAGGCCTTAGATACGATCTTACCGTTCCTTTTGCCAGGTACGTTGTACAGCATCAGAACGAAATCACTTTTCCGTTTAAAAGATACCAGATTCAGCCCGTATGGAGAGCTGACAGGCCACAAAAAGGCAGGTACAGAGAGTTCTTTCAGTGCGATGTAGATGTAGTTGGCAGCAATTCGTTATTAAACGAAGTTGAACTAATTAACATTATTGACAATGTGTTTTCAAAGCTTAATATTTCTGTAACAATAAAACTGAACAACAGGAAAATTCTGGCAGGAATTGCTGATTATATAGGTGCTCCGGATCTGATTACAGATATAACCATTGCCATTGATAAACTTGAAAAAGTTGGATTGGAAAATGTTAATAATGAACTGAAGGAAAAAGGCCTTTCGGCAGTTGCAATTGAAAAACTTCAACCGGTGCTTTTGCTTTCAGGTTCAAACACCGGGAAACTTGCCCGGTTAAAGGAGGTTCTTTTTCATTCTGAAACAGGGCTAAAAGGAATTAACGAGGTTGAACAAATCTTTAGCTACCTGGCCAAAACTGACTTTAAGAGCACCCTTGAACTGGATCTTACCCTGGCACGTGGATTAAACTATTATACCGGAGCGATATTTGAAGTTAAGGCAAACGATGTTCAAATTGGAAGTATTTGTGGCGGAGGAAGATACGATAACCTTACCGGTATCTTTGGACTTCCAGATGTTTCGGGTGTAGGAATAAGTTTTGGTGCCGACAGAATATATGATGTAATGAATCAGTTGGACATTTATCCAAACGAGGTAATTACAGGTACCCAGGTTTTAATCATTTGTTTTGGCGAAGAGGAGCAAATTTATTCTCTTCCGGTAGTTCAAAAGCTAAGAAGTGCAGGAATATCAGCAGAGGTATACCCCGATACTGCCAAGCTTAAAAAGCAAATGACTTATGCAAACAGTAAAAATATTCCCTGGGTTGTTTTGGTTGGTGAAGATGAATTGAAATCAGGTAATCTTACCTGCAAAGACATGGGCACCGGTGAACAGCGTAAACTACCTTTAGATGAAATTATTAAACTAATTGTAAAAGATATCAAACGCTAAATGCCTTGTTTGCTAAGTTATTGAAACAAAAAGTGTTTTTATTCGTTTCATATAAAACAATTTTTTAGCTAAGTTTGTTAAGAAGAGTATAAAAACGTTACAATGAACAAGAGGGACTTTATTAGAAATGGTATTGCAGGTATTATTGGTGTTGCTATTGTGCCCTCTTTGGTGAAAGCCGAAAGTATTAGCAGGAAAGCATCCCTTAGAATACCATCAATATCAGGAAAATTTGAATCGTTATCTGGATTTCTGAGCAAGAAGAATATTAAAATTCATTACGAGGAGATCTTCCTTGGGGAAGCAGGTAAATTAAAAGTATTCTTAAACAAAGATACATCAGCCGGTGTGAAAAATGCCAAAAGCATTTTTACTCATGCAGAAAATTATTCTGAAGAACAACTTGAAAATGCAGGTTCGTTTTTTAATCATAAGCTATTCTGGAAATCGCTGAATTCAAAAAATTGCTCTAAGCCTTCAAATCGTCTTTTAAACATAATTAACCATAATTTTGGTTCCATTGAGCAGTTAAAAGCCGAATTTTACAAGAAGGCCACTAATAACACCAGTGGGTGGACCTGGCTGGTTCTTGAACCGGATAATAAACTGAAAATTGTTAATACAGAAAACAATCAAAACCCTTTCTTTTCTAATATAGAATCTAAAAAACAGGGGTTCCCGTTATTTGGTCTTGATATGTGGGAACATGCCTACTACCTGGATTATACATACGAAAAAGAAAGGTACATTAACTCTTTTTGGAATTATCTTGATTGGAGTTTTATTGATAAGAGGTATCTTAGAGGGCAGAAACAAATTTAAGTAAAACTTCTTTTATAATATTTTATCTTTCATGTTCAGGAGAATCTCTCTTGCTTTGCTTTTTCCTCTGCTGGTGTTATCAACAAGCTTTAAGACTTTTGAGAACGACAAAACTCTTGTAAACAGTTTGATTAAAAAGCTTATTGAGCAAAAAAACAACACCCATTCGGTTACATTAACCATGATAATGAAGGAGCGGATAGAAAATGCCTACCTCTCAAAAAAAGCCACCTTTAAAATCAACTACAATCCTTATCAGGTTTATCTTAAGCAGGAATATCCCAACAATTTTGAAGTGCTGTTCAAAGAAGGTGAAAATAACGAAAAAGCCTGGGTTAAACCTTCTTCATTCCCGTGGACTACTATAAGCCTGAATCCTACCGGCAAAACTATGCGCGAAAATAATCACCATTCGATTTATAAAGCAGGATTCCGGTTTATTGTTGAGGTTTTTGAATACCTTCAAAGCAAATACAAAGACGACTTCTCCAACATGTTTACTTACAATGGATTAGTAAAATACAACAATTTATTAAGCCATAAGTTTACTTTTGAGAATCCCAACTTTTCTATCATTGATTATAATCTTGCCGAAGGTTCAACACTTGAAGAGCTTTCAGATAAGCTAAAGATTAATGATTATATGGTTACCCTGCTTAATCCTGAACTTAAAGATTATGAAGAAATACCTGCCGATACAAAAATTAAAATCCCAACCGATTACAGCAAAAAAATTGTTGCCTATATTGACATTGAAACCGGTTATTTTAATGGTATAAAGGCTTATGATGAAAACGGACTTTGGGAAGAATATACCTATGTTGATTTGAAAATAAATCCGAACTTCACAGAACTTGATTTTGATTTAGAAAATCCGGTGTATTCTTTTTAAGCAAAAATATAAATGATAAAAAAAAGCTTCTGGCTTGCATTCTTAATCCTTCAAACTATTGCTATAAAAGCAGGCAATTTTTCTGTTGACCCAATACGGATCTCTCTGCTCACCTACACACCCGGCACTGAATTATACAGTACTTTTGGCCACAGTGCTGTAAGAGTTGTTGATTACTGCAACAATACAGACTATACTTACAATTACGGAACTTTTGATTTTGACGACGAAGGTTTCTACTTTAAGTTCATTAAGGGTAACCTTAAATACAAACTGTCCAGAATTCCAACAGAATATGTTATTCTATATACTCAGGAAGAAAACAGAAGCATTGTTGAAAATGAGTTTTTTCTGCCATTTGGTTTGAAGAAGGAAATTCAACAAGCGCTGGAACAAAACTATTTGCCCGGGAACAGGCAGTATTACTACGACTTTCTATACAATAACTGCTCAACCAGAATATTCGACCTAATTGACAGTATTGCTCACCCCGCTCCCGCAAAACCAGGAAAAGAATTTGAAAGCCAGACCTTTTTAAACCTTGTCGACCCCTATTTGTCAAAACATAGTTGGTCGAAACTTGCCATAAACGTATCTGCCGGAAGTGAATTCTATAAACAATCGGACTTTAAGTCATCTGTTTTTCTCCCCGACTCGCTGCAGTCCTATTTAAAAGAACTTGTACTTAACGACAAACAAACTCCTCTTGTTGGTCCAGACACCCTGCTTTTAAAAATGGAAGAAACACATACAAGGGAATATTCATTAGCCGGAATCATGCTTTCTGTTCTTTTTTTAATTGGTTTATCGATAAGATATTTTGAGTACCGCATAGAAAAAAGAATCATTGCATTTGATTATTTCGTATTTGTACCTGTAATCTTATTTTCGGTTGTGCTATGGCTTGTTTTACTCATATCAGACCATGAAATATTCAGGTGGAATTTTCATTTACTCTGGTTAAATCCGGTATGGACAGTGTTTTTATTACCTAAGGTTAAACCTGGTAAAAGAATCAGAATTGTTCTGGGGGCACTTTTGCTTACCGCTTATATTTTAAGTCTTATTTTATACGGATTTTACTTCCCTTTAGTGCTTTTACTGCTTATTCTTGTTACCCGGATAATTAAAAGCTGAAAGGACTTCTAATCCCAGATATTCTGAAGTTTTAAATCAACATCTTCTTCGAAAAACATCTTTGAAATAATCTTAAATGCCGGGGTTATATCCGACACAAAAAACTTATGTTCAACTGATTCATTTTTACCGCTCAATAAATTATTTTTATCGAGAAGTTCCCGCAGAGCATTCGCTACAATTTTTGAAGAATCAATAATATCTATCTCAAAATTATAAAACTTATTAATCTGGTTTTTTATTATCGGGTAGTGAGTGCATCCCAAAATCAGGCAATTAATACCATTAAGTTCATGTCTCGAAAGATAAGTCCTGATTATTGCGTTGCTTATATCGTCGTAAATAAAACCTTCTTCAATCATGGGAACAAACAGGGTAGTTGCCATACTAGATACAATATAACCCTTGTCTTTGCAGTGAATTTTATCGGCATAGGTATTGCTGTTTATTGTACTTTTTGTACCAATCACACCAATATGCTTATATTCATTGTATTTTGTAACGTACTCAACAACCGGATCAATAACATTTAAAACCGGTGCTTTGTTTCCAGTCATCCCTTTTACAGTCTCAAAAGCATTGGCCGATGCAGAATTACATGCAATAACAATAATTTTACAGTCTTGCTCAAGTAAAAATTTTGTAATGCCGGCAGAATAATGCTGAATTGTTTCAGGAGATTTATCACCGTATGGCAGGTGAGAAGTATCTCCAAAATATATTAAATTTTCGCCAGGTAAGATCTGACGGATTGCATTTGCAACCGTAAGGCCGCCAACACCAGAATCAAATATACCAATAGGTCTGTTATCCATAATAAAATAAAAAAGCCAGTCCTTAATTAAGACTGGCTTCAAAATTAAAATTAATATCTTTTTCTATTCTAGTATTCCTAGTTTATTTTTAACAAGAGGTAGAATATCTTCGGCACCTGGTGCTGTATAAACAACAGCTCCGGCACCAATATCCAAAATATAGGTAAACCCGTTTTCTGCAGCAACATCGTTAACTGCCTTAATGGCTTTTTCTTGTATAGGTTGAAACAAGGCCATTCTCTGGCGTTGAATATCCTGCTCTGCATTTTGCTGAAAAGTCTGCATTCTTTCTTGTAATTCTTGCAACTCACTTTCCTTGTTTGCTCGTACTAATTCCGACATTGGATTTGCAGTATCCTGAAGCTTTTTTAAATAATCTTCATATTTTTTATTAAGCTCAACCGACATTTCTTCAAGAATATTATCGTGTTCCAAAGCTACTTGTTCAAGTTTCTTTTGAGCACTGTCGGTTTCAGGCATTGAAGCCATGAGTTCCTGACTGTTTATATGTCCGATTTTTAATTGTGCACTAACTGTTAGTGAAAAAGTAGCAACTGCAACAAGTGCTATGAGTGTCTTAAAGCTTTTCATCTTTTTATATTTTATTATTGCGATATTAAACTGCCATTATTAAGCAAGGCTAATCATTTTCGGGTTTTTTCTTAAAAAATCACACAAATGTAATCAATTAATTTTTATAACCTAATCGGGTTAAGATATCGTCACTTATGTCGTAACGGGGATTGGAATATAGTATACTTGGTCCTCCTGAAGTGTCAAAAATTAAGGCATAACCACCTTCATTAGAAATCTCTTTCAGAGCATTGTATATTTCATCCTGAATGGGTTTTATTTTCTCCTCACGCTTTTGATAAAGCAAGCCTTCCGAGCCAAAATAATCGTTTTGAAGTTTCTTTGCCTCTCTCTCTTTGCTAATAATTTCTTGTTCCCTTGTCTGTCTCATTTCCTGGGTAAGCAAAACCTTTTCTGCCTGGTATTCACGGTACATTTTATCAATTTCCTGGTACATCGCATCTATTTCGGTTTGCCATTCGGTAGTCATCGATTCCAATTCTTCCTCAGCAGCTTTGTACGATGGTATATTTCCAAGTATATATTCTGTATCGACATATGCAAATTTCTGAGCAAAACCTGCAGTTATTGTTACAACCAACAGTCCTAAAATCAAGCTTAATTTCTTCATAATAATTTCTTTTTGGAGTTTTTTTTGTTTCCTAAGCTGTATCAAATATTATTCCAAATTTACAATTGTTGACCAATTATGAAATGGAATTCTCCTTTTTTACCCGATCCATCATCAAGATAATCAAATCCATAACCCCAGTCAAATCCGAGGAGCCCAAACATAGGCAGAAATGCCCTGATACCCACGCCGGCAGAACGTTTTATTGCATATGGATTAAACTTATCCCATTCATCCCATACATTACCTCCTTCGAGGAATACCAACCCGTATAATGTAGCCGAGGGATTAAGGGATATTGGGTATCTTAATTCTGAATAAAATCTAGTGTATACATTCCCATTATCATAGGTTGATGTGTAATTATCTTCGGTAATATAGGTTTTTTTTGGCGTCAAAGCCCCATCCTGATATCCTCTTAATGGTATAACATCTGTTCCCATCATAGTATAACCAGACAGACCACTGCCTCCCATATCAAATTTTTCAAATACCGGGTAGCCAATATTTTCATTATAAAAACCTAAAGCACCAAATTCGGATTTCAATGCCAGAACAAGGTCACCGGCTATCTGTGTGTACCATGCCGACTTGAATACCCATTTATGGAATTCAATATTTTTGAATTTCTCGGTATATTCTAATTTACTATAATCTTTGCCGTTAATTAATGAAAATGGCGGAGTTACTGTTACAGTAAGGCTAAGTGCCGAACCTTTACGCGGATATATCATCTGGTCCTGCGAACTTCTGCTTAGAACATTCTTAAAGGTTACAAGATTATAACTTCCTGAATTTAAGGGATAACCCGGATAATCATTTAACTTATACTGATTATATCCAAGTTCTGAATAAATACTAAAATAATCATCGGGCCACTTTAATCTCTTTCCAAAACCAACGGCTCCGCCAAGTGTTTGGAAGGTGCCTTTTGTTGTATATTTTAAACCACTGCTGGTTAAGTATCGTATGATAGTATAATTTGTAGAAATAGATAACGAATTTGGTTTTTTACCTCCAAACCAGGGTTCAAGAAAAGACATATTAAAACCCTGATAGCGGATATTTGATTGGGCTCTTATCGAAAAAGTCTGTCCATCACCTGTTGGAACGGGTCTCCATGCCGATTTATCAAGAATTTTACCAACAGCAAGATTTGTAAATTTAACCCCTACCGATCCTACAAAACCATAGCCGCCACCCCAGCCGCCAGAAAGTTCAAGCTGATCATTGGCTCGTTCTTCGAGTGTATATTTAATATCTACTGTTCCGTCTGCCTGGTTGGGTAAGGGATCAACGCCTATGTTTTCCGGATTAAAATGTCCTAAATTGGCAATCTCCCTATATGAACGCATCAGGTCGGACTTGCTAAACAACTCACCAGGTCTGGTATACAGTTCACGACGAACAACGTGTTCATTCGTTTTGGTATTCCCGTTTATTATTATCTGGCTGATAGTTGCAGGATTTCCTTCGTAAATCCTTAATTCCAGATCTACCGAATCTTCCTCAACTTTCATTTCAACAGGTGTCACTGAAAAGAACAGGTAACCATTATCCATGTACAATGTTGATATGGCATCTTCGTCCATATTCAACCTGTCTTCGAGATGCTGTTTATCGTAGATTTGTTTTTCTTTTATGCCAAGCACCCTGGTCAGATACTCCGAAGGATACTTTGTGTTTCCAACCCAACGAATATTCCTGATGTAGTATTGATTTCCTTCATACATAGTTAACTTCAGACCAACGCGTTCTTCGTTAATCGGGTAAAGTTCTTCCTTAACGATTTTTGCATCACGATATCCGTTTTTGTTGTAGAAATCAATAAGTTTAATCTTATCTTCCTTATAATCAGCTTCGATGTATTTCGACCCCTTAAAAATATTCAGGTCTCTTTGTTTTGTTTTCTTGAGGTTATGTCTTAGTTTTTTATCTGTAAAAACTTCATTATCCTCGAAAATAATTTCCTCGATTTTTACGCGTTCATTTTTATCAATATCAATATAAAGAACAACCCTGTTTTGTCCTGCAGTATCAGCTTTTTGCCGGATATTTAGATCAATATTAAAAAACCCCTTTTCGATGTAATGACGTTTAATTATCGTAACAGTATTATTAATAATATTATCTGTTATCTGGGTGCCTTTTTTCAGTTCTATCTTTTCTTTAATGTCATCTTGTTCTGCTTTTTTTATACCGCTAATAATTAAATCGCTCATACGGGGTTGCTCAACAAGTTGAATCTCAAGGTAAACATTGGTACCCTCAATTTTGGTAATAATAATTTTAACATCGGCAAATAAGCCATGTCTCCAGTAATTCTTTATTGCATTTGAAATGTCTGAACCCGGAATTGTTATTTCCTGTCCCCTGTGTAATCCCGAGATACTAACCAGGTGTGTTGGGTTTAAATACTTAACCCCGGTAACTTTTATCTCAGCAATAACATATTCTCTTGTTCTTGAATAATCTATAACCTGAAGAGAGTCTGTATTGACTTCCTGTGAAAAAGTATTTAGTATTTGAAATACTATGAAAAATAAAACTAAAAATTTACGCATTGCTGATTTAACTATTTACTTTGAATTTTTTCTGATACCTGATCGCTTGTTTTCCCAAACCTTCGCTCCCGACATTGATAATCTGCTATAGCTTCATACAGATTTTCTCTTCTGAAATCGGGCCATAAAACATGTGTAAAATACAGCTCTGAGTATGCTATCTGCCATAACAAGAAATTACTGATTCGCGATTCGCCACTTGTTCGAATTAACAACTCAGGATCTGGTATTTCTTTAGTGGTAAGGTAGTTGCTGAAGGTGGTATTATCAATTTCGCTAACATTAAGTTTACCAGACTTAACTTCTTCTGCAATGTTTTTTACAGCCTTAATAATTTCCCACCTGGCACTGTAACTAAGCGCCAAAACAAGGGTTAAACCTGTATTGGTTTTGGTCTTGTCTATTGCACCTCTTAAATTTGCTGCAACATTTGATGGTAAAGACTCAATATCACCAATAGCTGCTAACCGAACATTATTGTCTAACAGTGTTTTTGTTTCCTTATTTATGGTGTTAACCAATAATGACATTAAAGCATCAACTTCGGTTCTTGGTCTATTCCAATTCTCAGTTGAAAAAGCATATAAAGTCAAATATTTAATTCCTAGTTCTGCTGCACCCTCAACTGTATCGCGAACGGCTGCTACTCCATTTTTATGCCCAAAGACCCGTGGATTTCCCTTTTTCTTTGCCCATCGTCCATTGCCATCCATAATAATAGCAATATGCGCCGGAAGCCTTTCTATATCAAGCTGCTCTTTATTAATCATTAGTAACTTTTCTAATCATATGTCGGACAATCGGCTGCAAATTTAAAAAACTTATAGGTAATAAAAAGTCCAAAGAAACTATACCAGTCATTATTGAACATTAATAATTCGGCATCGTCTAATGGAGAAATAACGCCATCAAGCCTGTCGGAGAATGCTTTATTCATACTCCACTCAACTCCTGCGCTCATTCTGCGGGTAACATTTAATTTGCTTCCAACACCAAATGGTATTGTAAAATGTTGTTCCGGTGAAACTCCGGAGTTTTCAACTGTAGAAGATAACACCATAGAATATCCAATGCCTCCAAACATATATGGAGTGAATTCTCCGGCTTCGATACCTGTTTTATAATCGAAAAAATTATATTCTACCTGGCTGGCTATGTTTACCAGGTTAACCGAAAAACTAACCGGTGTTGGCCTTTTAGTAATATTATTTTCGAAATCGCTGTCGGTGCCCGATAAATTTGCATATACTCCATGGAACCTGACAGAAACTCTGTCGTCGATATTGTATCTGAAAATTGGCCCTACAGCATACCTGGGCGAGTAAAACAAGCGGGTTGAATTGATATCTCCCAAATAAAAATCGGTGCCACCGATAAATCCCAGATCAACTTTTCTTTGAGCAAATAATGATGTCGAAAGAACCAGACCAAGAATAAAAAATACAGTTTTTTTCACGTGATTTTTAGTTTTTAGTTTATTCGTCATTTAAAACTTCAGGTAAAAAAAACATTTACTGCTTTTCTGAATAAATGTGTATTTCTAACGTGAGGTTTTATCGGAATAAAACTTATGCGCAATATTAAACGTTTTAATACAAGTTTTTAGCGCCCAAGGTGAGAATTTTTAATAAAAAAACATAAAAAAAGTTAACTGGCTTTTGAATAACTTAATCTTAATGGAAACCATCAAATATTTAATACCCAAATTTGCTGTATTTAAAATCCAGAAATGCCGGTATATTCCTGCGTGAAGTTTTCAGCCTGTAATTAACAGAAACTGTAAAGAAGTAGTATACATCGGGGTATTTAGATGCCAATGTTTTATAGCCCTCAACATAATCGTTCAAAGCAACGCGGTAGCCAAAATCGGCATTTACATAAATACTTTCATCAATAATATATTTAATTCCGATACCAAATGGAATGACGGGTGCTGTATTTTTGGCTTTGTATAGGTCATAACCACCAATAATGGGCATGGTATCGGCATGAACAGTGTTGGACATGTTTGCGCCAAATCCAACAAAAACATAGGCCGCCGTAGAACTATAGTTATTTAACATACCCCGTTTGTTATACATAGCGGCAGAACGATAGCCTTTATCTTCTCTCAGGAAGTAATATTCAAAAATACCGGATGCTTCAAACATTTTGGTGTGATACCCTCTTCCACGATCATTCCTGGTACCAACATCAGAACCTTCGCCAAAACCATAAATTAAATTGGTTTTAACAGTAAAATAGGGGTTTATTTTATACCTGATGTTTCCGGCATAGGAAAGCTTGGTTTCATCGAATTTAATATCTTTAATACCAAACCAATTACTTTCATCAGCTGACCCTCCAATATCCCCAAATATTTGCGTGGTGCCAACCCCCAGTCCTACTTCATAACGTTTCAACTTCCATCTTTGTCCAAACAAACTATCAGAACAAATGAAAAATGAAATTATGAATAACAAAACTATTTTTACCCCTCTTCTGTTCATTCTTCTCTAATTAAGTAGAAAACTGAAAGTTATACTTTTTATAGTAAAATAAAAAATATTCCTAATCATTAGGTACTTATCAATTTCTTTTATCCATACCCCACATCAATTTATTCCTGAGTGTGTTAAAATAACTATTATATGGTAAAATTAACAATTTTAGTATAAATTTTGTTTTCCGTATAGTTAGTTTTCTTTCGGAAACATTCAATATATGTGTCCGATTATCAGCAGTTAACAGGTATTTATCGTTTCTCGATTTCACCTGTGCTTCAATCACAACATTGTCGTGAACCACAATCGGCCTTACCGAAAGGTTATGCGATGCAATGGGTGCAATTGTAAAATTGCACGATCCCGGCATCACAATTGGGCCACCCACACTTAATGAATACGCAGTTGACCCGGTTGGGGTTGCAATAATCAGGCCATCTGTCCAGAATGTATTCAAAAATTCACCATTTATCCAGGTATCTATGCTTAAAAGCGATGAATCAATCTTTTGAATTGTAACTTCGTTTAGGGCAAAATTATACCCGTCGAAAAGATCAATGTCTGTCTCAACTCTAAGCAGGGATCTTTCTTCAAGCTTGTAATTATTACTAAAAATTGCATCAAAAGCTTTTGATATTTCATCGCGGGCAATAGTAGCAAGATACCCTAATCGACCGGTGTTAATACCAATTGCCGGTATGTCTGAACTTTTAAGAAACAGAATACTTTCCAGAAATGTTCCATCGCCTCCAATAGTAACTAAAAAATTGATATCGTCGGGACATTCAAAAGGCGTACTGAAAAAACTGCAATCGACTTCATTTAAACTGCATACAGACTTTATTATGTTGAAAAAAGGCAAATAAATACTTATTTCAACCTTTTCAGATTTAAGCCTGTCAATTAATTCTACAATGTGAATATGAAATTCCTGCGAAATGCTTTTGCCAAAAATTGCAATCTTCATGAAAAGAAAAACTTAGATGCTTAAATATTTCATGAATGAATCATACCTGTTTTCGTAAAGTGAATTCAGATCGTTTTCATCCATAAAAGATGCTTTAATTTCGTAATTGTAACGTAAGAAAGTTTGAATAATTGCGGATAAATCTTTCCGGTTAATTTTAAGGGTTACTTCCATTTTTGTGGACTGATGAGAACTGGTTATATAGCTGCTTAGAATTTTAGCATCGTTGCTCTCAACTATTTGAGCAATCTGCGACATAGAGTAATCATTTGTATTCAGTTCGAGCACAATAATTCCACCAGGTTGCTTTAATGCCGAAACATCAGCAAAAAAATGTAACAAATCTGTCAGGGTGATAACTCCCTGAAACCTGTTGTCTGAATCAAGCACCGGAATCACTGTTAACTGTAACTCAGAAGCTACTTCCATAACCTCATAAACATGCTGATCCGTCAAAACATAGGGGCTGAATAAAGACAAACTATGGTTGCCAATGGGTTCTTCAGCCATATTATGGTCGTAAATATCCTTATCGGATATCAGCCCCAGAAAATCTTCATTATTCACAATAGGCAAATGCGATATCCTGAAAATATCCATCCAGTAAAGTGCCTTTTGGCCACTATCTGAGGTTTTTAAGGCAGGAATAACGTCTGATATTAAATCTTTTGCCAGCATTTCTGAACTAATATGAAAAACCTGTTACTTTTGCAGAGTATAATTATTCTCTGATGACCAGATTAAGTGTAAATATAAACAAAATTGCAACATTAAGAAACTCCAGGGGCGGAAACATTCCTAATGTTTTAAAGGCAGCTGCAGATTGTCAGAAATTCGGAGCTGAGGGCATCACAGTGCACCCCAGGCCAGATGAACGTCATATTAAAAAACAGGATGTTTACGATATAAAACCAGCTATAACTACCGAGTTTAATATTGAAGGTTATCCGTCAAAACAATTTATTGATTTGGTTTGCTCGGTAAAACCAACCCAGGTTACCCTGGTGCCGGATCCTCCTGAAGCTATTACATCAAGCGCAGGTTGGGACACCATTAAAAACCAGTCTTTTTTAACAGAAGTTATTAGCGAATTCCACAAAAATGGTATCAGAACTTCCATTTTTACAGGAACAGAGTTACCCCATTTTGAAGCAGCTGCCAAAACTAAAACCGACAGGGTGGAACTCTATACAGAACCTTATGCTACCAACTATCCTGTAAATAAAGAATTTGCAATTGCTCCCTTTATTAAAGCTGCCAGGGAAGCCCAAAAAGTTGGACTTGGAATAAATGCCGGCCATGATCTCAGCCTTGAAAACCTGCGCTATTTCAATGAAAATATTCCGGGATTGCTTGAAGTGTCTATTGGACATGCCCTCATTGCAGATGCACTTTATATTGGCCTTGAAAAAACCATAAAATTGTACCTGGCCGAATTAACATAATGAATCTGTTCTTTGAAAAAATCGGGAATGGCCCTGCATTGGTGATTCTTCATGGATTGTATGGCTCAGGACACAATTGGTTGAATATTGCCAGAATTCTGTCAGATAATTTCACTGTTATACTTGTTGATCAGAGAAACCACGGAAAGTCTCCACACAGTGCTTTGCATAACTACGATGAAATGGCTCTTGATCTGAAAGAGCTTACAAACCTGCTTCAGCTCGAACGGTTTTATCTTCTGGGACATTCGATGGGAGGCAAAACTGCCATCACATTTACGCTGCAGCATCCGGGACAAATTGAAAAACTGATTTGTGTGGATATTTCACCCTACTCATACCTCGACCAGAAAGCATTTAAGCCCCAAATTGATTTTCACCGAAAAATACTGGAAGGATTTGCAAACGCGCCCATTCAGCATCTTGAGAATCGTACAGTAATTGAAAACTATTTCACCGAAGTAACTCAGGACAAACATATTGCCAAATTTTTGCTAAAAAACCTAAAGAGAAACTCAAAGGGGAAATTCGCATGGCAGCTCAATGTGGAAGCTCTAAGGAATAATATTGACCAGGTAGTTGACGCAGCACCTCCTGTAAAGCTTGGTATACAAAGTTTTATACCTGCGCTTTTTATCCGGGGAGGAATATCGCCCTATATAACTAATGAAGAGATGAATGCTATACCCGATGTGTTCCCAAATGCAGTATTTGAAACTTTTGAAAACTCGGGACACTGGTTGCATGCCCAGGAAACAGAGCGCTTCATTCAAACGGTGCTGAACTTTCTTGGTTAACTTTTTTAACTGTAGATTATTGATTCAATTAAAGGCAAACCCATATACCTCATTAAAAGCTGGGCAACAGCAACAACATCATGCTCACAATACACCTTAATTTTCTCAAGGTCTTTTTCTTCATAGAAAACCCGGGCTACCATGCTCCCGTCAATATCCTGCTTCGGACTGGGAATATCAAAAACGTGAGTAAGTAAATCAAGTGAAGTATAGTGTTTGTAGTCTCCAAACTTCCATAATTCAAGCGTGTCGAGATGATTCACCTCCCAGGGTTTTTTGCCTGCTATATCAAGTATATCGGGTAACTTTACCTTATTAATCAACATTCTTCTGGATAAATACGGATAGTCAAATTCTTTTCCATTATGAGCACAAAATCTAAGTTGCTTTGTATGGTTTAACTTTTCAACCATTTCGTAAAACTCAGATAGTAGCTTTACTTCGTCATCGCCATAAAACGATTTTAGTTTAAATCCGTAATTATCTCTTTCTCCGGTCACAGCTCCTACCGAGATACAGATAATTTTTCCGAATTCGGCATAAATTCCGGCACGTTCGTAAACATCGGCAGCTTCCTGTTCATCTTTTCTGAAAAACGATGACTTTTTGTCCCATAATTTCTTGAATTCTTCAGGTAATTCATTAAATGCGGGCTTTTGGGGAACCGTTTCAATATCAAGAAACAGAACTTGTTTTAGGTTTAGTGAATCGAGCATTTTATTTGGCAGGTTTTAGTTTTTTTTTAAATACTTTTGTGCCAAAATATAATTTCATCTATTCAAAATTAAATTGAAATCACATTTTGTGCCTTGTCTAATTTAAAATTTTTTCCTGTGAATAAGCTTTATCCTTTAAAATTTGAGCCAATTATTAAAGAACCTATTTGGGGCGGGTCGAAACTCAGAACCGTCTTAAACAAAGAAAAAGCCTCGGATCAAGCCGGAGAAAGCTGGGAAATATCGGGAGTTGAAGGAAACATTTCTGTTGTTGAAAACGGATTTCTGGCCGGTAATAATCTGCAGGAATTAATCGAAGTTTATATGGGAGACCTTGTCGGACAGAAAATTTTTAGTCAGTTTGGCACCGACTTTCCAATTTTAATTAAATTTATTGATGCCTGCAACGACCTATCAATACAGGTTCACCCTAATGACAATATAGCAGCACAACGACACCATTCTTTTGGCAAAACCGAAATGTGGTATGTAATGCAAGCCGATGAAGGCTCGAAACTTATTTCAGGATTTAGTAAAGAAGTATCAAAAAAAGAATACATTAAACACCTCAACAACAACACCTTGCCCGATATTCTGAACACAGTGGAAGTAAAGCCTGGTGATGTATTTTTTATGCCTGCCGGAAGAATTCATGCAATTGGAAAAGGTATTCTGCTTGCCGAAATTCAACAAACATCTAACATCACATACAGGGTTTACGATTATAACCGTAAAGATGCACAAGGAAATTCAAGAGATTTGCATACCGAAGAGGCTGTTGATGTTATTGATTATAAATTCAGGGATGATATAAAAACACCATACATTCCGAAAAAAAATGAAGCTGTAAACCTTGCTGATTGTCGGTATTTTACTACTAACCTTCTGGAAATAAAAGGAACTTTGGAAAGAGATATGCGGATATTCGATTCTTTCATTATTTACATGGGAATTGAAGGAAATGCAACCATTTCTTACGACGACACTGAAGCAATAAATATCAATAAAGGAGAAACCATACTTATACCTGCCTCTATCGAATTTTATACTATTAATTCTGACCATGAATCAAAATTACTGGAAATATACATGGCGGCTAAATTCGAAAACAATGAAGATTAATACAGTAGAGTTCGTAAAAAGTAGCGCAAAGCTCGATCAATGCCCCGAAACCCGCATGCCGGAATATGCATTTGTTGGCAGATCCAACGTAGGGAAATCATCATTAATAAATGCATTAACAGGACGTAAAAAGCTTGCTCTTACATCAGGCAATCCCGGTAAAACACGATTGATTAATCATTTTCTTGTAAATAAAGACTGGTTTCTGGTTGACCTTCCCGGCTATGGATATGCTAAATTATCAAAGAAAGAAAGGGAATTGTTCGATCCCATGATTAAGCAATATTTGTCAAAAAGAGAAAGCATGGCATGCCTGTTTCTTTTGATTGATATCCGACACGACCCCATAGCTGCTGACCTTGAATTTCTTAACTGGTTAGGTGAAAACATGATCCCTTTTAGTATTGTATTTACAAAATCCGATAAGCTTTCAAAAACAGAGATATCAACTCAGGTTGAAAACTACAAAAAAGTTTTACTCGAAAGCTGGGAAAGCCTGCCCGGAGTATTTATAACCTCATCGAAAACAAGCGAAGGAAAAGAAGAACTTTTAAACTATATAGAAGATACTAACAGGGTGTTAAAATCAAAATAAGGATTTTATATTCTTTTACCCATTATATCTTAAGATATTTTTTATTTTTGCACCGCCAATCCCTCACTGTTGCATAACTGTTTTAAAATGAAGATAAAAGCTCCTATTAAATTCTTTACAGGTCGCTCATCGACTTATTTAGCAGAAAAAATTGCTAAAAGTTTCGGTACAGAACTGGGTAAAACATCGGTTCTTGAATTTAGCGATGGTGAGTTTCAGCCAGCCTACGACGAATCGGTTCGTGGTTGCATAGTTTTCATTATACAATCGACATATCCTCCACAGGATAACCTGATGGAACTGCTGCTTATGGTTGATGCTGCAAAAAGGGCATCGGCATATAAAGTTGTTGCGGTATTGCCGTATATGGGGCTTGCCCGTCAGGACAGAAAAGACAGACCCCGCTGTTCCATAGGTGCAAAAATGGTTGCCGACCTTTTAACAGCTGCAGGAGTCGACAGAGTAATGACCATGGATTTACATGCCGATCAGATTCAGGGCTTTTTTAATGTTCCTGTAGATCATCTTTATGCTTCATCCTTGTTTATTCCCTATTTAAAGAGCCTTGAGCAGGATTTAGTTATCGCTGCCCCGGATATGGGAGGTTCCAAAAGAGCAAATGCATATGCCCGTTTTCTGAATTCCGAAATGGTAATATGCTATAAAAGCCGGAAAAAAGCTAATGTGGTTGGCGAAATGAGGATTATCGGTGAAGTAAAAGATAAAGATATTGTCATTGTTGACGATATGATTGATACAGCAGGCACAATTTGTCTTGCAGCAGACATGATGATGAATGAAGGAGCAAAAAGTATAAGAGTTATGGCTACCCACGGAATGCTCTCGGGACCAGCCTATGAGCGTATCGATGCATCATCAATAAAAGAGCTTGTTATCTCAGATACCATACCTTTAAGAGGTCACTCAGATAAAATAAAAGTGATATCTGTTGCCGATCTTTTCGCAGATGTAATCAACAAGGTATACAAATACAAATCAATAAGTTCAAACTTTATTTTTTAATTTTCAGGGAATCATTATATTTGCACCCCAATTTCACACGGGGTATTGTTAAAAACAATGGTGTGATGGGGAATTTTAATTCCAAGTAGCACAAGTCTAATTGTTTTAATGTAAAAAAAATGAAAACGTATTCACTAGAAGCAAAAAAAAGGACCGAATTAGGTAAAAAGAGCAGCCAGAAATTGCGTGCTCAAGAACAAGTTCCATGCGTAATGTATGGCACTGGCGATGAAATAATCCATTTTCATGCCCACATAAACAAGTTTAAAAATCTGATTTACACAAACCAGGTTTTCTTAGTTGATTTAAGCATTGACGGTACAGCTTATAAAGCTATTGTAAAGGATATACAATACCATCCGGTAACTGATGCGGTTATTCACATGGATTTTATACAGGTAAAAGAAGATGTTCCTGCAGTTGTGTCGCTTCCTATTACTTTGGTTGGTACTTCAAAAGGAATTCTTGCCGGTGGTAAACTTCGTCAGAGAAGAAGATATCTTAAAGTGAAAGGTCTGTTGGCAAACCTTCCTGAGACACTTGAAATTGATATCACAAAGATGGGTATTGGCAGTGTTAAGAAAATTAGCGATTTAGCGTACGACAATCTTGAACTTCTCGATCCCGCCCAAGCCATGGTAATAGGTATTGTTTCGTCAAGACTTGCAGCAAAAGGCATGGAAGCTGGTGAATCTGAAGAAGTAGGAGAAACTGCTGAAGGTGGTGAAGAAGCTACTGCAGAAGCTGCTGCTGAATAAAAATGTCAAGGAGGATACCTTGAAGTATCTGATAGTTGGATTGGGAAATATTGGTAGTGAATACCATAATACCCGTCACAATATAGGATTTAAAATATTGGATGCACTTGCCGGTGCGTCCAATATTTCTTTTGAGGATAAGCGTTATGGTATGGTAGCAGAGTTTAAGCACCGAGGCAGAACATTTGTTCTCGTCAAGCCATCAACGTACATGAACAGAAGCGGCATGGCTGTCAGCTACTGGCTTAAACAGGCTAAGGTACCGGTTGACAGGATGCTTGTTTTAGTTGATGATATTGCCCTGCCTTTTGGTTCTATAAGAATCAGACCTAAAGGCGGCGATGGTGGACACAACGGACTGGCAAATATCAGCCAGGTTATTGGTCATTCAAACTATGCCAGGGTACGATTTGGCATCGGTGACGACTTTCATAAAGGCCAACAGGTAAACCATGTACTCGGGGAATGGTCGAAGGACGAAGAAAAAGAGCTTCCTGAACTCATAGACCATTCAATTGAAATAATTAAGGGCTTTGGAACTGTTGGTCTGGAGCTTACCATGACTCGTCTTAATAAAAAATAGAATTCCTTGCTTTCCTTGTTAATTGCTTGTTAATTTTACCTCTATCTGCTTATAATCAGTTATTTTAGTAATTTAATTCCAATATTTACAGGTTTTAAATTGTTAATATCGTATAATGAAGTATAAGCATCTGAGAATTATATCAATAGCCTCTGCTATTTCCCTTTTGGGCATTATTATTTCACAATCGTTTTGGCTAAAGAAAACTCTGGATGTTGCAGAAAAGCAATTCAACCACAGAGCAAACCAGATGCTTGATGATGTAGTAGCTGAATTACAAACCTACACCGATACTTCAAATTATGTAATTCAGCAGAGCCAAAACGAAAACCTGAATATTTTTGATGTTATTGACACCTTTTTACTAAATGAACTGGTTACTAAATATGCTGTATATCATCAGCTTGATTCAAATTTCAGCTATGGGCTGGTAACAACAGTTAATTCTAAAATTATATTTGCAAAAAACAATTTCAGTATACTGCATGAGGCAGAAGCCTATAAAGTTTGTTTGTCCTGCCTCTGGCATAAAGAATACATACACTTATCGGTGTACTTCCCAAACAAGGAGAAAAATGTTTTCGGAAAGATGACTTTATGGGTAGGCCTGTCGGGTGTATTTCTTTTTACTACGGTAGCTGCCTTTATATTTATTATTTTCAGCTTTTATAAGCAAAAAAGACTTGCTGAAATCAAGAATGATTTTATAAATAACATGACGCATGAACTTAAGACTCCATTAGCCACGATATCGGTATCGGCAGAAGTGCTTAAAAGTATTTATAAAGAAACAGGAAACGATAGAATTGGTAAATATTCGAATATTATTTTCAATGAAAACAACCGAATGCGCAACCTCGTTGACAAAGTACTGAATGTTGCTACCTTAGAACGGGGACTTCTTACCATTGACAAGGAAGAGTTTGATATTCACGATACAATATATAAGGTTGTTGAAAGTTTTTGTTTTGAGACCTGCCAATCACCCGTAGAGGTAAATTATATATTTGAAGCTGAAAACAAAATAATATTTGCCGATAAATTTCACCTGAGAAACATTTTGAACAACCTGGTAGATAATGCTGTTAAATATTCAAGCAATAAACCTGAAATAACTATTAAAACAAAAAATATTGAAGGATTCATGCAGATATCTGTAATGGATAAGGGAAAAGGTATTCCGAAGGATTCTTTACATAAAGTTTTTGATAAGTTTTACAGAGTGCCTTCAGGTAATATTCATAATGTTAAAGGCTTTGGCCTTGGTTTATATTATGTAAAAACAATGGTGAACTCACATAATGGAAAGGTGGAAATTGATAGCACTGTAAACAAAGGAACCGAGATAAGTGTTTTCTTCCCACAATAAAATGGGAAAATGAAGATTTATTTTTGCATACAAAAAAGCCGATTGAGTTATTTAACTAAATGTGCTGAGTTATGAAACAAAAAATACTTTTAGTAGAAGATGATGAGAATTTAGGTTTTGTAACCAAAGATTTTCTTGAAATGTCTGGTTTTTCTGTTTCCCTGGCTACAAATGGAAAAACAGGGCTCGAAGCCTATCAGGATGGCAATTACGACATAATTATTCTCGATGTAATGATGCCCCAGGTCGATGGTTTTTCTGTTGCACAAACGATTCGGAAAAATGATAAATCTACTCCCATAATATTTCTTACTGCCAAGAATATGAAAGAAGACCGAATCAGGGGATTTAAACTGGGTGGAGATGATTACATAACCAAACCTTTCAGCACAGAAGAATTAACTCTCCGTATCGAAGCTATTTTAAGAAGAATGAATAATGGTGCTGACCAAGACCAGGTAATATACAAAATAGGCCCTTTTTCTTTTAATTATTCTGAACATTCACTTAATTCTGAGAAAGGCGGTTCGCAAAGACTCACAAAAAGAGAAGCTGAAGTGTTAAGAATGCTTTGTGAATACAAGAATAAGATTTTGCGTCGCGATGTGGCTCTAAAAGCAATATGGGGCGACGATGATTATTTTATGGGAAGAAGCATGGATGTATACATTACCAAGCTACGCAAAATGTTAAAAACAGAAGACGGTATCACAATAAACAATATTCATAACACTGGTTTTAAACTGGAAGTTGCTGAATAGAATTATAAACTAATTGGGAATAATTTTTTCGGAATCTTTCTGTGTATTTTTAATCATCGTATCGGAACCTTTGCCTGACGCATTAATATACTTGTTTATTTTATTTAAAATATCATCGATACCAAGTGGTTTAGCAAGGTAATCATCGCATCCGGCTCGAAGACAATTATCGGCATCCTGGGGCATTGCAAAGGCAGTTTGTGCTATTATCGGAAGCTCTTCACGAAATTTTTTAATTCTTTTTGTCGCCTCCAAACCATTCATATCCGGCATTTTTATATCCATCAACACAAGGTCGATATTGCTATTGTTCTTGCATGCTTCAATAGCATCGATACCGTTTTTAACCCATATTACCTTTGCTTTTGTAGGTAAGATAATATTCTCTAACAGTGAGTAGTTTGTCTTTTCGTCTTCGGCAATTAAAATGGTTTTGCCCTGCCATGTGTAAAGTTTATTATAAGCAATAGGTTCAACTGCGGGTGTCTGGCCATGGGTAAATGGTAAACTCACATGGAAGGTAGAACCTTCTTCAACTTCCGAATTAACCCAGATATTTCCTTCAAGTTTATCTACCAGACCTTTACAAATCGATAAGCCTAAACCTGTTCCTCCGTATAGTTTATTATAGGCACTGCTAACCTGCCTGAAGCGTTCAAAAATTACTTCTTGTTCTTTATCTGTCATACCAATTCCGGTATCCTTAACAAAAAACTCTATTTCTTTGCTTATCCGGTTAATTTTATAGCCCAGTTCAATGGTTCCTTTTTCTGTGAATTTAATCGCATTACTCAACAGATTAGATAATATTTGCTCAAGGCGAACTTTATCGGTATTAACAATTGCTTCAGCATCGTCAAGTTCAGGAGTAATTATGAGTTTTATATCTTTTTTTGAGGCAGTAATCTGACTAATAAAATTTTGCTTCAAAACATACAATACCTTATTGATATTGAAGTCTTTTTTAAACAGGGTTATCTGGTTTGCTTCAATTTTAGAGATGTCAATTATATCTGTTATAATGTGAAGTAACTGACGGCAGTTTGCATTAATCAGGTTAACAAACTCGGCTTTTTTATCTTCGCTAAGCTTTCTGTCCCTCAATAGGGTTGCAAAACCCAGAATGGCATTCATTGGTGTCCTTATTTCATGGCTCATATTTGCCAGAAATGCCGATTTTAGCCGATCTGCCTCCTCAGCTTTATTTTTTGCCAGGGAAAGTTCGTCGTTAACAAGTTTAAGTTTAACATTCTGAACAGCCAGTTTTTCGCCATAAGCCCTGATTTCCTCTTCGCTGTTTTTGCGGTTTGTAATATTGAACGATACTCCGGTTACACCTATAACATTCCCCTGATTGTCAAAAACCGGAGCTTTATATGTCTCCCAATATTGATCACCTGTTATCTCTTCCGTTGAAAATTGTTTCTTGTTTTTGATAACAAACCTATCTTCTTTTCTGTATTTATCTGCTACATCGAATTCATAAACTTCGAAGTCTGTCTTGCCGATAATATCTTCAGTTTTAAGTTCAACACTTCTGGCAAAAGTATCATTAACTGAAAGATAAATACCATCAACACTTTTTAACCAGGCTAACTGGGGCAGGTTGTTTATTATGGCCTTTTTCTGTGCTTCACTTTCCACAAGCTTTTCTTCAGCAAATTTTCTGGCGGAGATGTTGGAAATTATTCCTTCAATTTCATCAATCTCACCTTGAGCATTCTTTATCAGAAGATTCTTATGAATTACCCATATTATCTCTCCGCTTTGGGTTATGAGCTTTAACTCAACATGTTTAGGCACAAGACCTTTCTTAACATCTTTCCAGATACTTTTATAAACCCGGAAATAATCGGGATGTATAATATGTCTGTAGAGTAATTTGTTATTTAAGAAATCCTCCGCTGAATAACCCAAAATCTTTTCAATATGGGGACTAATGTATTTGTACTGTTTTTCAGATAAGCTGTACTTATATACAATGTCACTTGTATTTACCGTGTACGAATGATTACTGTCGATGGGTATCTGAGAATTACTTATATGCTGAACCTTAGCTTCAAGTTTGCTTATTTTTTGCTTCAACTCAAAGTTCTCACGAGCTAGATCATCATATGTCAGCCCTTTAGACATATTAAAAAGTAATTGATTAAGAAAGAGGCAAGCAATATAAGGAAAAAAATAGGAATCATCATAAGAACAAACTAAGATTCAAAACAGCAAATTGATAAATGAAGGATTTATGTTGATTTACTTTCACTTTAACAATACAAAAAAAGCTTCTTAAACTGAGGATATAATGATTTAATCATCAATGTATTGCCGTTTATCTAATTTGACAAACATAGCCTCTCTATAAGCGTAAAAGAGAATTACCAAATCTTATACAATGAAAAAAACCACATGCATCACTGTTCTCCTTCTTTTTATTGGTGGATGCAATATAATACTTTCCGGACAGGAAAACCTGGAAGCATTCGCCAGAAATATTGAACAAAGCCTTCAGAATAAAAACACTTTCTATTTCACAAATAACTTTGATTATTCGAAATTCTACCAACAAATTATTTTATGGGAAAATTCGTTAAACGAATTCACCACCAACTCTCATAGTAAAAACATGCTTGCAGTAGATGCGGGCTCACTTATCGGGAATGAACTGGGTGAAACAGGAAAAATAGACTTTATTGGAATTAAAACAGGAGCCTCGGATACCGTATTAGTTTACAGACTATTGACTTTAACCGGTATTTCTTACCATGAATACTATGTTTCAAAAAAAATGGATGGCTATAGTATTTATAATATATACTTCTATAACAAATTTTCATATTTAAGTGAACAATGTGTAAATCAGGCAAACAACAGGTCTCGGTTGACTACCAATGCTGCTAAGATTAACAGACTTATTCAAAAAGACAGATACCGAAAAGCCTTAAACATATACGACAGGTTATCGGCTAAAGAGAAAACTGTAAAAGATATTCTTTTACTGGCAATAAAAGCATCAAGCTATTCAAACCAGGATAAAACAACAGAACTGATTAATCTTTATAAGTCTGTTTATGGAGAAGACAACAGGATATACCTGTTACCCATTGAGGGTAGTTTTACAACCAGCGCATATGCTTCGACCATGAAATATATGAGCCTTCTGGAAACAGAAATAACAAACGATCCCTTCTTAAATTTTTATAAAGGATCTGTTATGAAAGAATCTGGAAGCTATAATCGTGCCGAGTGGTGTTTTAACGAGTTAATAGATAAAATGCCCGAAATGCAAACCGGATACTTCAGTCTGTTGAAACTTTATATTGAAAATAACCAGTTTGATTCGGCAGTAAATCAATTATCTGCCATCGAACAGATATTTGGTTATTATAAAGAATCGCTTTCACGGTATCTGAACAACTACAATAGTTTTCTGGAATCTCAGGAATTCACAGCCTGGCTTCAGGAATAAAAGAATTATTTTTCTTTGTACCAGTCGCTATACATCTTGTAATTAGCGGCAATTCCCTCTATCATAACCTTGGTTTGTTCCTCGTTTACATCCTTAATTCTTTTGGCAGGATTGCCTGCATAGATTGAATTTGGTTCAATCTTGGTGCCGGTTAAAACAATTGAACCTGCTGCAATGATTGAATTACTGCCTATTTCAACATGGTCAAGAACAACGGCGCCAATACCCACTAAAACATTATCGTTGATTTTTGCCCCATGAATAACAGCGTTATGAGCAATAGTAACATTATTCCCTATTTCTACTGTCGATTTTTTATACAGTGTATGCAAAACTGCTCCATCCTGAATGTTAACCTTGTTCCCTATTTTGATTGAATTAACATCGCCTCTTAAAACAGCTCCATACCAGATACTGCACTCATCACCAATAACAACATCGCCGATAATTACTGATGTTTCTGCAAAAAAACAATCCTTCCCGTATCGGGGAGTAAACCCTCTTACCTCTCTGATTAAAGCCATAAACAAATTTTCCTGCAAATTTAGGCTTAATTTTCAAAAATAGGATTATTTGTTGATGTGTTGTGTTGCTTGATTAGCGTTATTTCTTTGCTGGAAATTGCTGAAGCCGCAAAAAAACCCAGTCCATGATTTTCTGATGTAAGGTTTTTTATATTGGATGGTACATCGGCAGGGGGGCCTGCAAACACAGAACCATTTGCCTGTGTTTCTATTATCAAAGCATTGATAAAATTATATTCTTCCCTTGAAATTGATAACATCTCTATTCTTAATTTATTTGTATCCTGAGTGATTTCTTCCTGATGAAAAGCATAAGATCTCCAGTTTCTCAGGGTATATCCATTATATATTTCATCATTCTCGAACATTGAACCTGCGATTATTCGGTTATAGAGTGTATCGTTTAAATAAACATTATAAAAATAATAGTTCCCAGGTTCAGGTGGGTCTGTAAACGAAATATAGGTTTCATAAAACCCTATCTTATATTCCTGATAGTAGATGTATACATAATTAAAACTATCTAAAGAAGTCACCGCATTTAAAGAAGCTTCCGCTGCATATTGCTCATTCTTATAGTTAAATTCGAGCCTGTATGTTTCTCCATTTACACCGGCAAAATCCCGCTTGCTCATAAAATATCCATTACCTGTATCAACTTCTGACATTGAATAGATGTTGCCCGAACCAATTGCAACTATTTGCACATCTTCTACCAAAGCCCCTGCGGAAACTTTATTTGAATAATAATCGTCAGAATTGGTTAGTCGAACAATTTGTGTCCCCATCCGGTCAAGAATCCGTCCTTCTATCACAACTCTTTGATCTGCTTCACGATTATAATGCAATTCAATGTCTTCCTGACATGAGGCTAAAACAATGAGTGATATGAGGGGCATTATATACTTTCCGATTTGCATTTTTAAAACTTTATGGTGTAACTAAGCGAGGGTACAAAACTATAGAGGTATGTTCCAACTGTTTTAGTTGATAAACCCGATTCATCGTCAGAATCCTGCTCAAAAGAAATCATAATATAATTATGGCGTGCATAGGTATTATAAACCGAAAGATTCATGGAATGCTCCCAATTCCGTTCAACTTTATTGAGCCTGAAAGTAGCTGCCAAATCCATCCTGTGGTAAGGAAACACCCTTACGCTGTTTCGATCGCCATAAGCAGGAGCCACCATTCCTCCATAAACCCATCTTTGTTTTGGCATAGTTCTCGGTGGAGCACTAGTGTATACCCAGGTTCCTGAAAGATTCAGTCGTTCGTTCAGGTCGTATGACAATACAAGTGCTATATCGTGAGGTTTATCGTGAGCAGCAGAATAAACCTTACCACCGTTTATTTCTTCAATTTGTTTAAATACCCTGCTATAGGTATAGCTAAACCAGCCTGTAAGCGTGCCTTTTTGTTTTTGTACGAGAAATTCTACTCCATAAGCCCATGCATCACCACTTCTTAACTGCCCTTCGTAAAATGAATTAAAAATCAAGTTCGCATGATCTTTAAAATCTATTGAATTTTGAATGTCTTTGTAAAATCCTTCGATTGAACATTCCAGCATGTTGTCTTTAAAATTTCGAAAATAGCCAACAGCCACCTGATCTGCCACCTGTGGCTTTATATTGGGTGAGGCCGGGAACCAATATTCAAGTGGCAGGGAAGATGTACTGTTCGACGCAAGTTGAATGTATTGATACATTCTGTTGTAACTTGCTTTTACAGAACTATTGTCATTAATCAGGTAACGAAAAGACAACCTGGGTTCAAAACCATTAGGAAGAAAATTATATACCTCGCCGTAAGTATAATTTGTCGTATCAGTTGGAATATAGTCTTCGGGATTTGATTTGTCGAATGTATAAGTAACCCCTTTACCAATATTATGAAAAATGGAATACCTGATTCCATATGCCAGGGTTAATCCCGAAGTAAGTGTGTGTTCGTTTTGAAGAAATGCTCCGTATTCGCGGGAAAAGCTGTCCTGTATATCATAATCAAAACTGGTATCAGCGTCAAATCCGCTAATATGTCCGGGATTAAAGTCGTGACTTATTGCTTCTACACCTGCCTTTATCTTATTAGATTCATTAACATTCAGACTAAATATTGACTTAAAGGTGTAATCAAGGATATCTGTTTGAACATTGACATAACTTTCTTCGAATGAAAAACCCATATCATAAATATACTTTGAGCATGTAAGATAATTATCCATAAAAAAGCGCTTTGAAAAAAAGTGATTCCAGCGAACAGAATAAGCCTCATTTCCATAATTCTGTTTTAACAGGTCTCCGAATTTTAAGACATCTCTTCCGTAATATGCCGAGAGATACAATCTGTCTTTTTCTCCCAGAATAGCACGAACCTTTGAGTTTAAATCATAAAAATAAAGAGTGCTTTCTTTTGCCAAACTATCTTTTGAAAACGGAAGAAATAAATCGGCATAAGTTCTTCGGGCAGCGGCATAAAATGATATTTTGTTGTTTAATATTGGCCCCTGTATAATAGCTTTTGATGAAATCATACCAACGCTTGCTTCAGCGTGATATTCCTGTATGTCGGGATCAATTGTTCTGATATCGAGTACAGAGGACAATCTGCCACCGTATTCGGGAGCAATGCCTCCTTTGTATAGTTTTACGTCATCAATAACATTCGAATTAAAAACCGAGAAGAATCCTATAGCATGCGAAGCATTGTAAACATGTGCTCTGTCAATGAGAATCAGGTTCTGATCGACATTGCCCCCACGAACATGAAAACCTCCGGAGGCCTCACCAGCAGAAATAACTCCTGGCAAAAGCTGTAAGGTTTTTATGATGTCGCCTTCGCCAAAAACTACCGGAAGTTTTTTAATTTCCTTCATCTCCAGCTTATTTGTACTCATCTCAAGTTTCCGGATATTGCGATCCGGTGCATCGGCATATACCTCAACCGACTCAATAATTTCTGAAGATTCTCTGAGCCTGATAGTAAGTTTTTCATCCCCGGTAAGCTTAATGCGAAAACTTTGTTCGTAATAGCCCATATACGAAACAAGAACATGATAATCACCCTTTGCCAGTTTAATCGAAAATTTGCCTTGATTATCGCTTACAGTTCCTATGGTAAGCTCCTTTATAATAATATTTGCTCCAACCAACGGTTCTCCTTTCTCATCGGTAATAATACCGCCAATACTGTACCTCGACTGGGCAAAAACAAGCGAGTAAAAACTAAAAAAGAGAATAAACAAAAGTCCGCGCTTCATGATTCTGTAGGATGATCAATGTCGGGTAAAGATATTCATACTATATGTTTTTCTATAAAGCTAATCGGTAAACCTTCATATAATATCGGCAACTGAACGCTTTACCAATAGTAAAACACCAAAAATCCACCAATGTTCCGTTTTGAATGAGTAATTCAGTTAAAAAAACTGTTCTTTGTCTGCCAGAGTATTTCGGTAAAGATAATTTAACTGAAGTATCAGTTTGTTTTTCTTCTAAAAATATAGCCGACTTTAAAACCCATTGTCATGTGAAAAATAACAGACTCCCCTTCAAATAAATAATTCTGAGGTACCCATTCAACAAATATAGGTTCTGTCATTTCAACAGGATTGAGAACATGGGTATAATCTATGATTCTTTCAGCAACTCCAATTCCCCAGTAAAAGTCAACATTAAGACGTTCATACAAGCTAAGGCTTACCCCTCCTTTTAAGTGCGCACCATACTTTTGTTTTCGGAAATTCGCATAATCATATTCAATTTCGAAATCGGAATTTTCTTTCTGATAGTGACCTGATTCAAGTTGGTCTCTCATTAACAAATAAAAAAACTCTGTTGCGCAGTACAAATTAGAATAGTTGTTCTCCAGCAGGGTATATTTTATTTCGGGTCTAATTTCGTAGAACGAATAATTTTTACCCCAAATCATTCCATCAAGACGCCCGTTGTTTATTTTAGAATTCCCAATTCCAAAATCGCAGCTATAGCCAAACTGCCCTTTTGTATCAAAGTCTAAGCCAATCCTTAATCTGGGAGTATAGTCAATCAATGACAATGGCATAATATTTATCCTGACAGTTCTATATTGAGTGAAACTTTCCTGAGCGTGTATTCTTTGGATGCAAAAGAAAAATAACACAAATACTATCAGGGTTTGTTTCATCCGTTTATTTTTATTTTCTAAGGTCGGGTGCCTGTCTGCCGAACAGGCAGGGAAACGCCTTAAAAAAATTAATCCTATTTGTTTGTGAAAATAATGATGAATTTTTTATTGCTTGTTTCATAATATTACATATACCAGGTAATAAAAAATATAGTGTCAGAATTTACCAAACTTTATTATAACACCTGTCGAATACCCGTTAAGTGCATCGGGCGAAACAAGATTAACATTTCCTCCCGAAGTGGTTGTTCGGGTAATATTCAGATCGGTAGTATATCTCATATTCAAACAGGCAGCCAGTCTGACATTCTTAGAAAGGTTAAACTCAAGGTTAACTCCGGGTTCAACAACTAAAAAAGTTGATGCATCTTCAACTTCGTTTACCTGTCTGTAATCTGTTCCTTCGTTTATCCAGCTTGAATACATAGCTTCGCCAATACCAGCAAGAACAGGAACTGAAAGATGTACCGGAGATCTGCTGAAAAGTATAAGTTCCATAAAAACCCCTCCATAACCGCCTGATAGGCTGGCTTTCATATTTAAATAAGGGTCTTCCTGATACTTAGTAACAAATCCGGAACCTCCTAATCCCATTGCAAAAGAATGCCCGAGTATTACTCCTCCTCTCGAACTGAATATTATAGCTGCGGAAGTATCTATCATTGAAGCTCCCAGCGAGAAGCTTCCATATCCATTCATTTCCCGGCCACTAAAAATGGTTTTAAATTCATCATTATCCTGTGCTTGTAAAAGCGACAATAAGAATAACCCAAGTAATGTTATATATAGTTTCATTTTATTCACGATTAAAAGCGGTATTTCAACGAAAAGGATACATCCAGCATCTGCATAAAGAAAATTCTGTTCAACGAGAATTCAAAATATGGATTAATTTCAAGCGATACCAGTATAGGAACCTCGGGGAATGTGTATTCAAGACCAGCAAGACCGTTCATACCAAACAAGGGTGAAAAAAACCAATCGTAACGATACTCGCGGTATAATACACTATGCTTGTTTGTATAGGTAAAGCCTGTATGTACTCCATAGCCATAACAAAATCTGAAATTTTCGGAATATTGGGTAAGAGCGGGAATGAAATTTTCCCGGATACCACCAAACTTCATTCCGTTGTTTGTATATCCGGCAAAAAGTTCAACTGCTTTATCCTCTTTATAAAACTGTCGGTAGGTGCCAACCAGACCATTTCCGAACCGTATGCCTGCATCGCGGGTATAGTTTTGCCCAAACAAACCTATACTAAAAAGGCATAAAAGCAGGCTGGTATATATAAATTTCATTGAATTCAAGGTTTTGGTGATTTTAGTACTGAATAACACTTCCTGATCCGGTAACTCTTTGTATTACTTTGGGGTCTCCATAATAATATACATTTCCGGAACCTGTCAGAATAATCTCAAGATCATTATATACCCAGGTAAATATGTTTCCAGAACCCGAAAGCACAGTTTTACATGAATTAACCCTCATCGATTTACCTTTAATATCTCCGGAACCTGACAAAAGGTATTGGGCTTCTGAAGCTTTTCCGTCGAGCACAAAATTTCCTGAGCCCGGTAGGCTTAAATCCAGATTATCATGTATTATAAGGTTTTGCAGACTTATATCTCCAACTCCCGAAAGCGTTACATTGAAATAGTCTACTTCGAAATCAAAAATATCTACATCGCCTGAACCTGATGAAATAACAGATTCAACCAATGGACAATAAACAGTTACTTTTATCGGATTGGCGGAGGTAAGACATCTATCCATATCTGTTTCAAGCATCAAATCACCATTCTCAACATAAGTCAGAATATATTGCTGCAAATTCTGATCAGCTTCCACAGTAATAGAGCGCTCGGTAGAGTATATTACATCAACATCAAAATTTGAATTGACATTTATACCTGAGAATTTTGTAATTCCTCTTTCCTGTGTCTCTAATATGCCATCTCCTTCTAGACACCAAAAATCGCCTTCGCAAGAAGTAATGACAAGCGAGGTGATAAATATCAAAAACAATGTGAACTTTTTCATCTTTTGTGTTTTTGTATGTTTTGTGCAAACCTTTAGCGATGAACTATATTTACGTAGCATTTCTTTGTAGCTGTTATTTTAACCTTTGCCGAAGTGGGAGTAACTCCTGTACCCACCGGCCCATAAGTCATAAGCATATGTTCATCAGCATCAAAAACTTCGGTTTCCAGCTTCGATAAAGCAATCGGATATACCAAATGTACATCCTCGTGATGAGTAATATCAAGGTTGTATTTAACTCCCGCTTCAAAAACCAGATCAACATCGGTATATTCCGAACTGATATTCACAAAGTTAAAGCTTGAATTTATCTTATCAATGGCTATACCATAATACTTGTTCGAGAAATTTATCTCGTTGTGAAGGTTTTCTATCTGAAGCTTGGTGAAGTTACCTTCTCCTTTTATTTTATTTATTTCTCCAATGATATACTTATCGCTTTTCGATACTACTTTGGCCACATCTACCAAAGAAAGATAAACTTCGGAATGTCTGGAATCCAAATCGATACGTCCGGCATCTTTTATTTCCAACTCGGAATAAGAAATATCAATCTGCCCGTTTTTAAATTCGTTGATCACTCCATGACCGGTAGTAATTGAAATATTGGAATTTCCATAAATTCCATTTGCTTTCAGGTTGCCGTTTGAAAGGATAATGTCGAGATTACCATAATAATCGTCAATATAAATATCTCCAAACTTGTTCTCAATTTTTAGTGTGGCTGATTTCGGAATATAAACTACATAATTAATAGAAACGTCGTTCGAAGGTATTATTGTCTCAAATAAATCGGAGAATACCCCTCCGGATTTCACAAAATCTGTTTTGGCAACAATGTAATAATTGGTTTTAGTGAAATCGAAGTTGATCTGATTCTTCAATTTTTTAAGCTTATCTGTACTTGTAGTCTGAATCTTTAGATCGACCACAAATTTTACAGAATCTTTTTCCCAGGTTCTTACATGTACTTTACCGTACTTGTTTACAACCTCAATCGATGATTTTTCCGAAATCTTGAAATTCCGGACAATATGATCAGAGTACATTTGTGCCCAGGATCCCCCTGAGAACATGACAATTAATAGCCACAAAAAAAGCAAACGTTTATAATTCATATTCCGAGTTGTTTGATGTGTTATCACTATTTTGTTCCTGAAGGAAGTTGAGCATTTCTTCAAGTATGTCAATTCTTAACCTGTAATTTTCAATCATAGCTCCAATAACTTCCTCATTTGCTACATTATCCTTTAAATCTTTTTTCAGATCGTTGTACACGCTATCAAGTTCTGACAAGTCAGTATCAATATCTTGTTTAATATCCGGGTAATTAATAAGCAGTGGCTTAGCTTCATCAAGTTTCTGATTAAGAATACCTGAATAATACAATTCAGCTTCCTTTAGTTCGGGTATTTCAGGAACAGCATTTCCTTTATCAAAGAAAAACCTCTGAACACTTATTGAAATAAGGAAAATAGCAGCAATACCTGCTACCCTTATCATATAATAGCCTATGCCTTGCTTCCTTTTAGAAGAATTGGAAAACAGCTGTTTGTCAAGATTCTTTTCAATACCTTCCCAAAGAGCATCTTTTGGCTCATAAAGGTCGAACTCATTGCGATGAGAACCCACAAATTCTTCGAGTCGGTCTTTCATATCTATAATGTTTTAATTAATTCTTTTATTTTAACTTTAGCTCTGGAAAACTGAGACTTCGATGTCGACTCAGTTATTCCCATGATTTCTGCAATTTCGCTATGGTCGTAACCTTCAATGAGGTATAACGAAAATATTACTCTGTACCCTTCGGGTAACAATTCCATAGCTTTATGCACTTTTTTTACTTCCATCTCCACTGTATCAAAATCTGTACTGTCGTCCTGGTTTGGATTTTCGGGTAGGTCGTCTGTTATTACTAAATCGGCTTTGCGTTTCTTTACATGGTTAATACATTTGTTTACAACTATTCGTTTTAACCATGCACCAAAAGACGATTCGTAGCGAAAGCTTTCCAATTTGTTAAAAGCATCGGTAAAAGCTTCCTGTAACAGGTCTTCAGCTTCTTCGAAACTGTTTAGCATACGGTAGCATATATTGAACATTGCTTTTGAGTATAAGCGGTATAACTGGTATTGCGCTTTACGATTACCAGCTTTGCTCAACTCCACTATATCGCGGTGTATGTCCTGATATGCTACCTCCAATGTTGTTCAGTTTTCAATAGTAATGACATACAAAGATGCACAAGGTTGCACCTGTATTGCAATAAAGGTAATTTTTTTTCGAGAAATTTAATGTTTCGCCCTTCCCTCTCGCAAATAGCATCCAAAATTTTAACCTGAAACCCGCGAAGATTAAGACTTTTCCCTTTTTAACCGGGCAACTATCAGGCTTAATACAATAAATATACCTGCGAAAAAAGCAATTCTTCCGATATAATCACCATGCTTAACGTAAAAGGTTAACTTATCGTTTGCATTTAGTGTATCGATTAATGCACCACGTTTCCACCAGCCAAGACTTTGCAACACCTCTCCTCTTTGGTTTATAAATGAAGAAATTCCGGTGTTTGCCGAGCGGGCAATACTTCGTCTGGTCTCGATTGCACGTATTGACGATATGGCATTGTGTTGCCTGTATCCCGGTGTGTTTCCCCACCATCCATCATTTGTAATGACAAACAATAAATTTGCCCCTTCTTGAACAAATTCACCTACAAATTCTCCGTACACCGACTCGTAACAAATGGGGGTGCCCACTCTGACTGAGTTGTTTGGTGCCGAAAATGCCTCCCTTTCGGGCTGCGTGTTATGACTACGGAAAGTACCTCCCAATTTCAACATTATAGGCTCTAAAATTTTCAGAATTCCGGGATAGGGCATTTTTTCGACTCCGATTACCAGTTTCGATTTATGGTACAACTGTATTTCCGGAGTTGAATCAATCTGTATGGATGAATTATAACTATCAAAATAAAACCCGTTGCGATATTCCTTTGCTGTTGGAGGAACAGGACTGTCCTTAGGATACATCTGGTAACACATAATGCCGGTTATGTATTTTAAACCCGGAAATTGTTTTTGAAATGATCGGATGAGTTTAAAGTCGGGTACCCTGTCAAACTCTCCTATCCATATATTATTCATAACAGAAGTCTCGGGTGCTACAACATAGTCAACTGTTGAATCTGCAAGTTCTCTTGCAAGATCTACCTGAATTTTGGTCTGTTCAAGCGGTGGAACATCGTTGAATTTTAAGTAGGGATCAACATTTGGCTGAACAACAATTACCTTCCTTGGATTTTCTGTTTCCTTGTAGGTATAAAATAGAACAAAAGAAATAATTATAGGTATAAAAACTACTGCAGCTGCCTTCCACCCGTTTTTAGGCTGAATTTTATATTCGCCCTTCTCGCTAAAAAAAGTTTTGTAAATAAGAATATTAGCAACCAGCAGCCACATGCTTCCCCCCATTGCTCCCGTAAACGAATACCATTGCATTAGCTTTACATTGTACATAAAACCATTGCCCAGTGTTAACCAGGGCCATGAAACCTCGCCATGCAGGTATGAAAATTCATAGGCAAGCCAAAAAACAACAAGGGCAAAGAAGCCGACATCGCGTCCGAATCTTTTTCGCGCTAAATAGGCGAGCCAAATGGGTATGCTCATAAACAAAGTAGAAACAAGAATTGCAGCAGACACTCCTGCATAGGATGGTTTACCATCGACCAGGGCATTACGAATCCACCAGGTATCGCCTAAATTCCAGACCAGAAAAGTTAAAGATGCCTGAAGAAATACTGTGCCAGCTTTTGCTTTCTTCTCAAAAGATTTGTCAAAAACAATCAGTAGAGGAATGAAGGCAATAAGTAAAACTAAGCCCGTACCCCATTCGTACCATGCAGGTATTAATAAAAATCCGGATAAAATTAACAGAACCCACGAATTTGAGACAATTTTTTTCATTGAAGAAGTCTTTGAAATTGAAACGGTAAAACTATAATCTAAAACTGACTCCAGAAAATATTTCTCTCATAAGTATAAGAAAACATTAAACTATTAGTTTTTCATTTTGTTTTTACAGCTTTTGAAACACATCCAAATTGCTACTTTTGCATAACAAATAAACAAGAAAATATGAATCCCTTATTCTCCGACAATTTTGAAACTCCCTATAATTCAATTCCATTTAACAAGGTAAAGCCAGAACACCTTCAACCTGCTTTTGAGAAATATTTTGAAGAATCCCGGAAAATTATTTCTGAGATTATAGAAAATACAGATTTGCCCGACTTTAATAACACAATTGTTGCGCTGGAACGATCGGGTTACAAAATAAATCTGCTGGCAGGTATAATGTTTAATTTAAACCTGGCCGAAACCAATCCCGAGTTGCAATCGGTTACAAAAGAAATGTCGCCTCTTTTAGCCGACTTTTCTAATGAGATTCTGCTTAACAAAGCACTTTTCACCAAGATTAAACAGGTGTATGAGACAACAGAAAAATCACTGCTTGACACCGAAGACAAAAGACTTTTGGAAAAAACTTTTGACGATTTTGCCAGGAATGGAGCAAACCTGAGTGACGAAGATAAAGCTGAATACCGAAAAATTTCGATGGAGCTTGCAGCATTTTCTGTTCAGTTCGATGAGAATGTTCTGGCCGAAACCAATAATTTTCTGCTTCATATAACCAATGAAGAAGATTTACAAGGACTGCCCGATGACATCAAAACCATGGCTGCAGAAGAAGCAAAAAGCCAGAAAAAAGAAGGCTGGGTTTTCAATTTACAGTTTCCAAGTTATATGCCCTTTATGAAATACGCGAACAATCGTAAACTGCGTGAAAAATTGTATATGGCATATGCTACCCGGGGAATTCATAACAATAAAAACAACAATACCGAAATAATAAAACAAATTGTTAATCTGCGGATAAAAAAATCAAACCTTCTTGGCTACAACGATTATGCCTCTTTTGTTTTAAAAAACCGTATGGCAGAATCGAAAGAAAAAGTTGATGAATTTCTTAAACAATTGCTTGATGCATCGTTACCCAAGGCAAAACAAGAAGTTAAGGAAATGCAGGAATTCTCGAAAATATCGGGTGCCGAATTTGACCTGCAGATATGGGATTGGTCGTTTTATGCTGAAAAACTGAAGAAAGAAAAATTTGATATTGACGATGAAATGACGCGCCCTTATTTTGAACTTGAAAAAGTGCAGAACGGAGTAATGAACCTGGCAACAGAACTTTACGGAATCAGATTTACAGAAAACAAAAACATTCCTGTTTACCAAAAAGATGTTAAGGTTTTTGAGGTGTTTGATAAAGACGACTCATATCTTGCCTTGCTTTATATGGATTATTTCCCCAGAGCAAGTAAAAAGGGTGGTGCCTGGATGACAGAATACCTTCAGCAACACATCAACACTGAAGGTGAAAATATAAGACCACATGTGTCACTGGTTTTTAATTTCTCAAAACCAACCCATGACAAGCCCTCTCTCTTAACTTTTTCTGAAGTAACTACTTTACTTCATGAATTTGGCCATGGACTGCACGGAATTTTCAGCAATTGCAAATACCAGGAACTGGCCGGGACCAATGTTTTCAGGGATTTCGTGGAACTTCCTTCACAATTTTTAGAAAACTGGGCCGAGCAAAAAGAATGGCTGGAGAAAGTGGCTTCACATTACGAAACAGGAGAAAAAATACCTGATGGCCTGGTTGACAAGATAATAGAATCGAGAAATTTTAATGCAGGCTACTTTTCGATGCGACAACTGAGTTTTGGACTACTGGATATGAAATGGCATACACTTAATGGGGTATACGATGACGATATAATAAAATTTGAAACCGAGGCCATGAAACCAACCCAGCTTTTACCTAAAGTTGAAGGCACAGCTATGTCACCCTCCTTTAGTCACATTTTCTCGGGAGGCTATGCTGCCGGCTATTACAGCTACAAATGGTCTGAACTGCTTGATGCCGATGCTTTCTGTTATTTCAAAGAAAAAGGAATTTTCAGTAAAGAACTCGCTGAAAGTTTCAGAGAGAATATACTCTCGAAAGGTGGAACCGAACATCCCATGACTTTATATAAAAAATTCAGGGGAAAAGAGCCTGGCATTGATGCCTTGCTGGAAAGAAGCGGATTGAAATAACTTATTTTTAAAGTGGACATACTAACACACACTTTATCAGGTATTGCTTGCGGAACCACAATTATTCCTTATACGAATAGAAAACCGGCTTCTGTATTTGGTGTTTTAGGCTTATCTGCCTTTTTCGGTGCAATACCTGATGTTGATGCAATTAGAAAGAAATACTTGGGAACAAGGTTTATAAAATGATGGAAAAAGTTGACCAAAAAATTCCTTTGAATTTTTAATTTTGATAGCCTATACATAAACCTACAAACAAAACATCAAATGGAATACCAGATTGATCTGCTTAAAATCAAACATAAATCAACCTACAGAGTTGTAATTGGGGTCATCTTCGTTGTAATTACTTTCTTTTGGGTTTTTAACAAACTTATTGGTAATCCGGAATCTACCTGGTTTGATTTTGTTATGACCGGGATTTTATTACTCAATGGAATCGTGCATATTTCAGGTGGCTTGGGATTCCCGTTTGAGAGTCTTTTGGGCAAGGCATATATTCAGGTTGATGATAAAAGCTTTTTATATAAGCCAGCTATTTATGAAAAAGAAGATCGGTTCGACTGGGTAAGTATAAAATCTGTAGAATTCAAATCGAATAAAATAATTTTTAATAACACTATTGATATTCAAAGCACCGTATCTCTGGCAAAAATAAATTATTCAACTCTTAAAAAGATTAAAGAGGCTATAAGCATAAATGCTGCGAAAAACAACATCATAATAAACGAATAAATTCTGTTTTTCACCACCGCATCTTAACCTTTTTAAGGTTTCCGTGTTACTGAGGTATGCAAATTTCAGGTAATAATCATATACCTTCCCTCGATTTGGTTCATCAAGACGAACAAGTTTCGTTCGCTTTTAGAACCATGGAAGAGATATACTTATTAAAAGGGAATGAACCCGATGTTCCGCACCGGCATGAATACTATACTATTTTATGGGCAAAGAAAGTTTGTGGGCTCCACTATATCGATTATGTAGAATACCCCATAAAACCTAATTACATATTTTTTGTAACCCCCGGACAGGTGCACCAGGTAATAACCTTTGGCGAACCCGAAGGTTATGTTATCATGTTTACGCCTGAATTTATCCATAAAAACAACATCGATGAATCGTTTTTAACCAACCTGGGCTTATTCTCCGATTCTGCAGCAACACCACCATTAACCATCGATAGTAAGGCGGCAGAACAGCTCAACAAAATTGTTGTTGAAATTCAGAAACATTTTCACGATAATAACGCTTTTAGAGAAGATTTACTTGGCTCTTATTTGAAGATATTCCTGGTGGAATGCAATAAGCATCTACCGGAAAATAACATGATTAATTTACAGGTATACGAATCGGGTAGAAATATTTTGAAGGAATTCAAAACCCTGGTAGAAATCCATTATCCGAAATGGCATAAAGTAAGTGAATATGCCGGTGAAATGAATATAACCCCCGACTATCTGAATAACGTGATTAAAACAACCATTGGTAAAACAGCTAAAGAATTCATTCAAAACAGGTTGATTCTTGAAGCAAAGCGATTAGGTATTCACACACAGCTCTCAACAAAAGAAATTGCGTTTCAAATTGGTTTTGAAGATCCTTCGCATTTCAGTAAATTTTTTAAATCTGCAGAAGGGCAGCCTTTTAGTGAATTCAAATCTTCGTTAGAAAAAAGTCTTATTTAATTAGCCAATAATTCGTTGTAACTCCCTTTTAACGTATCCTTAACATCCATCCCGGATTTTTACAACAAAAGCCCTGTTTTTTCCATTGAGGCACTTGCTGCTTTGATCTAGTTTTGCATTAAAACATTTTGATTATGCAAACCATATTACATAAAGCCAATACGAGAGGGCATTTTAATCACGGATGGCTGAATACACACCACTCTTTTAGTTTCGCACATTATTACGACCCTGATAGAGTCAATTTTGGTGCCTTGAGGGTACTAAACGATGATATTATTCATCCCGGTGAGGGTTTCGGAAGACACCCTCATGATAATATGGAGATTATCACCATTCCTTTAGAGGGTGGAGTTTTACACCGCGATTCCATGGGAAACGAAGAGATTATTAAAGCTGGAGAAGTTCAGGTAATGAGTGCAGGAACCGGCATCTTTCATGAAGAGTATAATGCCAGCAAAGAAAGTCATTTATCACTGCTGCAAATATGGATTTTCCCAAAAGAGAAAAACATCAAACCCACATACGATCAGGTGGAATTTGATAAAACAGGCGCTTTTAACCAATGGCAGAAACTGGTAACAAAAGACGAAGAAGGAACACTTCACATCCATCAGGATGCACAAATTTCAAGAACATTTCTGTCGGAAGGCAAAACCTTGGAATATTCCCTAAAAGAAAGTTCCTATGGCTCTTACCTGTTTGTAATCGATGGAGAAGTTTCTGTAAATGGAAGTAAACTTGGAAAACGTGATGCAATTGGCATAAACAATGTCGGAAAGTTTGAGATACACGCAAAAAAAGATGCCCACATTTTGAATATTGAAGTACCTGAATAAATAAAACAAAAATTGAATACTAACTTAAATTTTAATACAATGAGAAAATTAAACCTATTTTCAATTGTTGTTGCTACAATAATTGCAACATCAATATCAGCACAAGAATTTACTGTTGACCCTGAAAAATCATCCTTAGAATGGAAAGGAAAAAAAGTTGGTGGTGAACACTACGGTAATATATCTTTAAAAGAAGGCAATTTTGTTGTTAAAGACAATAATATTGCAAGTGGTAAATTCGTCATTGATATGACAACAATAACAAACAGCGACCTCGAAGGTGAATGGAACGAAAAACTGGTTGGTCACCTGAAATCCGATGATTTCTTCGGTGTGGAAAAATATCCGACATCGGAACTGGTTATCAAAAAAAGTTCGACTTTTTCAAACAACGAGGCAAAAGTTTCAGGAGATTTAACCATCAAAGGAAAAACCCATCCGATAGAGTTTACAGTTAAAAGAGATGGTGAAAATTACAGCGCCAAAATAACTGTTGACCGTTCGAAATATGATGTGCGGTATGGTTCAAAATCTTTCTTTGACAACCTTGGCGATAAGGCTATTCATGATGATTTTACCATGAAAGTAAAAGTAGTAGTCAAATAAATATACATTTTTAGATTAAATGAACCGTCATGCTCTGGACAGAGGTATGACGGTTTTTTTTGTATTATTCATAAAAGCTGAATAACTTGAATTAGCATATTATCTTTTTTCTATTAGCTTTGTTGAGATAGTATCTCAAAATAATTGTTATGCGTATAAAATTTCTGGGTGCTGCACGCGAAGTAACAGGCAGCAAACACCTGATTATCACCGAGCAGGGTAAAAAAATTCTTTTGGATTGCGGAATGTACCAGGGGAAAGGTTTGGAAACAGCCGATTTAAATAAGAAACTGGGCTTTGATCCTCCTGAAATCGACCACTTAATTTTAACCCATGCGCATATTGACCACTCCGGTTTAATCCCTTATATCTATAAACTTGGCTTCAGGGGATCTGTAATTTGTACCAATGCTACACGCGATTTATGTGCTATAATGCTGGCAGATTCCGGACATATTCAGGAATATGATACGCATACCTTCAACAAAAAAAGAGCTCAGCGTGGCCAACCTCCTGTTGAACCACTCTATACCAAAGCTGATGCAATAGCATGCATGGAACTTTTTATAGGTATTGCCTACGACCGGAAACTAAGAATAGACGATAATGTCAACGTAAAATTTACAAATACAGGTCACATGTTGGGCAGCGGTGTAGCAAATATTGCCATAAAAGATAAAGGTGAAATTAAACGAATAGCGTATACCGGTGACATAGGCCGGCCAACAAACCGTATCTTAAAATCACCTCAAATTTTCCCTCAGACCGATATTCTTATTACCGAAGCAACTTATGGCGACAGGCTGCACTCAACAACAAAAGAAGCCGAAGAAACCCTGTTAAAAGTTGTAAACGAAACTTGTGTAGTGAAAAGTGGTAAGCTCGTGATTCCTTCTTTCAGTGTAGGCAGAACACAGGAAATTGTATATTCACTTAACAACCTTTATAACGACAGGCTTTTACCAAAAATCCCGGTTTATGTTGACAGTCCGCTGGCTGTAAACGCCACCAATGTTTTCCGGATGCACCCCGAGTGTTTTAACAACGATGTAATGGAAGTAATGGAAACAGACCCTGATCCCTTTGGATTTAACACGCTGCACTATATTACCAGCCACCAGAATTCGAAGAAACTGAATACAATTAAAAAACCTATAATTATAATTTCTGCATCGGGTATGATGGAAGCCGGTAGGGTAAAACACCACCTGGCCAATACGATCTCTGATTCAAGAAACACCATTCTGGCTGTTGGATATTGTGCTCCGGCAACCCTGGGAGCCAGAATTTTACGGGGCGAACCCTCAGTATCAATACACGGCAACCGCTATCTGGTTCAAGCCGACATTCAGAGAATAGATTCATTCAGTGGTCATGGCGATTATAAAGAAATGACCGAATTTCTCAAATTCCAGGATTTTAATAAAATTAAGCAAACCTTCCTTGTTCATGGCGATTTTGACGTACAGCAAAATTACAAGAACCATTTGCAGTCAGAAGGATTGGAAAATATTACCATTCCTGCTATTGGGGAGGAGTTTGAGGTTTAAGGAATCCTACTGAATATATCATTAAATATATAACTGCCGACACCAGTCCATAGACAACTACAACAGAAAATACTTCAAAAACGATTGGACTTGAAGCTGCTCCGGTTAACGAAATTGCTTCTGCTGCGCCTACCAGAACAAACAAGCGGAAAAGTACGCCTATGTATATGACCAACGTACTAAATGCATAGTTTTTCAATTTCCAGGACTTCCTGAGCTCAAAAGTAGCCGCCAGCAACAAACCCATCGAAAAAAAAATCATCAGCATAAAGTCAAGTGTCGGGTAAATCGAGTTTATGCAGTTTTGTGTACCTAAACGATTTCCCAAATCAAGACAATTGAAATAAAACACCAGTGATACAAACAAATCAAACAATACAACCACAAAAGCCACCATTGCCAGAGGCAGTCTGATGTATATCTTTATTTGTCTCCTGAAAGCAGTTTGAAAAAAATAGAAAAGGGATATAACCGGAAGTAAAAAAGCCACTTTTGAAGGCATAGAATCTATTTTGTGGTTTCGACAAATATACTAAGAATTTCTCCAGTTAAAACCTCAGCCTGAAAGTCACTCTTATAAATAATGAATTTTATGTTCTTCATAAAAGACAATTCGACATAATGCAAAATCAACAATATGTCATTTTGTCTGCTTTTAAATTAAGGCTTATGTCTTTTTGTCTGTTTTATTGCCTTGGCATTTTAATTGAAATATGTCTGTCAAGAAACAAAAGAAAATAATTAAAAACTTAATATGGAGGACAAAATTATGTTACCAACAGTATTTAACTACAGAAACAACGGAGTAAACAATTTTTTCAATGATTTACTCAATGACAACTTTTTTAATACAAGTAACTGGAATTATGCTTCACACAATTGTGTCAGCGCACCAAAAGTTAATATTCTTGAAGATGAAAAAGAATATACAATTGAAGTTGCGGCTCCCGGTTTAGGTAAAAAAGATTTTGAAATTAAACTTGACGGTGATGTATTAACTATTTCCAGCAGGAAAGAAGCTAAAAAAGAAGAAGCAGTAAATCACCTACGTTACGAATTCGATTACGAAGGCTTTGAGCGTTCTTTTTCTCTTCCCGAAGATGTAAATGCCGATAAAATTAAGGCAGAACACAAGGATGGAATCTTATATGTATCACTCCCAAAAAGAGATGCAAAACCAAAAGTTGTTAAAGAAATAAAAATCAACTAATTATACTATTAACAAATTAAACAAAATAAACATTATGAGACATATATTAAAATATCACGGCACACCTTCAGTTTTGAACAGGCAATACGACGAAACAGCCGGAACTGCAAACGATGTAAAAGCTTATACCCAAAGACCAGCTACTAACATCTTCAGCACTGAAGAGGCTGTTAAACTGGAAATTGCAGCGCCGGGGTTTACCAGGGATGAAATTCACATATCTGTTGATGAAAACATATTAAAAATAACCGCTGAGCATAAAGACGATGCAAAAAAAGACTCTAAATACCTGAGCCGGGAATTTTATAACAGCAAATTGCAAAGATCCTTTGAGCTGGCAAAGAGTGTTGAAATTGAAAAAATTGAAGCGAAACACGAAAATGGGGTTCTGACAATCATCCTTCCGAAAAAGGAAAAAATGCAAATAAAAATAGTATAAACTGAATAGAGTTAGAGTTAGTTCATGGCCGGGGATTCCCGGCTTTTTTATTTATATATCTATATTTTAACATAATCCCATAAACCTTTTCTCCTTTTTATCGTATAGAATTTAATATACTACGCATCGCAAGGCGAACAACTACAAACAACCGGCATGGGTATAATTGATTAATCTTCAATTATTTGCATCTGATGCCTGAAAAATTCTCTTTTGAAACCTATTCTGAACTGCCGAATAAAGTAGTTTTTAATAGTGTATCAATTATATTTTATATCCTATCAGCATTCTCACCTGAGAAAAGCAGATTTGTGTTCTATTGCCCCAATAAGAAAAGCCTTCTGAAACAAAATACTCTTAGGGTTACTTGAGAAAAATTATTTAACCTCCTGCAAAAAAACAGATTAAAGACCGGCACAAAGAATAATTTTTTTATATGAAACTTGATTCAAAATACAATTCCAACCTATTCTACAACGAAGAAAACAAATATTTATGCCTCGGCTTTAATCACAATCCCGATTCGGAATTATTAAAGAGTATTTCTTTGGAATTATTGACATACCTCGAAATAAAACAAGTAAACAAATTACTGGTAAACACCGCAAATGTAACAAATGTAAAACTAAATGATATTATGTGGATAACTGAGAAAATATCTCCGAACATAAAGCAATACCATATTGATAAAATAGCATTTATAAACCCCAGAAACAGTATTGGAAAGATTTCATTAAAAATTATGATAAAACTTTCGAGCTGCATTAATACTAAAGCCTTTGATGATCCAGAAAATGCGGAATTATGGCTTTTCTCAAATCTGCATACAATTTCTGCCTAAAAAAATGTGATATGTTGGTATATAATTCTGAAAACTCCTGTATTATTCATATCGAGAAGAAAATGTCACTATACCTGGCAATTGAAGGTTATATGGAATCACTAAAGATTAAAGAATTCGCAAAAGCTTTGGTTGAGTTCTGTTTAACAAAAAAAATTAAACATATTTTTTTCGATACATCAAAAATAAGTGTGGTAAAACATGAGGATCTTTTCTGGGTAACAGAGAATGTTTTTCCAAAACTTCAGGACTCTGAAATTGAAAAAGTTGCCTTTCTTCTGCCTGCAAAGTCATTTGGATACATGGCTGTAAAGATCTTAGCTGACCGGATAGAAAAAAAGCAAAACAAGGTTTTTGCCAGGCTTGAAGAAGCAGAGAAATGGCTATATGGCTCTATATAAACCTGATTCTGATTATCTGATAACTGATCCTGGATGCGAAGAATTGGGATAACTTTTTTGCCTGCATTGCAACTTGGCAGATTTTTTTACCTTTGCAGCTTCTTTAAACAAATGGTAATAATTTTATGAAAGCATATGTTTTCCCCGGACAGGGTGCCCAATTTGTAGGTATGGGCAAAGATTTATACAAAAATTCTGCAGTAGCAAAAGAACTGTTTGACAAAGCAAACGATATATTAGGCTTCAACATAACAGACCTTATGTTTTCTGGTACTGACGAAGACCTGAAACAAACCAAGGTTACTCAGCCAGCCATATTTTTACACTCTGTAATTCTAGCAAAAACACTCGGTGAAGATTTCAAACCTGAAATGGTGGCAGGTCACTCCTTAGGTGAGTTTTCGGCACTTGTTGCAGCCGGAGCAATGGCTTTCGAAGATGGTTTAAAACTTGTATCTGCCAGAGCTCAGGCCATGCAAAAAGCATGCGAAATTGCACCCTCAACAATGGCAGCAATTCTTGGCCTTGAGGATGAGGTTGTTGAGAAGGCTTGTTCTGAAATAGATGAGGTTGTAATACCAGCAAACTACAACAGCCCCGGCCAGATAGTAATATCAGGAACTGTTCCCGGTATCGATAAGGCAATTGAGAAATTAACAGCATTAGGCGCAAAACGCGCACTTAAACTTCCTGTAGGTGGGGCTTTCCACTCCCCACTTATGGATCCGGCTAAGGTTGAACTTGCTGCAGCAATTGATAATACAGAATTTAGCACACCTGTTTGCCCTGTTTATCAGAATGTAACTGCTACAGCAGTTACTGAGCCCGAGGAAATAAAAGAAAACCTGAAAACGCAACTTACGGCACCCGTAAAATGGACGCAGACGGTTATAAACATGCTTGCCGACGGTGCAACGAGCTTTACAGAAGTTGGTCCGGGTAAAGTTTTACAAGGATTAATAAAGAAAGTAGACAGAAGCATCCCTACAGAGAGTGCATAACAAAGAAAATAATACACTTTGAAAATGGGGACTTTGGTTCCCATTTTTTGTTTTTAGTCATATGCTTTTAATCAAGAATGCTTATTTTCGCAGATTCGTGCGATAACTGATAAAAATCAATAAAAATTTAACAATTTATTTAACATGAAAGTACTGAAATTCGGAGGTTCATCAGTAGGCTCGCCCGAAAATATAATACGGGTGAAAGAAATAGTAGAGAGGCAAAGATTACCCCTGGTAGTAATTGTATCAGCTTTTCACGGTGTAACAAACCAACTCGAAGAAGCTGCATCGCTTGCGTCAAAAACAAACGAAACTTTTAAAACAATTACAAAAGAGATTAAAACCCGCTATACCGAAACTGTTGAGACACTTATTACAACCTCCGAAAAATCAACAGTACTAAAAAAGGTAGAAGAGCTTTGTTCTGAACTTAATAATATTTTAGAAGGAGTATTCCTGCTCAATGACCTGACACCAAAAATTTATGCCCGGATCCTGAGTTTTGGAGAGCTTTTGTCGGCAACGGTTATCGAAAAAGTATTGGATAATGCTGAATTAATAGATGCCAGGAAAGTTATTGCTACAGACAGTAATTATTCGAATGCCAAAGTTGATTTTGAAACCACCAATGCAAATATAGTTGCTGCAACTAAAGGAAAGAAAAAACTTTTTCTTGTTCCAGGCTTCATTGGCAGCGACACATCAGGAGCTACAACAATATTAGGTCGCGGAGGATCTGATTATTCTGCAGCAATTTTTGCTGCTGCGCTCAATGCCGCAGAACTTGAAATCTGGACCGATGTTGATGGTTTTATGACTGCCGATCCACGGAAAGTTAAAAAAGCTTTTGCTATTGAAAGTTTAACCTATGCCGAGGCTATGGAATTATCACATTTTGGCGCAAAAGTTATATATACACCAACAATTCAACCTGTATATCAGAAAAAAATTCCGGTTATTATAAAAAATACTTTTTCTCCCGAATCGAAAGGAACCGTTATTTCTGAAGGCATTGCTACTGAAAATTCGGGGTCGCCCATTAAGGGCGTTTCATCAATTGATGATATTGACCTAATCACATTGCAGGGCCCGGGAATGGTTGGAGTAAAAGGCATTTCCTCGCGACTGTTCGGAGCCATGGCTAATGCCGAAGTGAATATTATTCTTATCACGCAGGCCTCATCAGAATATTCTATAACTTTTGCTATTTCTCCCGTTGATACAGAAAAGGCTGTCAGAGCCATTGAAAAAGCTTTTGAAACAGAAGTTCACAAGCGTGAGAATATAAATATTCTTGTTGAAAAGGATCTTTCAGTTATTGCCATCGTTGGCGAACAAATGAAAAACACGCCCGGTATTTCGGCAACCTTATTTAAAGCATTAGGACGAAATGGAATCAGTGCAATAGCAACGGCTCAAGGCTCTTCAGAATTAAATATTTCGGTGGTTATAAGCAAACACAGCCTTAAAAAAGCACTCAATGTTATACACGAAGGCTTCTTTCTTAGTCATTATAAAGATCTGCATTTGTTCCTGGTAGGTGTTGGTACTGTGGGTGGCAGCCTTATTAATCAAATCAAACAACAACATCAGCATCTGCTTGAGGAACACCTGGTAAAAGTGAATGTTGTAGGTATTGCACGTACATCAAGAATGGTAATAAATCCAGAAGGTATAAACCTCGATAATTATATTGAAGAAATTGCTAAGGGAAATCCAACGAATCTCGATGAATACATCAACACTATTTCTGAACTGAATTTACGGAATAGTGTTTTTGTTGATTGCACCGCAGATGATAATGTTGCGCAGTTGTATAAAAAGGTGCTTGATTCCTATGTTTCAATTGTAACCGCAAATAAGGTAGCCTGTTCTTCGGAATTCGGTTTATACAAAGAATTAAAGCGCACCGCACTGAAAAACAATATAAAGTTTATGTATGAAACTAATGTTGGTGCAGGATTGCCTATCATTAATACTATAAACGATTTAAGCCGAAGCGGTGACAAAATTCTGAAACTTGAAGCTGTATTATCAGGAACTTTAAATTTCCTTTTTAACGCTTTAAGCAAAGATGTTACGCTGAGCCAGGCTATAAAGATGGCAAAGGATAAAGGATACAGCGAACCTGACCCAAGAATTGACCTGAGCGGCATTGATGTTGTTCGCAAGCTGATCATACTGGCCAGGGAAGCCGGATATCCGCTTGAACAAAGCGATGTTGAAATAGAATCGTTCCTCCCGGCTGAATGTTTTGAAGGAACACTGGATGATTTCTGGACCAAAGTGGCAAAGTACGACAGCAAATTTGAAGAGAAAAGACAGGAGTTGGAACAAAAAGGTCTGAAATGGCGCTTTATTGCCAGTCTCGATTGCGGAATGGCTAAAGTTGGATTACAGGCTGTTGATATGCTGCATCCGGCTTATCCGCTTGAAGGAAGTAATAACATTCTGCTTTTAACCACTCAGCGATACAACGATGCTCCAATGGTTATTCGCGGTTATGGAGCCGGGGCAGATGTCACTGCAGCAGGAGTTTTTGCAGATATTATAAGAATTGCAAATGTTTGACAATCATAAAATAACCATACATCAAGTTAAGTATGAAAACGCAGGGGATAGTTTTTGATTTTGATGGCACACTGGTTGATTCAGAACCATTGTGGCAAAGATCTGAACAAGAAATAATGAAAACCGTTGGCATTGAGCTAACAGATGAGGATACAAAACAAACCATTGGATTAACATCTTTCGAATCTGTTGAATTCTGGTTGAATAAAACAAAAAACACGAAGAAATCAGCTGCATTATTAACCCAGGAACTGAACCAGATGGTTTTGGATTTATTGAAAACTGAGGCTAACTTGCAACCCGGAACGATGGAAATTCTGGAATTTCTTAAAAGTACAGGCTTACCTGTTGGAATAGCCTCAGGTTCGTCGATGGCTCATATAAAAACAATAATTGACAGGTTTGATCTGAAAGATTATTTTAATCTGATTTATTCGATAGATTTTGAGCGATTTGGAAAACCCCATCCGGGAATTTATATTTCGGCATGTAAAAAACTAAAGATTGATCCGCTATATTCCATTGCATTTGAGGACTCGTTTAATGGCATGCTGGCCGGTAAGGCTGCCCGAATGAAGGTAGTTGCAATTCTTGATGAAGAGCAACACAAAACAACCAGGTTCGATTTTATCGACCTTAAAATAGGCACACTTGCTGAGTTTAAACAGGAACAATTAGAATTTATTGAAAAAACTTTATAGCATAAAAGAATGTCTGATATTAAATATTACTCAACAAATTTAAAAGCTGAAAAAGTAAGTTTTTCTGAGGCATTACTTAAGGGTCTGGCTCCTGACGGAGGTCTTTATATGCCTGAACAAATTCCCCGATTCAGTAAAGACGAAATAGCTTCTTTCAGCAAAAAAGAATACCACGAAATAGCCTTTTTTGTGCTCCAGAAATTCCTGGGAGAAACAATTCCTTCAACAGAACTGGCCGGAATGACCAAGCAAGCTTACAATTTCGATGTTCCGCTTGAAAAAGTCTATGATAATAAATATGTAATGAGACTCGACCAGGGTCCAACAGCATCTTTTAAAGATTTTGCTGCACGAATGATGGGACAACTCATGCAGTATTTCCTGAAACAGGAACACCGGAATATGCTTATTCTCACAGCTACTTCGGGTGATACAGGAAGTGCCATGGCCAATGCTTTTTACGGACTGCGCAACATCAATATAGCTGTCTTATTCCCGGAGAACGAAGTAACTCCCCGTCAGCGGAAACAAATGACAACCCTGCATGAAAATGTGCAGATTTTATCGCTTGATGGAAAATTTGACGATTGCCAGGCGCTGGTAAAACAGGCATTTAACGACCCGGAACTTGATTATTTAAACCTTTCTTCGGCTAACTCAATAAATATTGGGCGTCTCCTGCCACAATCGGTATATTACATTTATGCTTATTCCAGGTTGTGTGATATCGAAAAGGGCGATGAAATTGTTTTCTCTGTTCCCTCGGGTAACTTTGGTGATCTTATGGGCGGATTGCTAGCCATGAAAATGGGCTTGCCAGTTAAAAAATTTGTTGTTTCTACCAATGCCAACGATGAAGTTCCGGTATATTTTGCTACGGGAAATTACAAAACCATTGTTCCTTCGGAAAACTGCATAAGCAGTGCCATGAATGTGGGGCATCCCAGTAATATGGCAAGAATTGTAGCTTTATATGGTGGTATAATGAATGCCGACGGCGAAATTCTAAAGAAACCTGATTTGGAAAAAATGAAAGAGGATATGTTTGCCACCAGCGTAGACGACAGCATAACCCGCGAAACCATAAAGAGAGTTTATGACAGACATAAAGTTATTCTTGAACCTCACGGTGCTGTGGGCTGGGAAGGCCTGCGACAATTTATGAATTGCGAAAAACCAACAGAAAACCAGGTATGCGTTTCGCTGGAAACTGCTCATCCGGCAAAATTCCCTGAAGAAGTGGAACTGGCTACCGGTATTGATCCTGAATTGCCTGTAAGCCTGTCGAAACTTGATGATAAAGAAGAACAGTTTGACAAACTCGAAAGCGGATACGAAAACTTTAAAATATATTTAAAATCAAAATACGGTGCTTAGAAAAAACCTGACAGGTTTTTTTAGTGCATTTTAAAAAGAAAACTAATGAATGTAATTTGCTCTGATTTAGAAGGAGTATGGGTTCCTGAGGTATGGATTAATGTTGCAAAGAAGACCGGTATTGATGAACTTAAACTCACAACCCGCGACATCAAAGACTATGACGAATTAATGCAATACCGCCTAAAAATACTCGACAAACATGGCTTAAAGCTTAAAGATATTCAGGATGTTATCTCAACTATTAAACCCCTGGACGGTGCACTGGAAATTATAAAGTGGTTACAATCAATCACCAGGCTTATTATTGTTAGCGATACTTTTGTTGAATTTGCTGATCCTCTTATGAGAAAGCTGGACTACCCTACCCTGTTCTGTCATTCGTTGGAAGTTGATGATGACAACCGGATTATTGGTTACAAACTAAGACAGAAAGACCCCAAAAGACAAGTGGTAAAGGCTCTTAAAAGTCTTAACTATGAGGTTATTGCCTTTGGAGATTCATACAACGATGTTTCTATGTTAGAAGAAGCTAATAAAGCTTTTTTATACAAACCGCCCCAAAATGTTATCGACGACTTTCCTCAGTTTCCGGTGGCAACAAATTATGAGGAGATGAAGCAGGTATTAAACAAAATGATGACTTAAAAGCATTATTCTTTATTGACTTTCAGTGCAATATAATCAAAAATGCACCTCATAAATTTCCTGACTGGCGAAAGCTTAACTGCATAATAAAAATAGGCATTAAACCATCCCTTTTTCTTGTAAAACCTGAAATCTTTAAAATTCTCGTCAAGTTTAAGTTTTATACTTGTTCTTGACATTCTGAATATCATAAGGTCAATGATTGATGGTTTTGGCAGAGTGTGTTTTTGAAGTTGTGAGGAAAAACGTTTTGCCAATTTACTTATCTGTTTCTCGTTTTTCAATATTGCTTTATCAGAAACAGGTTCAAGGTTTGTTGCTGTTATGCCTTTAACTACATTAAAACCAAGCGATTTACCAATAAAATTGAAGCATTTAACAATCTTGTTTCCACCAAAAACCCCCTGGGCAACAATACTTGTGAATGTTTTTCCAAAAAAGTGTCTATTGAAATCAGAACCGTTCCCGGCAGGAAAAAATGTGTTGTTATATCGTTGGCATCGCTGTCAATAAAAAAAGAACGGAACATTCCGGATTTAACAAAACCTATTTTATCAAGTATTTTCCCTTCCTTCAATAAATAGGTTTTTGTCGCAATTTGTTCCAACTTAAAATATTCAAAGGTTAATACTAAATCCTTATCAATGAATTTGTAAAACTTTTTCAGCCCTTCCTCAAAATTCATAAAATATTGATTTGCTGTTCAATTGTTATTTTTAAATTCAATAATAAAGATTAAATTTAGATAATAGTAGTTTCTAACTAAAAGATATATAATATGAATTTTATAAGTTGGAGAGAAGATTATTCTGTTAAAAATGAAGTGATTGACAATCAGCATAAAAAATTATTTGCTCTAATAAACGATTTGTATGAGGCTTTTGTAACAAAATCTGATAATTTAGGAGTTGAACGAATTATTAATGAATTATCAGATTATACCGAAAATCATTTTAAAGAGGAGGAAAAACTTTTTGCCTTTTATAATTATGCAGAAGCCGAAGAACACATAAAAGAACACAAAATATTTATCAATACTATTCAGGAAATCACCGAAAAATACAAAGAAAATCCCAAGTCGTTTTCTACCAGAATTACCAGTTTTCTTCAGAAATGGTTAATCAATCACATTCTTGAGACAGATAAAAAGTATATTTCGATGTTCCCGGAATAATTTGGCTCTAAACCAATATTTATTTACAAACTGAAATATTTTTCCTGAATAAGAAACTATCCAGAATTAAATTACACCTTGGTCTATCATTGCATTGGCAACTTTTAAAAATCCTGCAATATTGGCACCTTTCACATAATCAACGTATCCATCAGGCAGTGTTCCATATTGTTTACAGGTTTCGTGAATAGCCTGCATTATCTGATGAAGTCTTGTATCTACCTCTTCTTTAGGCCATCGTAACTTCATAGCATTTTGAGTCATTTCCAATCCTGAAGTAGCTACACCACCAGCATTAGCAGCTTTTCCCGGCGCATATAACAGTTTATTTCCCTGAATTAGCTCAATAGCTTCGGGGGTACATGGCATATTTGCTCCTTCGCAGATCCCCATGCAACCATTCTTTACCAATGTTTTGGCATCTTCTTCATTCAGCTCATTCTGGGTGGCACAGGGCATTGCAATATCACACTTAATTTCCCAGGGATGCTTGTTTGGAACAAATACGGCACTATCAAATTCATCAGCAAAGGGAGCAATAATATCTTCATTACTTGCTCTCAACTCAAGCATGTAGTCAATTTTATCACCTTTAATCCCGTCTTCATCGTATATGTAACCATCAGGTCCGGAGAGGGTCACAACCTTTGCTCCCAGTTCGGTTAATTTGGTTACTGCTCCCCAGGCAACATTTCCAAATCCTGAAACTGTTACCGTTTTACCTTCTAAAGATTCATTTCTGGTTTCGAACATTTCCTTGGCAAAATAAACCGCACCAAAACCGGTGGCCTCGGGACGAATTAAACTACCTCCCCAATTCACTCCTTTACCGGTTAAAACCCCCACATGCCTGTGTGTTAGTTTTTTAAAGGCACCATACAGATATCCGATTTCCCTGGAACCAACACCAATATCGCCGGCAGGTACATCTGTATCAGGACCAATTATTCGTTCCAGCTCCAACATATATGACTGGCAAAAACGCATAATCTCGTTGTTCGATTTACCCTTAGGCTGAAAATCAGAACCTCCTTTAGCACCACCCATTGGCAGGGTTGTCAGGGCATTTTTAAAAATTTGCTCGAATCCTAAAAACTTAAGTATGCTCAAATTTACACTGGGGTGAAATCGAAGCCCTCCTTTATATGGACCAATTGCATTATTAAATTGAATCCTGAACCCCCGGTTTACATGTACATTACCGGCATCGTCAAACCAAGGTACCTTAAAGGTCAGCACCCTGTCAGGTTCTATCAATCGCTCAATTATATTCGCGGTTTTAAATTGTGGATTCTGGTTATAAACTTCAACAATTGATTCCAATACTTCGTGAACAGCTTGTAAATATTCTGTTTCACCGGGATTCCTATGGGCTAGTCCCTGCATTATTTTATCTACATCCATAATCTGAGATATTAAAATTCTTGTTTGTTAAAATAGATTTAAATCATCTCTATGAGTATGATTTCAGTCATATTATTCTCTTTTAGAATATGATTGTTTTCATTAATTTAATAAAAAAAGAAAAGAAATTTTAGAAGAAATTTTCTGCCATGATATTATCAGTAAAGCTTCCAGCCTTCAATTTGCTCTGGAAACTTTGCAAACAAAATCGTGTAATAATAAATTTGTTGAAAAATGCCCTCGAAGCTTCTCTGGAAGGCGATGTTGTCAATATTCAAACAAATATTAAAGACGAGAATTTAATCATTGAGGTTAACAACAAGCAAGAAATGTCGGTTGAAGCAAAGCATAAGATTTTTCATCGTTCATTCTCCAGTAAAGGGTTGAACCGTAGAATGGGTACATATAGCATTAAATTGTTAGGCGAGAAATTTCTTAAAGGCAAGGTTGCTTTTATTTCAAATGCGATTAATGGCACAACATTCTACCTGTCAATTCCACTTGAACTGAAACAATCAATCAACTAAATAATCTATTTATCCAAATCTGTTCAGAAAATTAGTTGCCGATTAGCTTTTCCGCGAATGAAAGAACAAAATTCTTAAATTTGCCGATATGGAGAAAATTAGAATTGATAAATGGTTGTGGGCTGTTCGGATTTTTAAAACCAGAACCTTAGCTTCTGATGCCTGTGCAAAAGGCAGGGTTCTGATAAATAATATGCCTGTTAAACCATCGAAAGAACTTGTAGGTAACGAAATAGTTACTGTCAGAAAACCTCCGGTAATTTATACTTATAAAATTCAAAAGCTGGTTAAAAGCAGGCTTTCTGCAAAACTGGTGCCCGATTTTATTGAAGATTTGACTTCTGTTGAGGAGCTTGATAAATTAAAAATAAATGAGACATTTTTTGTGAAACGAGACAGGGGTGCCGGACGTCCAACCAAGAAAGAACGCAGAACAATTGATAAATTAAATACTGAAAACCATTAGATTATAATGTTAGTTGCCCGGGAAAGAAGAAAAAAAAATGTTTCGGAGTATGTTTTATATATGTGGCAGGTTGAAGATACCTTGCGTGCTCTTAATTTCAATATGGATTTGGTTGAGGAAAAAATAATTGCTCAATTCAAACAAAAGGGATCAAAAAACGAAGAAATAAGGGATTGGTATGCAAATCTTATTCTTTCGATGCATGAAGAAGGCATAAAAACAAAAGGACATCTGAAAATCGTTACCGCTGTTATTGACGAGTTATATGAACTCCATAAACGTTTAATTTTTGAACTGAAAGACCCTGTATATTTTTCGCTTTATGAAGCAGCCCGGGAGAGTATAATTCATTTTAAACAAAAACTTCAAAAACCTGATGCCAATGAGGTTGAAGTATGTTTTTATGGACTCTATGGATTACTCCTTCTGAGGTTGAAGAACAAAGAAATCGGTAAGCAAACTAAAGATGCAATGCAAACCTTTAGCGCCATGCTTTCAGGCCTTACAAAGCATTTTCATATGATAGAGCAGGGAAAAGCCGAATTTTAGATAATACCAAACACTATCAATATGTTAATAAGATGATAGTGCTGTTTTGCAGAACAATTTTTTTAGTATTTTTACTAACAGACATGGCTGATATATTATCTTTATTTGACAAAACCTTAACCCTTAACTATAGAAATTATGAGCAAACTTCGCGCATCTTCAGGTATCATTAAGATACAGAACTATCTGAAAAAAATAAAAACCCCCGCCAAAGCAAGCTTTGTTGTTATTGGGATATTATCAACAATCTGGTTTCTGGTTCGTGTTGTGCCAAAACCGCAAAGAGCAGGCTATCCGTGTATGAAAGCCGCGGCTCCCTGGGCTTCAGCATTTATTATTTATCTGATAGCGCTGTCGGCTTCTGTTTTTTCCTTCGGAAAATTCAGAAAATTCCTGAAAATTTCTAAATATCAAATAGCATTTTCTTTTTTAGTATTAAGTATTGTTTTTGCGGTTTTAACTATTCCTGCAACGCCGGGTTCGATAAAAGCAGAAACCTTGGCAGATCCTTTACTGGGGCCAAATGAACCAATAGGACAAGCGAAGGGTATCATACCCGGAAGAGTTGTTTGGGTTTATAATCCTGAAGCAACCGACGAAACCTGCACAAATACTGCCGGTGACTACTGGTTTCAGAATACCAATCAGGAAGTTGTATCTGAAATGCTTGACGATGCAATTTTAAACATAGCCGGTGTTTCAGATATTGGTATTGCCTGGGATTCCATATTCAGGTATTTCAACAGAAATCATGATAAAGGTGACCTAAGCTATACAAGTGGCGAAAAGATTTACATAAAAATTAACCTGACAACATCTTGCTGTGGCGGCTGGAATAATCAAACCGAAAAAGCCGGCTGGCTGGATCATATGGATGCAACACCCGAAGTATGTCTGGCCTTGTTAAAACAGCTTGTTGAAAACGTTGGTGTGGCTCAATCCGACATTTACCTTGGGGATCCATTCAGAAGATTTCATGATATATACTGGGATTATTTACATTCGGTTTATCCCGATGTGCATTATATGGATGGCGACGGCTATAACGGTCGTCAGCAAACTACACTTACCACCGAAGACCTTCTGATATTTAGTGATGGAGTTGAAGCGTCACGCTTACCCCAGGAATATGTTGATGCAAGTTACTTTATTAATATGCCATGCCTAAAAACCCATAATGAAGGTGCAATAACACTTGCCGCAAAGAATCACCAGGGATCATATATTCAGGATGACGGAATTGCCAGTAATCAGTCGGCACAGGATATGCATTATTCTTTACCGGCAAATAACGAGGGCCATGGCAAATACAGGCACCTGGTCGATTATATGAGTCATGAGCATCTTGGCGGCAAAACCCTTCTATACATAATCGATGGAATATGGTCGGGCAGAAACTGGGAAGGTATTGTTGAAAAATGGGAAATGACACCTTTCAATGGTGACTATACATCCTCGCTTTTTGTTTCGCAGGATCCGGTTGCAATTGAATCGGTTTGTTATGATTTTCTGTTAGAAGAATACAAAACCAAGTCTGCAAGTATTCAATACCCATACATAGATGGTGCGGATGACTATCTACTGCAAGCGGCCGACAATAGCTACTGGCCGGATGGAATTGAATACGACCCGGAAAACGACGGTTCTGTTATTGGTAGTCTGGGAACACATGAACACTGGAACAATGCTGATGACAAGCAATATTCAAGAAACCTGGAAACCGGAAGCGGAATTGAGCTTGTAAAATTAATAAGCAGCTCTAATTCTTATCCTTCTGAGATTACTACTGAAAACAGCGAATTGCCAAGCAATAAGGTTAATGCCATCTATGTCGATTCTTCAAATACAGTTTGGATCGGAACCGATGCCGGAGTCTCAAGCTTAAATGAAACGGGCTGGAAACACTTCGATACTGTTTTATTAAACAGCTTTGTAAACGACATTGCTTACGAATATTCTACTACTTATGGCAAAGAATTATGGGTTGCTACAGATAGCGGATTAACTGTTGCAGCATATAATGATGTAGATGGAATTACTTCAGCAACAACCTACATCCCGGTAAACAGCTTAATGGTTGGCTCAAAAGTTGCTGCGGTTGCCGTTGACCAGCATCATAACCGGTGGGTAGGAACCGATTCTGCATTAAGCGTTTTCAAGGGCAACACCTGGAACAGCATCTTAACCGGTATTGATTCACAGGAAGAAGATTTCAATTTCTATGAATATAATATCTCCGACATTGATATCTATACAAAAGATACTGTAGCACTTATTACTACAGAAGGAAAAGGCATTGTAAGGTATGAGTACAATGAAATTGATGGTTTTACAGGCGCTTCGACATATGGCTCCCCATGGTCGGCGGTAACCTCTGACAATTTCTATGCTATTGATGTTGATGATACAACACAATGGTACGGAACCGATGTTGGAGCCTATTTTCATCCTTCGGTTGAAACAAAAGGAGATTGGATACTCTATGATGTTGATGGCGAGTCTCTGATTAACAATACTGTAAATACAGTTTTGGTTGATCAAGATAAAAATGCATGGCTGGGAACTCCTTCGGGAATTTCCATAGTATTACCCGACGGTGGCGTATTTAACTTAACCAAAAGTGAAGGATTAATAAATAACAGCGTAAACTATATTACCTCCGATATTCAGGGCTACGTATGGGTAGCTACAAATGGTGGTGTACAATGGTTCGATGGTATTTCAGGAAACCAGGTGGCTTTGGGAATACCCCAACTAATATCTCCGGAATTCCAATCAGAAAATATTTCTGTTAACCCAACCTTAACCTGGAGTAGCATATCGGGGGCAAGCGGTTATACTGTTCAACTTGCTGTTGACAGAGATTTCGAAACCCTGGTTGTTAATGAATCAGGTATCAGCTCTGTCTCATACAGCCCGCCAACACTTGCCGACCAAAGTTCGTTTTACTGGAGAGTAGCTGCAACAAACTCTACACTTACCGGTGACTGGTCAGCAACCTATAAGTTTACCACCAAAGATGGGGTAGGCCTTGATAATACAGATATCAGCAAGAGTGTGTTATTGTATCCAAATCCGGCAACTGACTTTATAATTATTGATTTTGTAATTATTAAAGCACAACAAATCTCTGTTAGCATATATAACTCAAGTGGAAGCCTGATTTCTATACCCGTAAATTCACACTTTGATAAAGGCAAACACTCTAATACAATAAAAACCCCTGCCAGCGATGGATATGGCCCGGGAATGTATTTCATTCAAATTAAGGGGGAATCGTTTACAATAATAAGGAAAATAAACATTTTGTAAGGGATGAGATTGTCCAAAAAGTTCAAATACTATTATAGCTCACTTTTGAATTGTGCTAAAGTTTCTCTTAAATAAAAATGTTTAAAGGATAACGAAAAATGGACTTTTTTGGACAATCTCTCAATTTTTATTTTTTGTAAACGCCAATTACCTCGCCGATATACATTCGGTGGTAATCTTTGTTGGGGTAAATGCTATCATCAATATTATCCGGAATAATGAATACCGGTTTAATATCATCGAAATAAATTTTCCGGCATTCAATAACCAAATGTGCCTGTTCAAAACTTACCCCTTCGTTTTTAAGTATTACTGGCTTTAGACCTGTTTCTTTAATTTTATCGGTATCTCTTCCTGATTTTGATCCGCAGAATCTGAGAATATCTTTATTCTCATTGCCTACGAAGCTCAAGCTAAACACATCACTTTCTTCGGCAAATTCATATGTGTGCCTGTTTGGGCGAATAAAACAAATAGCAACAGGTTTATTCCAAAACTCACCCATAGTACCCCAGCTTGCCGTCATAGTATTAAAACTATTCCGGTTACCGGCAGTTAGTAAAAACCATTCGTCACCAATAAGTTTGAATGGATTTATGTTTAAATCATCGGTTTGAATTTGTTTAAATATGTTTTCCCAACCTATCATAATATTTCTTATTAATTTTATGCTTTTGGTAGTCTTACTTTTTTTTGCAATTTTTATTCGCCTTTAAAGCTAAGCAAAATGAATGATTCCTTACAAGTTCTTGATCAGATAAGATTAAATTTTTCTGAGGAGGGGATTTTTATCCTGAATATAACACTGGCATTTATCATGTTTGGTGTTGCATTGGGTATTAAAATTAAAAATTTCAAAGATGTGTTCTTAGAACCAAAACTGCCAATTATTGGATTTGTTTCACAGTTTTTTGTTTTACCGGCAATAACCTTCATTACTGTACTGGCACTCAGTTGGTTTATTTCGCCCACTATGGCAATGGGTATGATACTTGTTGCTGCATGTCCAGGAGGAAATGTAAGTAATTTCATGACTGCTCTGGCAAAAGGAAATGCAGCACTTTCTGTTAGCCTAACCGCCATTGCAACCATTGCAGCCATTGTTTTTACTCCACTAAACTTCGATATCTATGGTGGATTGTATAATAAATTTCTCAGTAATTCTACCAACCAGCTGCTTCAACCTTTAGATATTAATCCTAATAAAATGTTTGAAGCCGTTTTTATTCTGTTAGGCATTCCCCTTGTATTAGGTATGTTGTTTAATCATTTCTTTCCAAAAACAACTTCAAAAATCGACAAACCTATTCGTATAGCATCCATTGTTGTTTTCTTTGGCATTGTTGGAGTTATGCTTTCTAACAATTTCACCAATTTTATGGCATACATAAAGTTTATTTTCCTGATTGTTTTAGCACATAATATTATTGCCCTATTATCAGGTAATTTATTTGCAAGAATCTGGAAAATCAGGGGAGCAAACCGCAGAGCAATAACCATTGAAACCGGAATACAAAATTCAGGCCTGGCTTTAGCCTTGTTGTTTAATCCAAAAATATTCCCCGTAGAATTAAATAACGGTGGCATGGCATTTATTGCGGCCTGGTGGGGTGTTTGGCACATTATTTCCGGACTTGCAATAGCCGGAATCTGGTCGCTTAGGGAACCGAAAGTAAAGTCGTAATTCTGCTATGAGATAAATTTATGTTCGCATTAGTCTTTACGACGAAAATTAATACCCTTTTAATTACGACGTATTAAACAGTAATTTTGATTATTAAAGTAAGCTCTTAACTTTGTCGGCAAATTAACAATTTGCTTTTCAATGGGGAGAGAAAACATAGATAAATGGAGCTTGTTTCATTTTGTGCTAAAAAATCTGTGGGCTAAACCTGTTCACAGCCTGTATTACAACAAAATAAAACTTAGAAACGCATCGGTTATTAAAACAAAAGAATCGGTAATTATTGCTCCGAATCACCAAAATGCCCTGATGGATCCCTTGGCTGTAGTTATTAAACTACCCTTTCAGACTGCATTCCTGGCACGTGCCGATGTTTTCAGGAAGGGATTTATTGAAAACCTCCTCACAAAAATGAAAATAATGCCGGTATACCGTATTCGTGATGGTATATCAAGCCTGAACAAAAACGAAGAAATTTTCGAATACTCTGCAAAAATTCTGGAAAACAAACGTATTCCACTTTGTCTTTTTCCCGAAGGAAATCATGGAAAAGATCGCAGACTGCGACCCCTGGTAAAAGGTATTTTCAGAATAGCCTTTAAAGCACAGGCAAAATTCGGAAACAAACCGGGAGTAAAGATTGTTCCAACAGGGATCGATTACACTCATTACCAGAAATTTCAGCAAGACTTATTTATCAATGTAGGTACCCCAATCGAAGTTGCCGATTATTGGGATATGTATGTTGAAAACGAAGCACTGGCAACTAATGCTTTACGGGATAAACTTGCCGAAGAAATGAGTAAAGTAATGATTGATATTCAATCGGAAGAATACTACGATACCATTATGGGACTCAGGTATTTTTACAGGCCTGTAATGTACAAAAAACTCGGGGTTAAAAAAGACAGTCTGGCTAAGCGTTTCGATACAGATAAAATGCTTATCGACAAACTGAACAAAGCGATTGAAGAAAAGCCAGAGGCAATGGAAGGTATTAAAAAAGAATACGTTAAATACGCCAGACTAAGAGACAAATTAAACCTTAGAGACTGGGTGCTCAGAAAAGAAAAATATTCAATTATTGGAAATTTATTACTCATCCTTACCTTGGTGCCAACATTACCATTCTGGCTTTACGGCTACCTGGCAAACTGGCCACATTATATTTTCCCGCCAAAATTTGCAAAAAAAGTTAAGGATCCTCAATTTGTGAGTACAGCAAAATGGGGAGTTGGAATGGTTATTCAGGCCATATACTACCTTATTATACTTATGCTTGGACTGATATTTTTACCTGCATGGTGGATGGCTCTTGTTTTATTGGTTTCGCTACCTTTTGCAGGAAAACTTGCTTATCGAATCAGGGTCTGGTTTGTAAAAATTAAAGCAAAGCTCAGATACAGCTCAAGGCTTAAAAATAATGCTGAGTTACTTCAACTCAAGGAAATTAGAAACAGCCTGATTGAAATGCTTGAAACAATAGTGTAAACCTTAAACAAGCATCAGGTAATTGTCTTAAAAAGTTTTTGTAATTTCGAATTTTTCAAAAAGCAAAAATGAATTTCAATAACAAAGTTTTCTGGATAACCGGAGCCTCATCGGGCATGGGAAAGGCTGTTTCCATTGAGATAGCAAAATCGAAATGCCGGTTAATAATTTCCGATCGCGATGCTGCCGGATTAACCGAAACTGCTAAAATTATTGAAAGTTCAGGCAGCCAGGTACGTATTGAACCTTTGGATATGTCTGATAGCGCAGCAATTATGCAAACCGCAGAGAAAGTGCTGTCCGATGGTGAAAAGATATTTGGCTTGTATCAGTTTGCTGGTATTAGTCAACGTTCGCTGGTAACAGAAAACCCGCTTGAAAACGATCGCCTGATTATGGAGGTAAACTTTTTTGGTGTAGTAGCTTTAACAAAAGCTATTTTACCGTCGATGATAGAAAACGGTGGAGGACAATTAGCTGTTGCTTCCAGCATCGTAGGAAAATTTGGTTTTCCCTATCGCTCAGCCTATTCAGCTTCGAAACATGCACTTCATGGTTTTTTTGAAACTTTGTTAGCCGAGAATTCAAAAAATAACATTAAGGTATCGGTATTGATTGGCGGGCGTATCAGAACAAATATCTCGAAATTTGCTATCGATAAAGACGGAAATGAGCACGGGAAACTGGATGCAGGGCAGGCAAATGGTATTTCTCCGGAGAAGGCAGCCATCCAGATTTGTCGTGGCTTAAGACGAGAAAAGAAAGAAGTATTAGTTGGAGGGAGCGAACTTATCATGGTTCAAATCAGAAGATTTCTCCCCGCCCTGTACTACAAACTTGCAAAAAAAATTAGTCCCTTATAAATTTAAATAAACAGATGAACAAGGTAATAATAAGCGGAATACAACAAATTGGTATTGGCGTTAAAAATGTAAAAGAAGCCTGGGGCTGGTATAAAAAATACTTTGGAATTGATGTAAGAATTCTTGAAGAATCGGCACCGGCAGAATTCATGCTTCCCTATACAGGAGGTAAACCCAAGAACCGTCATGCAGCATTAGCCGTTACTCTGCAAGGAGGCGGTGGTTTTGAAATATGGAACCATACCGATTTTGAACCGCGCGCTGCTTCATTTGAAATTCAGCTTGGCGATCTGGGATTATTTGCTGCAAAGATTAAGTGTAAAGACCCTGAAAAAACTTATGCATGGTTTAAAGATGCAAATCAGAATCTTTTAGGACCGATATTTGAATTTGAAGGAACCAAACATTTCTTTATTAAGGATCCTTATGGAAATATTTTTCAACTGATTCCGGCAACCGACTGGTTTCATGAAGAAAATAAACTTACGGGGGGTGGCTACGGTATAATACTTGGCTGTACCGATATTGAAAAATCAACTGACTTCTATGGTCAGATTCTAGGTTACGACAAAGTTGTTTATGATAAAACCGGGGTTTTCGAAGATTTCAAAGTACTGCCGGGAGGCGATGGAGAATTCCGAAGAGTTTTATTAAGACATTCAAAACCAAGAGAAGGTGCCTTTGGTGAGTTGTTTGGCAACAGCGAAGTAGAACTGGTTCAGGTTAAAAACAGGGCCCCCAGGAAAATTTTTGAAGGCCGCTTCTGGGGCGAGCTGGGTTTTATTCACCTTTGTTATGATATTCATGGCATGGATAATTTGCGTGAAAAAGGCAAAAACTACGGATGCCCTTTTACCGTTGATACGGGAGAAATATTCAAAGATAGCAGCTTTGACATGGGCGATGCTGCCGGATTATTTGCTTACATCGAAGATCCGGATGGTGCCTTAATTGAGTTTGTTGAGACTCATAAAGTTCCTATAATGAAAAAATTAGGAATAAGCCTCAACCTTCAAAAGCGTGATCCTAAGAAACCTTTACCAAGATACATAGTAAAGGCATTGCGCTTTTTAAAAGCAAAGGATATTCCTGTTCCTGAATAGCAGACAGAAAAGTTATTCCGAAACCACAGTTAACACCGACTCTTTGAGGCTTGGTTCATCTTGAACTGTTTCGAGATTGTCTTTAAACAGGTATTTATCGTCGCCATAAATTACCTGAAGTTTTTCCGGAATCATTACAATGTGGAACGAATGATTGCCCAGACTTTCTCCATCCACTTCTCCGGGAATAGTATGCACTCCGGAAATGTACACTTCTTTGCAGGTATATGTTGAAACGCGGTGGTCTTTCACAAAAGTACCTTTGTATAATCGAGCCAGGTTTCTAATTATTCCAAACAGGCCTATTTTCTTAATAACAGTTATTTGAAATCTTCCGTTATTAGGAATTGCATAGGGTGTCTGCATCATTCCTCCCCCGTTAAACTTCCCAATACCAATACTGCTTGTAAAAATATAATCTTCAATTTCCTGCTTATCGATTTGAATTTTTGCCCTGCATATTTTATAACTAAAGAAACTTCCCAGTAAACTTTGTAAATATACAATTAAGCCCTTTTTACCTTTTGCCTTTAGCGCATTTGCACGCTCAGCAACCATAGCATCAAATCCAAAACCGGCAATATTTGCAAAGAATCGGGTATTTTCTTCGTTGTTATCGGAATAGGTTATTTTCCCTATATCCTGTTTTACAACCTTGTTTTCTATAATAGTCTGAATAGACTCATCATAACCCAGAGGAATGCCAAAAGTCTTTATCCAGTCATTTCCGGTTCCGATTGGAATCATTCCCAGTTTAATGTTCTCCGGATCAGTTGCTTCCTGTAAGAAAATACCATTTACTACCTCATTCAGTGTTCCATCTCCACCTGCAACAATAATTTTTCGGAAGCCCTCTTCAATATATTGTTTTACCAGTGTAAATGAATGACGCGGATAATCAGAAGTAACTAATTTGAATTTGATTTTTTTCTCCCGAAGTTTGGACAGAATTAACTCCTTGTCTTCGAGCCCCTTGCTGCAACCGGCATGAGGGTTAAGCAAAAGAAGCCATTCTTCTTTTATACCTGTACTCTTATAAGCACCAGAATCACTCTTAACCACAAAAAGTGTTTTAAATATACCGGGTAAAGATAGAAATTTTAGATTAATTTAATATTTACGCCTTTTTAATTTAATGTTTGAAAGATTTCTTGATCCCTAAAAGGCGGTTTCAACAGCTAAAATGTTTTTCAGACACACAAAAGACTCCATAAGATCTTCTCCAAGTTCAAGCATCTCAGAATCTCCCCGATTATATTTCCAGGTGATTTTTGAATTATACTCTTCATTACCATGCAGATCACTAATCATGTCGCAGATTTGATAAATCATTTTTGATGCTGCTGTGTTTAAATAATCAAAATACAAAATAAGTTCGGTAGCAGTTTTTGGGTTACCAATGTATTCCTTAAGCCATTTTATTATGGGTTCAAACATATCTCTGACATCCTCGGGAATAGCTACACCCTTCATCTCTAAAATACCTGTTTCGGGATTAAAATTCACATCAGGAGAAACATCATCTCCTTTAATAATAAGAGATTTCATAGATAATGCCAGCTTAAAATTTAAACATCAGAATTTGAGATTGCCATATTGAAGTTAATGAAAAAAAATTATACTTCATAAAACAATTTCTCCAGGCGAGTCATCAAAAAAACTAGCTTTTTTTACCAATAAGGTCCATAAATTCTTCACGTGTTTTAGGGTTTTTCATAAATGCTCCCTTAAAAGCAGAAGTTGTTATGGTCGAATTTTGTTTTTGTATTCCTCTCATGGTCATACATAAGTGCCGCGCTTCAATAACAACCGCCACACCGAGTGGTTGTATTGCTTCATGAATACAATCCCTTATTTGAACAGTTAAACGCTCCTGAACCTGCAGCCGGCGTGCAAATACATCAACAATTCGTGCAATTTTACTAAGTCCTGTAATATGCCCGTTTGGAATGTATGCCACATGAGCTTTACCAAAAAAGGGTAACATATGGTGTTCGCACATGGAGTATATTTCTATATCTTTAACCAGCAACATATGGTTGTAGTCTTCTTTAAACTTTGAACTCTCCAGAATTTTTACAGGATCTTCGTGCATTCCGTGAGTCAGAAACTGAATGCTCTTTGCAAATCTTACAGGTGTCTGTTTCAACCCCTCTCTGTTGACATCCTCTTCGAGTAATTTGAGAATTTCCTTATAATGATGAGCAATTTTATTAGTCTTTTCATTATCAAACGATTCCGGTAAAGAATAACCTTCGTTTTCAAGTTCTTTAAGTACCGACTTATCCATTGTTACTTATTTCGTGAATAATTCTGAGCTATTGTAAAAGAAATTCTTTAAATTTAATTAGCTATAGCCAAAGTTAACACTATCAATAAAGAATAAACTACAAATCGCGAAAAATTGAGGATTCTAATAGTTGCTGCAACACAAAGAGAAGTTTCGAGACTGGTTAATGAATTAAGCTTTGTTCATCAGATCGATACCTTTTACCAGAGTTATAATTTTTATAATCTTCATATTGATGTATTATTGACTGGTCATGGAGGTATTTTTACAGCCTACCACCTCACCCGGGCATTAAACATGATAAATTACGACCTGGCAATAAACATTGGCCTTGCAGGCAGTTTTGATCACTTTCTTGAACAGGGATTTGTTGTAAATGTTATTCAGGACCAGTTTGCCGATATCGGTGTTATTCAGAAGGATAAATTTTATACCCTTGCTGAAGAAGAGCTCATGAATGAAAATCAATTCCCGTTTGTAGAGGGGAAAATGCATAGCCTGGGAAATTTTGAGCTTGATGAGATCGAATCGCTTATTCCCGTAAAGGGAATAACGCTGAATACACTCCACAGCGATCCAAAATGGATTAACATGCTCCGCGAAAAATTTGACCCTGAAATTGAAACCATGACAGGAGCGGCGTTTTTTTATGTGTGTTTAAGAGAGAAAATCCCTTTTCTGCAAATCAGGTCGATAAGCAACTTTGTTGAAATTCGCCGAATCGAAAACTGGAACATACCCGCAGCCATTGACAGCTTATCTAATACCATGGTTAATATTCTGAATGAATTGAAGCTGGATTAATCCATCTGCAAAGTTCTGCAAACCAGCACCTATAAGCCATATATCAAATATTACTAGGATATTTATGAATATTTTGTAATATTGTGTATATATAAAACACTATATTCCAATGCCAAAGGCCATTATATTTATACGAAAACTTATAACCCTAACCGTTATTTTACTGGTATTTTATTGGTTAGATCTTAGGATTACAATCCCATACCTCATAAGTATTCCTGTTTTTAACCTGGTTTTTTCCCTTATTTCGGCAAGAATTGGTGGGCAAAGCCCGAAGGAATTATTTAATTTCCAACGCAGCGAAAAGTATTTCACTCAAGGCGGGTTGCTCGATTTAATCCGTATACCCGTGGTTCTGCTTTCGTTTATTCATGATCTGGTTGTTTGGGAAATCTGGGGTATTTACCAGCTTTTTGATATGCTTGTAGATATTGTTTACTTTATTAAACAACTAATTTACTGGATCTTCACTGCTGTTATCTGGTTTCTTAAACTGCTGGTACCCTTTTGGCGTATGGTATATAAATTGTTTGTTTTCTATTGCATTAAATGGCCATGGTGGATTTACAGATACGCTTACAAAGATGTGAAACGTGCGTTCCGGTGGAATGTATATCGAATAGCACTGCCTGGTGCTTTTATTGCCTTAATTATACTGCAGTTCTTCTATTTTCTTGATGCCGGTTTTGAAATATCAGGTCTAAGATATATAGGATGGGTGCTGGCTGTTCTTCCTGTTTCCTGGGTGTTTGGTGAAATCGCTTCAATCCGCGGACAAAAACTTATGAAAGCTCCATTTTTAGATGTGAAACTACAATTCAGAAACGGACTGGAAACGGTAAGGGTTATTCTGTTTTTTATAACACTATTTGTTGTAATAATACTTGCCGAAGTTGGTCTTAACCTTCTTGGATGGATTGAAAAAGGAGGGATTCACCTGATAGGATTCACTTTAAATATCAGTTACTTAATAAATATTGTGGCAATTTTTCTTGTGCTTCTTATTTTCTTTGGCACCCTGATTGTTCCCAGCTACAGGTTATTTAATGAATTTAGTGAAACATCGCTTCAGCACGTTATTCAGATTCTGAAATATATATTTAAGCGTATTCTTCAATACATTTTTGGTTTTCTACCCTCAGGCTTGTTCGGTGCCATTACTTTAGTACCCTTCGTTATTGTTATTATGCTTGCCGTGAATTTAACTTTCACAATCAGAGATAATGTAATCGATGTGAAAATTGAGAAAATCAGACATGAGCAGGTCAACTCAAAAGAGCAACTGACCGATATAAAACTTGGGAAAAGAATTGAGACTCTTCGCTATATTAAGCAGTTACCCCAAGTTATTGTTCAGGAAATAAAACACAGAAATCTGGTTGAAAATGAATTCACCAAGTACGATAGAGACAAAAAGGAATTGGAAGAGGATTTGTTGTTGACAAGAAACCAGGTAAATGAGCAAATTATTGGTTTAAAAACTCAGATTGAACAGGAAAAACAGAAGTCTGTCATAAACCAAACCCGTCTTGAGGAACTGGACAAGGCCAAACAATTACTGGAAGCCCAGCTAAAAAAATATGAAGCTTCAAAAGAAACTGAGATTCAGAGAGCCCAGATAAATTTTGAGTACACCAGAAAAAAACACAAGCAAATGCCCTTAGTATACTACCTTAGCAGTCTGTTTATCATCGTTGTACTAACGTTTGGTTTTACTGCTTTACTTGGGTATCTGGGTAATTTCTTTTACTCGGCTTTTATATTCAGAAATGATGGTACTCCGGCAGAGTGGAAAAGTTTTGTTAACGAAGAAAAAGAAATTGATACCAGGCAGCCCTTCCTGTCAACCAGTCTGAATATTATTATACTTTTATGTATTGCTGTATACCTTATTCAAACATTTACAGAGCACGTAATATTCTGATGAGAAACAGGTTTTAAATAATAAAAAAGCAACCTCTGTGCTAAAATAAACAGCTTTGTTAGTATTAAACATGCTGTTTAGTATAACTGCAACACTTCTGCCCCACCCGATTTAATTTCTAAAGTTTTGTTTACAGTAAATAGGGTTTGTTTTGCATTGATAGCCCTGAAAACTATCCTGTAAATACCAGGCTGAAGGATAATTGTTTCATTTCGGACAGAATTATCAATATTGCATACAAAATCTTCCTGATTTTTGTCTTTTCTGATATAAATGCTACCATAACCAGGTGCCGGTTTAATCAGGTTAAGTATTCCGGGACGGGGAATTGTGACTGTTGTTGTTGTACTTTGGTTTATTTCAACATTTTCAAGTAAAATACGAGGCAAAACAGGTATCTCAATATCGTATTTACCAACAATGTAATTTTCTTCCTTGTTTATCTCCTGCACGTGCAAAGTCTCTGCCTGTTTATGCTTTCTTACTATAAAAGGCATGCCCCTGTATTGTGCTCCACCATCTACTTTCAGCAGTAATGTTCCCTGCGGACAATCTGCTGCAAGAACAGTGTGCTTTCCAACATAAACTACAGCACTATCGATATACACCGGCGGAATTGTATTAATCCTGATATCGTATGTAATTAAATGATCAAGCACTAAAGTGTCAGGCACTCCCCGATAATTCATCGTATGCACATAATTATAAATCACCTTCCCCGAGAAATGATCAAAGAAGGTCATATTTACATTTGTTTCGGTTGGATGCCCGTTTTTATCTAACAGATTTACCTGTGCAGTAGTAGAATTTAAAGCCTGAGAAATCACCACCTCCATAACTTCTTTAAATTTCTCTTCGTTGGAGGCATTATAATAATGCCCTATACAATCAAAAGTATCCTTAAACCCCTCGTCGATTCCTATACCTATTACAAATGGTTTCAGAACAATCCCCAGCTTCTGAAGTTCTCTTGAAACCTCGCACGGGTCACCGTCACAAGCTTCAATACCATCAGTAATAAGTATTATAATGTTTCGGCAATCAATACATTCCTGGGGAAAATCTTTGCCGGCCATTTGCAATGAATAGGCTATTGGGGTAGTGCCTTTCGGATTAATATACCTCAGCTCCTGCCTGATTCTGGAAGCATTACCTTTCGCAAAGGGAACCTCAAGTCTGGTGTCGTTGCAATCCTGAGGAGGCACCGGACTTTGGTGGCCATATACCCTGAGTGCCATCTGAACATTTTCCATCGTTTGCAGACTGTCTATCATAGAAATGAGTACTTTCCTGGCAATGTTTATCTTTCTGTCGCTTTCCCACATACCCATCATACTTTGCGAGGCATCAAATACAAATAGAATTCTTGTATCGGGCGCAACATATTTTTTAGGCATGGTTGTCTGCGAATAACCAAAAGTTAGAAAAGATGAAAAAAGTATAAAGACAAGTAAGATTCGGTACATCTAAATATGGGTTTTACATGATAAAACGTGTTAAAACCTAAAATATTCTGGAAAGTTAGAACAAAAACACATTATTAAGTTGTCGCCCAATTATTATTAATTAACAACACAAGTCCATTACAGCTCAAAACAAAAAAAGGCAGCCTGTTATGGCTACCTTTTTGTATAAGATATTTCTATTTCTTAATAGTTCTTTACATACTCAACTACCTGGTTATACACATTCTCACCAGTATATCCAAGTTTTTTATCCAGAACAGTATAGGGTGCTGAATGACCAAATTCATACATTCCATGAACTTTGCCTTTCGAACCTACTAGTCTTAAAAGTGTGCTAGGCAGTCCGGCAGTTAAACCGTAAACAGGTTTTCCTTCAGGTATAACACTGTTTCTGTATGCTGCATCCTGGTTAAAGAATAAACCTATCGAAGGAACAGCTGCAACCTGCACTTTAAGGTTTGCTTTCTCCTCAAGAAGCGCAGCACCCTCGATAAGTGTAGCAACTTCAGAACCATTTCCTACTAAAACAACATCTGGTTCACCTGCTGATTTTTTAGCAATATACCCACCTTTAGCAGCCTGTAGTGCATCTTCATAACGGCTTACTCCTGATACAGGCAGGTTGGTAATATTCTGCCTCGACAAAATAAGTGCCGTAGGAGTATTTGTGTTTTCAAGTGCTAATTTCCAGGAAACTGCAGTTTCAACACCATCGCATGGACGAAGCACAAGCGTACTGTTTTTGCCTGCATGGTTTTTTAATTCTTCCAGCAGACGAATTTGTGCTTCCTGCTCAATTGGCTGGTGAGTAGGTCCATCTTCGCCAACACGGAATGCATCATGAGTCCAGATAAATATTACCGGAAGCTGCATCAGAGCCGACAGACGGGCTGCTGGTTTCATATAATCCGAAAAAACAAAGAATGTTCCGCAAGCAGGACGAACACCACCATGAAGAGCTATTCCGTTACAAATTACGGCCATAGTTAATTCCGCAACACCAGCCTGAAGGAATGAACCGCTGAAGTCATTTTTGGCTAATGCTTTGGTTTTCTTAAGGAAACCATCCGTTTTATCGCTGTTTGCAAGGTCGGCAGAAGCTACCAAAAGGTTCTCAACATTATCGGCAAGGTATGCTAATACATTTGCCGAAGCTGCTCTTGTTGCAACGTTATCTTTGATGTCAATAGAACTGAAATCAAGTTCAGAATAATCCATAGAATAAAACTTCTCGAGTTTAGAGGCTAATTCAGGATTTGCAGACACCCATTTTGCTTCTTCTTCTTTCTTAATCTTAGCTGCTTTAGCTTTCTCCTTAAGTACACTTGCAAAATAATCCTTAACATCAGAAAATATTTCGAACGGACTTTCGGGGTTACCGCCAAGATTTGCTACAGATTTCTTATAATCGGCACCGGCTTCGCCAAGAGGCATACCGTGAGTCGATACTTTACGCTCATAACTATTGCCATTAGCATCAACAGCACCTTTACCCATAATTGTTTTACCAATTATTATTGAAGGACGATCTGTTACGGCATTTGCATTTTTTAGCGCTTCGCGAATCTGAGCAACATTGTTACCTTCAATAGTCTGAACATGCCAGTTCCATGCTTCATATTTTTTTGCAGTGTCTTCTGATGTAACTTCTGAAGTAGTAGTCGATAACTGAATATCGTTTGAATCGTAGAACATAATGAGGTTTCCAAGACCCAGGTGACCTGCAATACGGCCTGCTCCCTGAGAAATTTCTTCCTGAACACCACCATCAGAAATGAATGTGTAAATTTTATGAGACATCCATTCGCCAAATCGTGCAACAAGATAGCGTTCAGCAATTGCAGCGCCAACAGCCATTGTATGACCCTGTCCAAGAGGTCCTGATGTATTTTCAACTCCACGTGAAAAATCCTTTTCCGGGTGACCTGGTGTTGGACTTCCCCACTGACGGAAATTAGAAATTTCATCCAGGGTGTAATTACCTGTAAGAGTTAAAATGGAGTACAACATGGGTGACATGTGACCCGGATCAAGGAAAAATCTATCCCTGTTTCTCCACTCCATATCTGTTGGATCCCAGTTTAAAAATTCGCTGTACAATACCGAAACAAAATCAGCTCCTCCCATTGCTCCACCGGGGTGTCCCGATTTTGCTTTTTCGACCATTGAAGCCGCTAGTATACGCACATTATCGGCAGCACGACTAATCAGTTTATCGTTCATTTTATTCTATATTTTAAGTTAGTTGTTCCCTATAAAAAGTGCAAAGATAAAAAGTATGCGCAACTATTTTAATACTATCGATTTAAAATGTAATTTTGCGATTCATTTAATAATGTTGATTAGATTGACTGTTTGGAGATTGAAGATGGTTTATAAAGGATGTATTTTAGTATAAATGTGACATTTGAGGTCAAAATTGAACCATTCTCAACAGTGAGTTGACTTGTTATTTGAACACTAATCAACAACTCCGGTAAATATTAATAGATAAGAAATAATAGCAAATGGCTTTACAATGCGGAATTATTGGAATAACTAACGTTGGCAAAACAACCTTGTTTAATTGTATTTCCAATACGAAAGGAGAAACAACAAATTTTGCTTTCAGTACCAACAAATCAAATATTGGTATGGTTGGGGTACCCGATCCCCGACTTAAGAAACTTGAAGAATTGCAACCTACGGAAAAGCTTGTACCTGCCACCGTTGAGATTGTTGACATTCCCGGACTTACAAAGGGTGCAAACCAAGGCGAAGGTGTTGGAAACAAATTTCTGGCAGATATTAGAAATACCGATGCATTGATTCATGTATTACGGTGCTTCGAAGATGAAAATCTGGCTCATGTTGATGGCTCGGTTGATCCTGTGCGCGACATAGAAACAATAGACTTTGAATTGCAGGTAAAAGATCTTGAATCTGTAGAGAAAAAGATTCATCGACTTGAAAAAGCTGCCAAGACCGGCGATAAAGATGCCAAATATGGCCTGGAAGTGCTTGCCCGGATGAAAGAGCAAATTGAAAATTTCGGAAATATACGAGATCTGGAATTAGATGAAAAAGAAAGTAAGCAACTGGATGATATGTTCTTGTTAACCGTTAAACCGGTTATGTATGTTTGCAACGTTGACGACAGCTCTGCTATCTACGGAAACGCTTTTGTTGAAAAGGTAAAAGAAAAACTTGGTGAAAATGCTGAAATTCTGGTTATTGCTGGTAAACTTGAAGCAGAAATTGCCGAACTTGAAGAGGAAGAGGATAGACTGGAATTCCTGAAAGATGCCGGATTGGAGGAACCTGGAGTTAATAAACTTGTACGTTCGGCATACAGTATGTTAAACCTGCAATCGTTTTTTACTGTTGGCCCAAAAGAAATTAAGGCCTGGACAATTAAAAAAGGAATGACTGCTCCTCAGGCAGCAGGTGTAATTCACAGCGATCTTGAACGCGGCTTTATACGTGCAGAGGTTATGAAATATAATGATTTTATTACACTCGGTTCCGAACATGCCTGCAAGGAAAAAGGAAAACTAATGGTGGAAGGAAAAAGTTATATTGTTGCAGATGGTGATATTCTGCATATTCGTTTTAATGTCTAAAAAAATCTCATGCAAACTGTTTTATTAGTATTTGTTGGTGGTGGATTAGGAAGTCTTGCAAGGTTTAGCATGTCAAAACTGGTTACCGCAAAACTTACTGGTATAAATCCGGTCGCTACTTTCTTTTCAAACCTACTAGCCACATTATTGCTTGGCGGAATAGTATTTTTCCTTTCATCGAGAGGAAATGTTACTTCGTCAATCAAAGCCTTGATAATTATTGGATTTTGTGGCGGGTTCAGCACATTTTCAACATTTAGTTTTGAAACATTCGAACTTATAAAAACCGGCAATCTTATGCTTGCGGCAATTAATGTTGTTGTTAGTATAATAATTGGCGTAGGTTCTTTGTTTATTCTTTCAAAAATTATCCAGTAAAATTATGTTTATCCATCTAAGAATATCACTTGTTTTTATTATATCAGCTTTATTAGTTGTGCAACTATCAAATGCACAGAATTCAAAACTATTGGCTCCTGAGAATCCCCGGCTAATAATCTGTCTGACAGTTTCACAATTCAGGAGCGATTATATATCGAGGTACTGGGATAAATTTGAAGACGACGGCTTTAAAAGGTTAGCAAACAGAGGTATAAATTGCAAAAATGCTTCGTACAGCAACTTATTAAATGATAAAGGAGTAGGAAATGCAACTATTTCTACCGGAACAAATCCTTCAGGCCATGGTATAGTTGGAAGCAGCTGGTATGATGACCTTCGCGGTAAAATTATCCCATCGGTTTATGATGAATCTGTTAGTACTGTCGGAGGTCCCTTTGAGGCCGGACAGTGCTCTCCCCGCCAACTTTTCAGTACTACCTTTTCCGATGAATTAAAACTTTCGAATACGTTTAAATCGAAGGTTATTTCCATTTCGCTGGAACCTGTTTCATCGGTACTTAGCGGTGGCCATACTGCTGATGCTGCCTATTGGTTCGATATTCAAAACGGCAATTTTATCAGTAGCAGTTATTACATGGATTCGCTGGCTCCATGGGTAAATGATTTTAACCTTAAAAAAATTCCGTCAACATATCTTGAAAGAATTTGGGAGCCTATACACCCCTTATCGGAATATACCGAGAGCCTGCCTGATAATAATAAATTTGAAGAAGGATATAAATCAGGTTCAACCTTTCCTTACGAGGTAAAAGATTTAATCAAAGCATATAAAAGAAAAGAAGAATTTGCTGTTTTGAACACCATTCCCTTTGGCGATAACCTTGTAAAGGATTTTGCTATTCAGGCTATTGTAAATGAAGAACTAGGTAAAGATTTTGTTACTGATGTACTGTTCGTTAATTTTACCAGCCTCGAACAAATTGGAAACCTGTTTGGTCCGCTAAGTGTTGAGGTTGAAGATGCTGTGCTGAGACTTGACAGGGAACTTGCTCATTTTTTAGACTTTATTGATTCTGAAATCGGGATTGAAAATACCCTTGTAATTTTCACCGCTGAACATGGATTAAACCACAGGCCGGAATACCTTGAGGCAAATAAAATCCCCTCAGGATATTTTAATTCTTCCAGCGCAATTTCACTTTTAACAATTTACTTAAATAACATATACGGCAAGGGCGACTGGATAAAACAATACAACTCTCAACAGATTTACCTCAATCGTACACTTATTGAATCGGCTGACCTTAAGTTGTCTGATTTTCAGGATAATGTTGCTAATCTGATGTTGCAATTTACAGGTGTTCAGAATACAATTACTTCAACAGCCCTGTTAAATAACTATTATATTGAAGGGGTTTTTCGCAAGATTCAGAATGGCTACAACCAGAAAAGGTCGGGCGATGTAATACTACATCTTAACAATGGGTACCTTGAGAAACAGGGCAAAACAATAATATCGATGGGCTCGGATACCAGGGTACCACTATTCTGGTACGGATGGAAAACAGGAAAAAAAGATATTTTCAGACCGGTTGATATTACAGACATAGCTCCTACAATTTCCGTGCTGCTTGATATTTCTTATCCGAACAGTTCTACCGGTACACCTATTGAAGAAGTTATACGTTAAACACCGGATACTAATTTTTTCTCGCAGCAATCATTATATGAGGACTTAAGGCAAGCAGATTTCTGTCATTTTCAGTAGCTTTAAAAATAGCTTCGAACTTTATTTTTGCTTCCGGATTAGCGCGATTTTCAAAATAATTTTTATCCAGCCATATTATACCTTCTACAGCAAACAAATCTATTGCTTCGAAACCAGATTCAATAACTTCATTTTTCAACTCTTCAGGCTTGTGATAATATGCCTTTGGTAAAACTCCCGGCATATTTGCAGGTGCTTCATGTATTCCTTCTGTGAGTTCTTTTACACACATATCAAAGATACCCTCCTCTCTAATAACACCCTGAGTTAGTGCAACAAATGTTGAAGCCGTGTAGTTGATTGCAAAGCCCAGAAGGTACCCACCCGGTTTAAGAATTCTTTTCGCTTCTGCTAAAGCCTTTATACGTTCTTCTTTCTTTTGTAAATGATACAAGGGGCCATGCAGAATGGCAAGATCAACCGACTCGTTCTTTAATTCAATTTTTTGAGCTTCTCCAAGAAAACATTCAAAACTGTTTTTACTTTTTTTTGCTTTCTTAAGAGCTTGCTCGATGTGTTTCTCTACCGGATCAATTAAGTATACTTTGTGACCTTTTTTTGAAAGCCATTCGGAATAAATTCCAGGACCACCACCTATGTCGGCAATTGTATGTTTTTGTGTTGAAAGAAATTTTTCGATTAACTCTTTATTTCTCTCAAATTCAAGCGGACCAAGCCCATATTTTAAGCGATCGTTTTCAGAAGTCTGGGAATAAAAATCATGAATACCCGTATCGATAAGCTTAGATTTCATAAACGTAGTTCAATAGTTTGATGTAAAAAAATATGATGTTTGATGAAAGAATAAAAAGGGAACGAAATATACAAAAAAACCGGGAAGCTCTCGCTCCCCGGCAAACCACAAAACTACTAACTAAACCAACTTGGGCAAAATCTTAAAATATCTTTGTTTAAATCTTTTCTTTCTTGTTGTTTCTATCTACTGTTACGCAGACAATTTAAGTTAGTTTTTTTATTTAGATGAAAGCCTACTTTCAATTGACAAAAGTATATTTTTTTTCAACAAATAAATAAAATCAGTTTTTAAACTATAAACAAACAATATGCCAGAATAAAATAAACTAATAATTTTTTATTGCAGCCATCATCTGATTTATCTTTTCAACATTCTTTTCTACTGCCGTTCCAACAACAATCATATCGGCTCCGGCTTCTAATATTTCGTCGGCTATTGTACTGCTGGTAATGCCCCCACCCACAATAAGCGGAATTGAAATTCTTCTTTTTACCTCACTAACAACATCAAGAGAGACATGAATCTTTGCTCCACTTCCTGCTTCAAGATAAATAAGTTTATGACCAAGCATTTCTGAGGCCAATGCAGTAGCAACAATTAAATCTTTTTTATCTGCAGGAATAGGCCTGGTGTTGCTAATATATTCTACCGAGGTTACATTTCCACCCTGAATTAATATATACCCGGTAGGAATTACTTCAAGATTCGTTGTGCGGATGTAGGGTGCTGCTAATACATGGTTACCTATCAGGTATTCAGGATTCCTGCCCGAAACCAACGAAAGTAACAATAATGCATCGGCTTTAGCACTTAACTGCATTAAGCTGCCGGGAAAAAGAACTACGGGTATATCAGAGTTTTTTTTAATAATCTCAATGGTTGAATCGATACGCGTACTCATTAAACTGCCACCAACAAGTATCATTTGCACTCCGGCTTCATTAGCAGTATAAACTGTTGAAAGAATTGCCTGAACCGAAAGCTTGTCAGGATCAATGAGTATAGCCATTTTTTTGCCGGGCGCCGATATTTTGTTGTAACAGGTCATAATTATTTTGTGCAATATACCACCGCGTAATTTTTTAGCTTGAAGTACCTTAATAAAAACTTATCGTGCCAGAATTTATTGTCAACCCAGCCCATTATTTCACCACATTCATCGGGTTCAAATGGCTCAATGGTTATATTCTTTTTGAAGTTTATATCCTGCTTATCACAAAGTTTATACAAAGCCTCTTTGGCGCACCAGTGAATATATAAATGAAAGTTTCTCTGCTCGGTTTCATTAACCAGGTATTCATCGTTGTTTATAAACTTATGGGCTACCTTCTCAATATTTGGGGTCATATATTCAAGATCTAAACCCAGTTTCAGGTTTTTACTGAGTAATATACCTGTCATTGTTCGTGAATGCGAAATACTGATGTTTGAATTTGAATTAAAAAGAAAAGGTTTCCTCTGTTCATTATAAATAATCTGGGTTGGCTCTCCACGCATCTCTCTTAATAAACGCCTGACACTTAACCATTCGGTCTGTCTGACAGTGCTTTTATAGTTTTTAAGTTTTTCGATCTCGCCATCGAAGAAGTGAATCTTTGAATACATTTCTTCATAAGACTCTTCAATTTCCCAGATTCCTAACTGGCAATCGTCGTAAACAACTTTGTTATAAATTATTGGCATAAAAAAAACTTATTCCCAATTGACCGACTCTGTCAAATGTACAACATCTTCAGCAAAAAACTTAATAGCCGGAGCTAATGAATCTTTATTAGGTTCAGCAGAAAAATATAAGGCTCCACTCAAAAAGTGGTTTATGCTATCGGTAACATAAAAACTTAATGAAGACGCTGTGTTTCCGGAGATTCTGTAAATAATTCCGAAAACATGCCTCTTGTTATCAATAATCCGGAATTCCTGTATATCATCGGCCATCTGTGTATGTTTGTAAACAATGCTTCTGATATCCTCGCTGTAGGTTGAAAGCTTGTTGTTAAGAGGCCGGTATGTCAGATGAATTTTAGCCTTGTATTCAGCTACCGATATATTGTACCAACAACTGTTAACTTCTCCGCTCTTTATTTTTTCGATTTGAGCATAAACCGGATATTCAAAAGACACCGGACAGTCTGTATTATACCGGACATATTTTTTCTCAGGAAAGTCAATCCGGAAATATCCTTGTGGACGTGGCACAGGATCGGACTTACATGATGTTATTAACAACAAAAAAAATAAAATCCCCACTATTCTTCCCCGATTCATGCTATCATTTTTCCTTTCGTTTTAAGGTAACCTTTATTTGCTTTATTCTCCGTTGGTCAACCTCAAGAATTTCAAAAGTAAAATATTTATAAACGAGTTTGTCTTTTTCTCCCGGAATTTCACCTCTTAACTCAAGAATTAAGCCGGCAATGGTATCAGCTTCGCCTTTTACATCATCAAAAACATCGTAGTCTACCTGGGCAATTTTATAAAAGTCGTTCAGCAGAACTTTCCCTTCAAAAATAAAATTATTGTCGTCAATACGTTTATATGAATGTTCTTCGGCATCAGACTCATCTGATATTTCACCAACTATTTCTTCAAGTATATCTTCCATGGTAACAATTCCAGAAGTACCTCCATACTCATCTACTACAATTGCCATATGAATGTGCTCTGTCTGGAATTCTTTCAGCAAATCATTAATTTTTTTACTTTCGGGCACATAGAACGAGGGTCGAATTAAATCTTTCCAGTTATAATTGTCAGACTGATTTAAGTGAGGAAGCAAATCTTTGATGTAAAGAATACCTCTTACATCATCAAAAGTATCATGAAAAACAGGGATTCTTGAATATCCTGATTCATTTATGGTTTTTAATAAATCTGCATAACTGGTATTTATATCAACAGCAACTACATCGAGACGCGAACGCATTATCTCGCTGACATATATATTTCCAAACTTCACAATTCCTTTCAGTATATTTTTTTCATCGGAAAGTGAAACCTCTGTAAGGTCTAATGCATCAGACAACTCATCCATAGAAAGATCTCGTTTCTTCTTGGCCATTCTTCTGTTAACAAGTCCGGTTGAACGTATCAGCATGGCTGAAACCGGGCGAAAAACCTTTGAAAAAACCATAATCCAGGGAGCTGTAAACAAAGCAAAACTAAGAGCAAACCTGTTTGCATAGACTTTGGGTAATACTTCGCTTGAAAATAAAATAAGAAAAGTAATTACAACAATTTGAATAAATCTGCCTAATAGCTCGTGACCTGTGAAATTAAATAATGCCGAAGTGATAAACGAGGATATAACTACAATACCAACATTAACAAAATTATTAGTGATTAAAATAGTAGCCAGTAATTTATCGGGATGATTCAGTAGCCTGTCGGCCCGGGTGCTAGCCCTGGTATTCATATTCCTCAGCTTATCCAAATCAACCGGAAGGAGAGAGAAAAAAGCTACTTCGCTACCTGAAACAAGTGCTGAGACAGCTAATAACACAAGGATTGATATTAGACCTGCAATTACACTTAAATTAAAATTCTCTGGCTGAAAAACCGATTGCGCTATTATTGCTGCTTGCTCGTAAGGTTCCGAATCTTCCAAAACAATTAAAATTCGTGAATACTAGAATGGTAAATCATCTTCCGGCTCAGGTGCCGTACTTTCTGCTCCTGCAGATTCATTAGAGTGGTTGCCCTGATTCCCATTAGGAACATTATCGCTTACTGATCCCTCACCGCGTTTTCCCAACATTTGCATCACGTCGCCAACTATTTCAGTAGAATATCGTTTATTGCCTTCACGGTCGTCCCACGAACGGGTTCGAATACGACCTTCGATATAAAGCTGAGTACCTTTCTTAACATATTTTTCAACAACCTCAGCAAGCCCTCTCCATATAACTATATTATGCCATTCTGTTTGCGTTACTTTTTCTCCGTTTTTGTTTGTATAAGTTTCTGAAGTGGCTAGTGGAAAACTGGCTACCGGAGTTCCACTTTCAAGATGCCTTATTTCAGGATCTTTTCCAACGTTTCCTACTAAAATTGCTTTATTTACTGACATTACTAATTAAATATTTGCTGTAAAAATACAATAACATTTTCTGAATGCAATACCATACCTAAATATTATAGTTTTATAAGCTGTCAACTGATTCATATTAATTCCACATTGACAGATTAATTATCGTAACAAAAAGCAGCATTAATAAAGTAAAGGCAAGATGATGTATTAAGCAAGAAAAATCATTGAATTTTGTTAAATTTTTTTCAGAACAATACGTAATCTTTTAAGCTTTCCTGTCAAACAATACAGACAGAAGTTTTTTTGTCTGGCAATCTAAATCGTAAACTTCAAACCTTATCTATTATGTTGAAACACAGATTCATTATTATTTCAATTGCATTATTTTGCAGTTCGACAGCTTTTAGTTCAAACCATGTCGATACTACCATGGTATTAAACGGAACAAGCCATTCATTACTTTTTAGTATTCCCGATGATTATTCACCGGAAAAGTCTTACTCTTTAATAATAGGTCTGCATTATTGCGGAGGAAATGCCGAGGAATACAGAAATGCTTTAGACCCATTAACTGATAGTTTAAATGTGATTATTGCCTGTCCCGGTTTCTTTGGCGAACAGGTTCCAACAGCCGATTCGTTAGTTTATCATGTACTTGTCGATACTGCCAGGTCGATATACAATATTGATACAACTATGGTTTTTCTGAATGGAATGTCTTGCAATGCAGAATATGCCCTTAGAAGCGGGTTAAAGAATGCCTATCCGTTCAAAGGCATATTCCCGTGGGCTCCATGGATGAATTCGGCCAATCCGGATATCTACAACTTTAGTTCTGATATGCCTACGGTAATATCGATTGGCACAAATGACGAAAAGTTAAGTATTGTAACAAATACTTTCGATAGCCTGAAATCGAAGGGTGCCAATGTAAACTTTATCCTGGTTCCGGATGTTGGCCATACACTTAATTTTAGTGATTTTGATGAAACCATGATAAAAAGTATGTATTACCTGAATGATACCAGCACAGTTAGTCTTGGTGATGTTGAAGATATTGAAATGATAAGTAATGAAACAGAAGAAGTAGAAATTACTGTTACCAATGCTTTGGGTCGAGATTTTTATGTAATGGCCACCAGCAGTAAAAAATATATAATTGAAAACCCACAGGTTGTATACGATGAGGATGCACAAAAAATAACGCTTTCGCTTGAACCTCCTGTTAAAGCTAATGGAACGGTAAAAATTGTTGTGGAACTTATCGAAAATGATGGAACAGCCATTGCACAAACGGTAGTAAATGTTAAGGTTGATAAATACGTAAGTTCTGTAAGGGATAATGAACAAAAAGCCTGTAAGATATATCCAAACCCGGTTAAAGAAGTTTTAAACCTTTCAGGGTTAATGCCGGGAGAAAATTTTAAACTTGTTTCTTTAGACGGAAAGATTATTTATCAGAAAACTGTTTCACAGGAAACGGAAACCATAAACACTTCGGAATTTTCTATAGGTTTATATTTTCTGATAATTGAAAGTCAGAATAACAGTACAAGTCATAAAATCCTAATTGATTAACTGAATTAAGTTATAAATGAACTTATCTCCTGTCTGATTTATATTACGAATCAAGGACAGGAGATTTTCTGTTTCAGTTTATTTTTTTCTCCAAATACCTGGTAATCAGTCTTGGAAAAGCAAAGTCAATAATGTTCTTTTGATCGATCACGATTTGTTTATGGCTAGTTTTTAATGGTTCGAAATACTCAAGGTGAACAAACTTTGCAAAAATTACCTGGTGCGACAACACATGCTTTATTGAATCAGAAATACACAAAATCTTTCTATTAACTTTTGCGGGAGAATGTATAAGATCCTCTGCTTTTTGAATCATTTCGGTATCTGAAAAAGGTTGTGAGCTTTCAATCATTGGAAACTGATAAAGTCCTTGCCATATGTCATTTCCAGTTCTTTTTTCAATTAATAGTTGATCCCTGTATTTAATTATATAAAATGTAAAATACCTGTTTCTCTGCTTAACTTTTCCTTTTTTAACCGGCAGCTTTTCCTGAATGCCAAGTTTACAAGCCTCGCAAATATCCTGAAGAGGACATATCGGGCACTTGGGTGATTTTGGTAAACAAACCAATGCGCCCAGCTCCATCATTGCCTGGTTATGAATGTCGGGTTGTTTTTTATTCAGAGTCTTATCTGCCAGTTCAGTAAATACTATTTTCCCTTTTGCAGTGTCTATAGCTGTTTCATTGGCATAAAGCCTTGACAATACCCTGAAAACATTTCCATCTACTACCGGAATAGCCTCACCAAACGCAAACGACGCTACAGCAGCTGCGGTATAATCGCCTACTCCTTTTAATTTTTTAAGAAGAATAGAATTACCGGGAAATTCTCCATTAAAATCTACAACAATTTGTTTTGCCGCTACATGCAAATTTCTTGCTCTAGAATAATATCCCAATCCCTGCCACAGTAAAAAAATCTCCTCCAACTCAGCGCTTGCCAGACTTGAAACACTCGGAAACCTTTGAACAAATCTATTATAATATTCTAGACCCTGATCTACCCTCGTTTGCTGCAAAATTATCTCAGAAAGCCATATTTTATAAGGATCTTTAGTGTTTCGCCAGGGTAATTCCCTTTTATGGTTATTATACCAGTTTAACAGAATAAATAACATATGTATGTGCTGTTGAATTAGTTATTTTCAAAATAAATAACAAAATATCGCAAATAGTGTTTCTTTAATCGATAGAAATACTATATATTTGCACTTCATAAATTTGAAAATACGTAATTAATTGATAATTAAAGCGTTTAAAAAATGACCAAAGCAGATATTGTAAACGAAATTTCGAAAAACACAGGTATTGAAAAGATAACAGTACAGAAAACTGTTGAATCATTTATGGAAGTAGTAAAAGATTCTCTTACCAAAGAAAAAAATGTATACTTAAGAGGCTTTGGTAGTTTCATTGTGAAGAAAAGAGCTCAGAAAACTGCCAGAAACATCTCTAAAAATACAACCATTATTATCCCTGAGCATAGTATACCATCTTTCAAGCCGGCTAAAACGTTTGTAAGCAAGGTAAAAAACAACATTAAATAATTTCTTTAGTTATAAAATATTCATATTATGCCAAGCGGTAAAAAAAGAAAAAGACATAAGATGTCTACGCATAAGCGTAAAAAACGTCTGAGAAAAAACAGACATAAAAAGAAGTAATCCTTTTTTAAGAAATTCTTACTTATATAATAAACCTAAAGTGCAATACTTTAGGTTTATTCTTCTATTCTTATTTAGCCCAAAAAGAACCATCATTACACGTATAATTTCTTGAAATTGTGAGCAAAGAACTGGTTATTGATGTAAAAGCCAATGAGATTGATATTGCTCTCCTCGAAGATAAAAAGCTTGTTGAACTAAATAAGGAAAAAAGCAATCCCAAGTTCTCAGTTGGAGATATTTATCTGGGCAAAGTCAAAAAAATCATGCCTGGGCTGAATGCGGCCTTTGTTGATGTAGGTTACGAAAAAGATGCCTTTCTTCATTATCTTGATTTAGGGCCTCAGTTTCGTACTTTGCAAAATTTTCTTCATATAGCTGTGTCGAGAAAAACAAAATTACCCTCGATGCAAAAGCTTAGAAAAGAACCCGATATCGACAAAAACGGCAGAATAAATGACGTGCTGGCTACCGGACAATTGGTGTTAGTGCAAATTGCAAAGGAACCAATATCAACAAAAGGTCCACGCCTTACCTCCGAAATTGCTATTGCCGGCCGACACCTGGTAGTAATGCCTTTAAGTGATAAAGTTTCTGTATCGCAAAAAATAGAATCAACCGACGAGAAGAAAAGGCTTCGCACCCTTATCAACAGCATAAAGCCTAACAATTATGGCGTTATTGTTCGTACAGTTGCCGAAGGCAAAATGGTTCGTACACTCGATGAAGAATTAAGGAACCTTACCCGTAAATGGGAAGCATCCTTTGAAAAAATTAGAAATGCCAAACCTCCACGTCTTATTTTAAGCGAACTAAATCGTACTGCCGTTATTCTTCGCGATGTATTGAGTGTTAGTTTCAACAACATTCATATAAACGATGAGTCTTTGCACCGGGAGATAAAAGAGTATATAAATACTATTGCTCCTGAAAAAGAAAAAATAGTTAACCTGTATACAGGCAATACGCCAATTTTTGAAAAGTTCGACGTTTTAAAACAAATTAAAGCTTCTTTCGGTAAAACAGTCTCGTTTAAAAGCGGAGCATATCTCATTGTAGAGCATACAGAAGCTTTGCATGTTATTGATGTTAACAGCGGAAATCGCGCAAAAAATGTTAACAACCAGGAATCAACAGCCTTAGAGGTAAATCTTGCAGCCTGCGATGAAATTGCCCGTCAGCTCAGACTTAGAGATATGGGAGGCATTATTGTCATCGACTTCATTGATATGCAAAACCTGGATAATAAAAACAAGGTTTTTGAGCGTATGAAGGATGCCATGGAAGGTGACAGAACAAAGCACTCAATACTTCCTCTGAGTCGATTTGGTTTGATGCAGATTACAAGGCAGCGCGTACGCCCCGAAATGCATATAAACACACGCGAAACATGCCCTACTTGTGAAGGAACAGGCGAGATTTCTCCAAGTGTTCTGATTATAGAACGAATAGAAAGCCATCTCGCTGACTTATTAGAACAAGGTAGTAATAAAAAAATAACCATTAGAGTTCATCCTTTTATTGCTGCATATATTAATAAAGGATTAATAAGTAACATTAGAAAAAAATGGAAGCGTAAGTATGGAGTAAATATTGGTATTACTGCCATTAGTTCATATGACTTCCTGGAATTTCATTTTTTCGATAAAACAGGCGAAGAAATTTATTTTGAAACAAAATAAAAATTCCTCTGAAATAATTTAAAATATTTATAAAGCTGTCTTTTAATTTAAGGACAGCTTTTTTTGTGTTCTTAACAGGATTTAACAACTTTTATTTGTTCTAATTGAAACATCTATATACTTTCATGTGTTTAAAACCATACAAATTTGTAAATTAGTATTAAAATTAGATTGATGAAAAAACTAATCAGACAGATATCTCTGTTAATTATATTATTATCAGTAAGTTTTGTAGTTAAAGCCGATGTTGATAATCCGGTAAAATGGCAAACTTCCATTCAAAAGCTTGGTGACTTTGAATATGAAATTATTTTTTCTGCAAAAATTGATGCAGGTTGGCATCTGTATGGATTAAATATTCCTGAAGGTGGACCGATTGCAACATCATTTAACTACTCCGACAGCTCTGTTTTTAAACAAATTAAAGTTCCGGTTTCATCAAAAAATCCAGAAATAAAATTCGATGAGACTTTTAATATGGAACTGGAATTATATAATAATTCCGTTGTATTTAAACAGAAGCTTATACTGAAAGATAAAACAGCAACCATAAGTGGTTACATAGAGTTTATGTCGTGTGATGATTCAAGATGTTTACCCCCCTCGGAGATAGAATTTGAATTTACTACCGATGCTAAACCAGCTCAAGCAACATCAAAGCTGCCAGAGAAGAAAAAAGAACTTCCTGTTATACAAGTAAATACCATCGAAACCAACACCTCCGTTATCTCTGACGAAATAACCGAAGATACTGTTGAACAAACAAAAGAGGTTGAAAGCACACAGGAATCTGCTATTGCTGAAGAACCTGTCAAGCAGAATCAGGAACCTGAAAAAACACTGTGGCAAATCTTTTTTGAGGCCTTAAGCAAAGGTTTACTGGCTATTTTTACACCCTGTGTTTTCCCGATAATTCCGCTAACTGTTGCTTTTTTTATGCGCGATAACTCCACTGCAAAAAGAGTTTTTCAGGCTGTTTTCTTCGGATTATCAATTGTTTTTATCTATGCACTTGTTGGTTTAGCAGCCGGTATTTTCCAGATTGACCTTACAGAGCTCACCAAACACTGGCTGGCAAATATTATCATTGTTGCAGTACTCGTAATTTTTGCGGTATCTTTCTTTGGTGTATTCGAGCTGGTACTACCCAGCAAACTTTCAAATAAACTCGACAGCGAGGTCGATAAAGGTGGCTTACTGGCTCCGTTCTTCCTGGCCCTGGTTACAGCAATTGTATCATTTTCGTGTGTTGGACCTATTGCCGGAGTGGCCATTGGAGCTGCCATGACAGGTGAAATAATTTCTCCGGTTATTGCAATGATTGGTTTCTCTGCTGCTTTTGCATTTCCCTTTGTATTATTAGGAATTTTTCCGGGAATGTTAAAGAAAATGCCAAAATCAGGTGGCTGGCTAAATGGAGTAAAAGTGGTTTTTGCATTTCTGATGATTATTGCTTCTTATATATTCCTTGGAAATACACAATGGGCTATTTTTAACAGAGATGTGATATTATCACTCAATATAGTGACTTTCATACTACTTGGTTTATATCTTCTGGGCAAAATTAGATTTTCACACGATAGCGATATCCCTTTTTTAAGTGTTCCAAGATTATTCCTCGCTATTGCATCTTTTTCAGTAGCTGTTTACCTTGTTCCCGGATTATTCGGAAGCCCGTTAAAGGCATTTACTCCTTTCTTACCTCCGACTGAAACAAGTGAATTTAAACCTGCTGCCGGAAATTCTGAATCAGAATTTGATGTGGGTACTGCTGAATACAACTTGTGTGAAGAATCTCCGAAATACGCCGATAAATTACACCTGCCATATGATTTAAAAGGATACTTCGACTGGGATGAAGCTCTGGCCTGTGCAAAAAAAATAAATAAGCCGGTTTTAGTTGACTTTGTAGGTCACTCATGCAAAAATTGTAAGAAAATGTATGCTGAAGTCTGGAGTGATGACAAAGTGCAGAAAATTCTTTCAGAAGACTTTGTTCTCTTGGCTCTATATACAGATGACAGAACCAAACTACCTGAAAATGAGTGGGTATATTCGGAAATTGATGGCAGAATAAAGAAAACCCTGGGTAAGAAAAATCTTGACTTACAAATTTCAAAATATAACAGCAATGCTTTGCCCATGTATGTAATTGTTGATGCGAATGGGAACATTTTAACCAATTCGACTCGATATTACACCTACAGCAATGATGTTGACGCATTTATTCATTTCCTGAAAGAAGGAACTATGAATTATAAATAAACATACTTGTATTCTACTGTTTTTCTGATGAAAATCATTATTCTAAACACCAAAAGGTGATTTTGCTCATTCTTGGAAAACTTTAACGAATAGAATAATTTATTTGCTAAAAAGAATTTCTATAATTGTTACAATTAACGCTATTGTAGCTAAAATATTTATTAAATATTTCGAAGAAAATAATGGCTAAAACAAAGCAAATAATTGAACTGGATGAAGTGGTTGTTAAGTTTGCCGGAGATTCTGGCGATGGAATGCAACTAACAGGCAGCCAGTTTTCTGACACATCAGCGTATGTTGGAAACGATTTGTCAACTTTTCCCGATTATCCTTCTGAAATCAGAGCACCGCAAGGAACTATTGCGGGTGTTTCGGGATTCCAGGTGCATATCGGCCACAAAGAGGTATCTACCCCGGGTGATATGGCAGACGTACTGGTTGCAATGAATCCTGCAGCTTTAAAAGCAAACCTTAAATGGGTAAAGCCCGGAGCAACAATTATAATCGATATCGACAACTTTGATAACAAGTATTACAAAAAAGCAGGATATATAGAAGATCCTCTGCACGACGGCAGTCTGGAAGGTTTTAATGTTGTTAAAGCCCCTATCTCTAATCTGACGCGTGCAACAGTTAGCGAATTTGGAATAGATAAACAAACTGCCGATAAAATCAGGAATCAGTTTGTTGCCGGCATTCTTTACTGGCTTTTTGACAGAGACTTAAAGATTGGCGAAAATTTTATTGCTAAAAAATTTGAGAAGAAACCTGATCTGATAAAACCAAACATTGCAGTATTGCACGCCGGGTTCAATTATGCAGAAACTGTTGAAGCAATGACTGTTAAATTTCAGGTGCACCCGGCATCAAAGGGTAAAGGTCTTTTCAGAAACATTAACGGAAACCAGGCAACTGCATGGGGATTGCTGGCAGCTTCGGAACGTTCGGGAAGAAAACTTTTTCTGGGCTCCTACCCTATAACTCCTGCAACTGAAATACTACAGGAATTAACCAAGATGAAAAATCTTGATTGCATTACGTTCCAGGCAGAAGATGAAATAGCAGGTATTACCTCTGCTATAGGAGCAGCGTTTGCAGGAAGACTGGCAGCCACATCAACATCGGGCCCGGGGTTGGCACTTAAGGGCGAAGCTATCGGACTTGCTGTAATTACAGAATTACCCCTGGTAATTGTTAATGTGCAAAGAGGTGGTCCTTCAACAGGCCTGCCTACAAAAACAGAACAAAGCGACCTGTTTCAGGCTGTTTATGGAAGAAATGGCGAATGCCCGGTTGTTGTTTTAGCGGCATCAACATCGGCCAATTCATTTAATTTTGCATATCAGGCTGCAAAAATAGCACTGGAACATATGACTCCGGTAATTTTATTAACCGATGGCTACCTGGCAAATGGCTCTGAATTATGGCCTATCCCTGATGTGAATTCTTTGCCTGAAATAAATCCCCCAATGGTAGAAGATAACGACCCGGATTATCAGCCTTACAAGCGTGATTCAGAAAAACTGGCACGAAAATGGGCTATTCCCGGACAAGAAGGGCTAAGGCACAGAATAGGCGGCCTCGAAAAAGAAGATATTACAGGATTAGTTTCGCATGACCCTGCTAATCATGAAGTTATGATTCTTAACAGGGAAGAAAAAGTAGAAAGAGTAGCTAACTTTATTCCTAAACTTGATGTTTTTGGTCAGAAATCGGGTGATCTTCTGGTAATTGGCTGGGGAGGCACATATGGTGCTTTATACATGGCAGTTAAAGAACTTCAGGAGGAAGGATATTCAATAAGCCTTGCCCAGTTTAATTACATTAATCCGCTTCCAAAAAACACAAAAGATGTTTTTCATAACTATAAAAAATTAATAGTCTGTGAACTTAACCTGGGGCAATTTGCATCCTATCTGCGATCTAAACATCCTCAATTCGACTACCTGCAATACAATAAGGTGCAAGGATTGCCATTCTTTATTTCGGAATTGAAAAATAAATTTAAAGAATTACTGAAGGATATTTAATATGAGTTTTGAATTAGCAGCTCCAATAGTAACCCCTCAGGATTTCAATATTGATTATCCTGTGAAGTGGTGCCCCGGTTGTGGCGGTCATGCAGTTTTATCTGCAATAAAAAAAGCATTGCCAAATGCCGGCGTAAAGAAAGAAAATATTGTGTTTGTATCGGGTATCGGGTGCTCATCAAGATTCCCTTATTATATTAACACCTACGGATTTCATAGTTTGCATGGCAGAGCTCCGGCTATTGCTTCGGGCATTAAAATTGCAAATCCCGATTTAAGTGTCTGGATTGTAACAGGTGATGGAGACTCTATGGCCATTGGCGGCAATCACTTTATCCACATTCTGCGAAGAAACCTCGATGTTAACATCATTCTGTTCAATAATAAAATATATGGCCTGACAAAAGGTCAATATTCGCCAACTACTCCGATTGGAAGTATTACAAAGACATCTCCCGATGGTACAATTGAAAACCCATTCCTGCCCGGCGAACTGGCGATGGGCGCTCAGGGAACATTCTTTGCAAGGGTGGTTGATACCGATCCGAAAATGATGACCGAAGTGTTTACTAAAGCTGCAGAACACAAAGGCACCTCCCTGGTAGAGGTATATCAGAATTGTGTGATTTTCAATAACAAAGTCCACGAAGATATTACCGGTAAAGAAGTTCGTGAAGAACACCAGATTTATCTCGAACACGGGAAACCCATGATTTTTGGTAAAAAAAGAGATAAGGGAATTATTCAGGCCGGTTCGAAGCTGGTTGTGGTAACAATTGGCGAAAACGGTATTCGCGAAGATGATATTTTGGTGCATGATGCGCATAGCCACGATGACACCAGACACTACATGCTTTCGAGAATGACCTTGCCTGATTATCCGATGGCAATGGGTGTTATCAGAAAATGGAAAACATATGTATATGAAGATATGCTATACGATCAAATAAAGGTCGCCAAGGAAAAAACAAATATAAAATCGGTTAACGATTTGCTTCAAAGCGGAAATACTTTTAAAGTTGAAGAATAATTTAGGGGCCAGCGAGCCCCTTTTTTTATGTCGTATTTCATTATATATTTATATGATAAACATATAAATTTGAGTAACAGGACAGCATATTATTTTTCCGACACTTCGTTTAACTTGCTTATGCAGAAACGAATCAGGAAGGTTTTGGTGCTGTGCAGTAACTACGATTTTTTTACCCTCGAAGAGGATGGCCGTATTGATGAACAAATTTTTAACGAGTACGTATCGCTGAATCTAAGATATCCGCCTGTTTTTCTGCACGCCGATTCAGCAGAAAAAGCACTTTTAATTTTAGACAGAGAAGATATCGATCTTATTATCCCCATGCTCAGCATAAAGGATGTCGACACCTTTAAATTTGCTAAACTTCTTAAAGAAAAATACCCGCAGACTCCGATTGTTGTGCTTACTCACTTTTCGAGGGAGGTTTCGCTCAGACTGGAGAAAGTTGATCTTTCGGGTATTGATCATGTTTTTTGCTGGCTGGGCAATACCGATATTTTTCTGGCCATCATTAAACTTATTGAAGATAAAATGAATGCCGAGAACGATATATTAAATATCGGGGTGCAGGCCATTCTTCTGGTTGAGGATTCGGTAAGGTACATGTCGTCTTATTTGCCAAATTTATACCGGATTATTCTGGAGCAATCGAAAGAAGTAATGAAAGAGGCATTGAACGAACACCAGCAAATGCTTCGAAGAAGAGGTCGGCCAAAAATTCTTGTGGCAAACAATTATGATAATGCGCTGGAATTATTTAATAAATACCGAAACAACCTGCTTGGTATTATCTCGGATGTAAGCTACAAGTACCGCCCTGACAGAAGGGATACAAAGACAAAAGCCGGACTTCGTTTATGCCGGACAGTAAAAAAAGAAGACCCCAATATTCCCTTTTTGTTGCAATCATCAGATTCGTCGAACGAAGCATACGCTAAAGTATATGATGCCGGATTCCTGAATAAATATTCCGAAAACCTGCTGATTGACCTAAAAGATTATGTTATTTCAAACTTTGGATTTGGTTCATTTCATTTTATAAATCCTGAAACCAATGAGGTTGTTTCAGAAGCAAATAATCTGAAAGAATTTCAGGAATTGATTCTCTCCATTCCGAATAAAATACTGGAGTACCATACCCGCCACGATGATATTTCGAAATGGTTAAATGCCCGGGCACTTTTTCCCATTGCACGGAAATTTAAAGATGCTCAATACGATGATTTTGCTACTCCGGATGCTGTAAGAAAATACATCTACGATGGAATAACCAGCTACCGTGTAAGTAAGGCTCGTGGAGTAATTGCCGAGTTTGATAAAAGTCGCTTCGATGACTACGTATTCTTTTCAAGAATTGGTGACGGGAACCTGGGAGGCAAGGCGCGCGGTCTTGCATTTATGAACTCTGTAATTAAAAAGGAAGGATTATTCAGCAAATACCCTGATGTAATCGTTACAATTCCGTCAACAACTGTGCTAACTACAGACATCTTTGAGGAATTTATGACTCTGAATAATTTATATTCGGTGGTACTAAATGATATTCCGGACGAAGCTGTATTAAAGAATTTTCTTGATGCCAAGCTTCCATCTTCCATAAGTGAGGCACTCATCACAATTTCAAGCCTGGCTAAATCGCCCATCGCAGTGCGTTCATCGAGCAAACTTGAAGATTCATTTTATCAGCCTTTTGCAGGAATTTATAACACCTACATGGTTCCGCACACAAAAAATACCGGTCTTTTGGTTCAACTTCTTGAGCGTGCAATAAAATCGGTATATGCTTCGGTATACTATAAAATGAGCAAATCGTACATGTCAGTCACATCAAATCTTATTGATGAAGAAAAAATGGGAGTTATTCTTCAGGCAGTTTGCGGAACTGTTCATAACAATCTCTACTACCCTACTTTAAGTGGTGTGGCTCGTTCACTAAACTACTATCCTATTGCGCCTGAAAAAACTCAGGACGGTATTGTTGATGTTGCTTTTGGCTTAGGAAAACTTATTGTTGATGGTAGTACCTGTTTAAGATTTTCTCCAAAACACCCGAAACGGATAATTCAACTGGCCAACCCTGAAAGTGCATTAAAAAACACTCAAAAATATTTTTATGCACTCGACCTTAATGCAGAAGCGTTTATACCCTCGACATCAGACAGTGTTAATCTGCAAAAACTTCGTATTTCAGATGCTGAAAACAATCCTTCGCTGAGTATGGTTACCTCGACCTATGATTTTGAAAACAATGTGCTTAGAGACGGAAATTATTATGAAGGCAAAAAAGTGGTTACCTTTTCAGGCATCCTGAATCACAATCAATTCCCCTTAGCTGAGATCTTAAACGATTTACTTTCTATAAGCAAAGAAGCCATGAACTCTGATGTTGAAATAGAGTTCGCAGCAAATCTGAATACTCCGGAAGGAGAACCTAAAATACTGAACTACCTCCAGGTTCGTCCGATCGTTTCAGTTGATAAGGAAAATATTGATCTTGAAGGAAAAATAAACAAATCAAAATCGGTTCTGTACTCCCGGAATGCCATGGGCAACGGAACCATCAGGGGTATTTCCGATATTATTTACATTAAGCCTCAAAGCTTTGAGCCGTCTAACAATAACAAACTAGTAAAAGAATTGGGAAAACTAAACGAAAAATTCCTTAAGGAGAATAAGAACTATATATTAATTGGTCCCGGCAGATGGGGTTCAAGCGACCCCTGGTTAGGCATTCCGGTTAAATGGCCCGAAATTTCAGCAGCAAGGGTTATCGTCGAATCGGGACTTGAACACTATAGGGTAGACCCTAGCCAGGGTACTCATTTCTTTCACAACTTAACCAGCTTTGGCGTTGGATACTTCACAATCAACCCATACATCGATGATGGGTTCTGCGATTTTGAATTTCTCGACAGCTTATCATCCGGGTATGAATCTGATACTATCAGGCATGTAAAAACTGAAAAGTATTTTAAAGTGCTTATCGACGGAAGAAAAAATCAGGGCCTGATTCTTAAGCCCTGATTGTATCTTTTTCAAAAACTGCTGTTAGGGAGTATAAACTACTTTAAATGTTTGACTTTGATTGTCTTCCCTTATATTTATTATATAAACTCCGGGTGCAACTCCTAAGCTTCCAAAATCTATAGTAATCGCACCAATTATTGATGTAGCATAAACTGTTGATCCACTGACATCTGAAATGCGAACAAGTGCATCATTAAAACCATCGCCCTGGTATGTCAGGAATAATAAACCTGAAGTTGGATTCGGATAAACAGTGTAGTTTCCCGTTGTATATGTTATGGCTTCAACATCAGTAATTGACTGGTCATCGGAGAATGGTGAACCATTCAGAACGGTTGATGCTCTCCAGTAAATATATTCATTCGGATCGTTTGTCGGATATTTTTCGATTGCCACAAGCGAAGCACCCTCGCCATCAGGGGTTTCAGGCCAGGGTGAATCATCAAAATAAGTAAAGGAGAGGATTTCATTTCCCTGTGAATCATTCAGTAAAACAAATTCGCCTGAATTATCAAAGAATCCTTCACAATTTCCGGAAGGTGTTCTGCCATATTTTTGAAAGAAATATTTTGGCTTGGTGGCAATCACATAAAACTTATAGGGTGGTAAAATAACTCCGTTTGGAAACTCATAGTATACAGCTGAGTCCAGAACCAAACCTGAAAGATTTAATGCTGTTTCTCCAATATTTTTAAATTCAATAAATTCATACGACTTGCCATTAGTTGTATCTTGCCCGTCAATTATATCTTCGGGATGATAATGCAGCTCCGTAACTTTTAGTTTCGATAAATCATCTCTTCTTGATACAAAGGTTATTTCGCGAATTCCGCTCCAGGAACCGTTGTTATAAATTCTTGCTTTAATAAGGGCAGAACCGTTTAGCATAATATTCTCGTTGTTGTATTGGATAGCTCTGGTGGAAATTGCTCCGCCTGTCATACGCGGGTCGATACCATCAAGCGTGTAATATATTGTTCCCTCAGATTTCGGGTTTTTAAGCGTAACAACTTCGCTACCTGAAATATTATACCTTAACTCTCTGAGCAAACTGCCCGAAATATATGCATCAGGTGGCAGAATATTTGTCCATATACCCGCATCTCTCATCTGGTCGAGAACAATGTCTGTTCTAACCGGGAAGAATTCATTTCTTATTCTGTTTATTTCCGGCAGCCATTGGTCATTTTTATTTCTTGCATAATCCGATTTAGAGTCGCCCCATCTGGCAGATTCAGCAATAATTGCCATATCAAGTTCGTCAACCCGTTTATTAAATCTTTCCAGGCATTTTTCTTCGGTGAGTGCCCCACCAGCAGTCATATGCCTGGCTACCCGATCGATAAACCTTTGCCTGTATTCCTTGTTTGCTGTAAGTTTTTCGTGCAGCCACTGAGGATGAAATCCTGTTACACCTGAAACATTCATTCCTTCCAGGGTTACCCTGTTTTCATAAAGTCCAATTCCGGGGTTAACCTCATCAATCATCAAGGCATGTTCGGCATCGTGATTAAAAAAAACGAATCCTTTTGAATCGTCATCGCGATTGAATAGGGCATAAAAATTATTTGGCCCCTGATTGTTGCCAAACGACGAAGTAGGTGCATCAAAATTACCGGTATAAAAAATGGTCAACATGTAATCTATGAGATTATCAATATCGACATACACCTGTTTACCCGGGACATAATCACCATACTGGTTTTTACCTTCCAAATTAAAATAAGCTTCGTTTGAAGCAAAACCTCCATGACACATATTATAAATTTGTTGCCAGGTTGAAAGGACGCCATCTGTTGCTTCAACCCTGTATTCCCAGTTTTCGGTACTAACCTTTACAACATCATAGTCTTCCTTATTACCCCCAAAATAGTCGGAAGCATACCTGGCTTCAGAACGTTCCTGGGTCTGAAAAACACCCCAATACATACCATTAAGATACAGATGGTAATATCTGCTGCGGGTATAAGGCTGCCCCATATCGCGCTGGCAATCTCTTGAAAAAACCTCCCTGACCATTGTCATATGATTCCATTCTCCGTTTGACCAGGCATAATTCTGAGCTGTGCGTAAATCTATTTTATCATATTCATCAACCCCCTCATCACCAAACAAAGGGTATTCCAACTTGCTAAAACCGTATTCCTGTCTGAAAAATAAACGAAATGCATGTTTCGGAAAATCATTGTGTCGGCTCCAACCTCCACGGATCCTTATTCCTGCGTTAACATTAAATCCCTCTGTACCATCGGGATTAATGAGTTCGACCGAACACATCTTTTCCCAATTAATACCATGGCCCCAGGCATTAACATAAATTCCGCTACCTGCATCGAACATGTTCTCATTATCGGTTACAATAGAAATGGAAGGAATATCAAGCAAAGCATCATCAACCTTGCCACTGTATCGTGAGTCATTAACAATTTTGGAGTCCATTTCCAAATCAATAATCTGACCATTTACATCGTAGTCGGGCCATGAACCTCCCGGATAAGACTGAGACAAAACTTTATCTAAAAATATGTAGGTGCGGGTTCTTGGTATGCTGGCCAGATAACCGTTTTTAATTATAGATGCCCTCACCGTTACAGCCGGAGTTGCAGGTCGGCCGGTGGTACTTGCAGGATCAATTGAAACACTGGCGTTTGCTCCTGCGGTAATTGCTGTGGCTGAATATTGAGGATTACTTCCATCAAGCGTATAAACCAGGTTTGCAGTGGCATCGGGAGATGTAAGCGTAAGCGTAAATGGCGAACCGTACATACCGGCCGGATGAGAAAAGGTAATGCCAACAGTATCCTGAAGCACTGCTGCAGAAGGCTCAGCTGATAATGAAATATCAAAATGAATATCGGAACTTGCCAGGTTCTCGTTAAATACCTGCACAGCTAACAGGTTAGTCCCTTCAACAAGTTTTACCATAAAAGAATCGGCTATAAAGTTTTCAGGCGTACCTGACTCATGCAGTTCTGTGGCAAAAGCATTATAAGAGGGTATTTCGGGAGCATACCTGCGAAAAGCTTCCTGTCCATTTACCCAAACAATAAATCCGTCGTCATAATCGGTACTTACATTAATTTGATTTATGTTTTTTACCGTGGCAGCATCGAAAGTTGTTCTTAAATAAAAGGTAGAATAGGCGTTCATCATATCGGTTATTTCTGTTCCACCCGAACCATCGCCATACCAAAACGGAGCACTTGCTGTTGGCCAGGATGAGTCATCGAAGCCGGGTTGCATCCAATTTGAAGACAAAGACAATGCTTCACTCCCTTTTAAAAACTTGTATGATGACCCCTCGGGAAAATTTATTTGGGCTTTCAGATTTATTGCAATACTAAAACCGGCTATGAAAGTTATCCATAGTGGCAAATGTCTTTTTAATCTCACCTTTTACTCTCCTAATAATTAGATTTTCAACATCTATTATGTGTACGACAAAATTAGCTATTTGTTTCTCATAGCAAAATGTTACTAAATGAGTATGATAATTATAATACCCTTACTCTAAAAGACAGAAAATCAAAACAGCACACTTAATAAGGTTAAAAACCCAGGCAGGAGGCGAAAAGTTGATGTAGTCAAAGTTTGTTTTTGTAGAGGGTTTGTCTGGGAAAATTTACCTATGAGGCAGAAAGTAACCCGAAGTTTTTTTATTCTCTTTTTATCACTATAAAACCACTGTACTGCACATCCTGTAAAACTGTTAAGCTGTATCAATAAGTACCGCTAAGTATAGGATTCCCATCGTTATCCCTTCCATCCCAGTTGTTCTGGTAATTGTCGGTTTTATAAAGAATCTGGTTTTTATCGTTAAATATTATCAGTTCAGTATTCTCCGGCAATCCATCAATCTCAAGGTAGTCATTTAGGCCATCGCCATTGGGCGTTATAATATTTGGAACCCTCAGCTCTGTTGTTTCAACAACAGTTATTGCCTGTTCACAAGTGGATTTGTTTCCCGAACTATCAACAGCTGTCCAGGATATGTAAGTTGTTCCTATTGGGAATAAACTATCCGCATTACCGAAAAGTGAAACAAGTAGATGATTTTCAAAAAATGTTGGCGTATCAAGTGAAACCGAAACATAATAATTCCCATAAGTAGTATAGGTAAGAATATCTTCCGGGCAAAAGATTTCTGGAGCTTCATTGTCATAAACGGTAACCAACTGGCTACACTGACTATAGTTCCCTGAACTATCAATAGCTGTCCATACTACCTCGGTTGTTCCGATTTGAAAGGTATCTGATGTGTTTTTTATTAGTTCCTCAAAAAATACATTTTCTCTATATTGTGGAGGAGATATGTTATATACTGCAAAACTTTTACCGGAGTCATTATACAATTCAATATCATCGTAACACTTTATTAAAGGAGCTTCATTATCAAATACTGTTATTTGTTGAATACATGTTGAACTGTAACCTTCAGTATTTATTACTGTCCATGTGATCTCATAATCTCCAACAAAAAAAGTATCCGGGGCATCAGAAATAATGGTGTCAATGCCATAACCATCAAGAATTTCAGGAGCAGTCAGAGGTATTGTTGCAAAGTTTCGTCTTTTATCAGTTGAAGTCACTATATCATCGGGACATTTTATTACCGGATTAGTAATATTCCCCTGCATAAAAACCTCAGAAGAATCAGCACATCCTTGCTTATTTTTTACAACTACCCAGTAATATCCATCATCACCAGGAGTTAATGAAGATGTATTCAACCCATTCAGGGTATCCCAATTTCGGTACCACTGATAAGAATTAAAATTCCCTGTATTCAGATTAGTACCATCAAAAACCACCTCTGCCATTGGTACATCGTCAATACTATCCATAAAAGCAAACACATTAGCGAGGAACCTGTCCTTATCGTTTAATATTTCATCACCAAAAGAAAGTGGTAATTCATCTTCTAAAGCTACATCATCAAAAACTCCAATATCGGCTACAACCAGGTCCATTGTATTACAGTCAAGATATAGTGTAGGTACTCCTGTTTTGTCAACCCCTAAAACTACTGAATTGACAGGCATTTTTGAAAAATATCCCTGAGCCATCCCGGTTTCTTGAGTAAAACTCACATTTCCGAAAGGTCCATTAAATATTTTAGTTGTTTTCCCTAATTCGGTAGGATAAATATATGCTGGCTTTAACTCAGCTATTTTAAAACCCCATTTGTCTTCTAAAACACGATAATCCCAAGATTCCTGATAACTAAATTGCTCTGCAATAATCATCTTCCCACCCCTTCTAGACCATTCATAAAGTGAATCAATTTCATCGTCAGAGAATTGATTTAAGGCAGGTAACAACTTATCAAATGATCCGAAGAAAAAGATATCTGCACTGTCATTGGCAGTAATTGTTTCCAGGTCTCCTGTTTCAGTATAGCCATGGTACATGTTTATGGTCTTTTTGTACGTTCCATCAGGGCCAAAATTGTCTGTATTTAAAAGCTTCCTTCTTGCCAGAATCATTAAGTCTCCATCCAGTGTATATTCTGCTTTTTCGATAGAAATATATCTGTATGCAGATACAGAATGCAAATTAATAGATTGACCATAAACAATATTATGGGAAAGAACGATACTTATTAATGCTAGTATTCTGAAATAATTCATTGCCTGTTTCTAATAGATATTCGTTGTATTCCTGTTAACACCCAGGTTTTTGCCAATTGTAATGCCATGTGTGTTGTTGGTATAGCTATTCAGTTCACTATTAACATTAGCAAATGTATAAGCCAGGTAGAATGATTTATAAATTCTTAATGCAACGGTAATTTTCATTTCAAATTCCTTGTAGTAGCTTAATCTCAACCAGCCAAACTTAATCAGGTATAGCTTTGCATTATATTCGAAATAATTTTCGGATTTCTCAAAATCGCGACCATATGTTATATTAGGTTCAACGGCAAATAAATTACCAGCCGGAAAAAACCTGTAGCCACCAACCACATAGATGTTTCTTGGTGATTCATTTTCAACCGTTTTCTCAATAGAAGTGTTAAAAAGATTTGTCGAGGATACCCCGGCAAAATAATTTTTATGATAATAAAACAATCCAAAACTTGCATTTGCCGAAAGCTGGCTTTCAAAATCTACCAACGGATCGCCCGGGTCCCTGGGCTTAATATCTGAATTACTAACACCATAATGGTTTAAAACAGCTGACATACCCAACGACAGGTTACTGTTATCGTTGATTGGAATATGATAGCTATACCCAAGCAAAAAGCTTATTTCTCTAAAAGGACCATAAACATTGGAATAAATGCCGCCCCCCACTCCTATCCTCTCCAATGATTTAAACTTCGAATCATTTAAAAACATCTTTGGATTGTAAAAATCAAAACTACCAATTCTGAACTGACCGGAAACTAAAGTATTACCGGGGCCTGGTTAATGTTTGTCCATTGCTTAGTATGGGATAATGTAGCTTTTGTAAGGTAATCAGCTCCACAGGTTGCAGGATTAATCAACATGGGATTTATGTAAAAATAACAATTTAAATGATTTACTTGAGACCTTGTGGGGACACAAAGTACAACTATAACAAAAGTGCTTATAATATTTAATATCTTGCTTAACAACTTTTTCAATCAAATAAAATAATTAATGATTAGTTCTGTAATATCCTAGAATTAAATATTCATTATTTTCCACAAACAATCTTTTGTCTGTTTATCAAGCTCTATAATTCCTACATTTTTTATTATTTAATGCAACTTTTTCACCTTCTTCAATTCTTTTTAAATGACACATTAATAATTCACCAGTTTTCTCGTCGTGTAAGTGCATTCCATTTCCTTCACAATATTTGAAAAATTCACAATCTGAACAGATTCCTGTTTTCATCCATCTTCTATCTCTAAATTTTTCGTACTTATTTTCCCATATTTCAGCAAAATTGTCCTTATAAATATTACCTTGTATAAAATTATCTCTCAAGTTTGGACAGCCCGATATAGAACCGTCTACAAGTATTGAAGCAATATTGATTCCTGAACGGCAAAAGAAAAAATTATCTCTAACGCTGCCTTCATAATTACCTAAAAATCCTTCACAGCCATAGCTTAATTTTATCTTTTGTTCTTTTCTTACCAATGTTATAAAATCAAAAAGTTGTTTAAATTGAACAGGGTTTAATTGTAATAATTCCTCATTTTTAGCCCGTCCAATAGGGAATATTGTAAATATTCTCCATTCTTTTAATCCAATGGATATTAGTAGTTTGTAAAACTTATCTAATTCGTGAAAATTATTTTGATTGACACATGTAACAACATCGTGCCTGAGATCGTTGGTTTGGGTCAATAATTTTATAGCATTGAATGCTTTCTGAAAACTTTTGGGATTATTCCTTAACCAGTTATGTGAATCTTTTAATCCGTCTAAACTAATGGTAATTGAACGCATACCTGAATTCATAAGACCATTTAAACGTTTTTTGTCCAATGCATATCCATTTGAAACTATTCCCCAAGGAAATTCGCGACGATAAAGTTCCTGCCCTATTTCTTCAATATCTTTTCGCAAAATTGCTTCACCTCCTGTTAGTACAATCATTGTATTGTGATTGTTAACAATGGGTGATATCTCATCTAATGCTTTAAAGAAATCCTTTGCAGGCATGTCTTCTGTAAATGCATCTTTCTTACAATCACTCCCGCAATGAATACAGTTTAAGTTACAGCGAAGTGTGCACTCCCAAAGCAAATAATTCAGACGATGAACCTTTTTTTCATTTGACTTGAATTTTCTATGAAGGTTCAGAGCAACTTTTTTTCGAAAAGGTATATTTGTTACGCTCATTCTACTTCATCTAGTTTAACATCTAGATCTTCTTTAGCTGTCCCTTTATCCCATCCATCACCACCTGTAAATTCGTTATCACCGAAATCAACAATTGTATCAAATGGTCTATAGCTCCCATTTTGAGCTCCATCTACATCTTCGAAAGAAATAGGTGCTTCTTCTAAACTTTCAATTATAGAACTAACCTCATAATTGCCATTTTCATCGGTGTATGCTGTATCCTGATATGCAAAAATAACTCTAATATTTTCTAGATGTTCAGAAGATTCTTTAGATTCAACCGTTCCTGCAACTTTGAAGGTTGCATATGGGACTCCATATTCATCGGGTTCAACGCCATAATCAGTTGCACATGAATTACAAACTGAAGCAAAGCCCAATAATGACAACAAGAACCCGATTATTGCATTGAAATTTTTAAAATATCTGATTTTTAGCTTTTTCATTTTTTTATTTATGAAGAATTCTAATTTACAAAATAGTTGCATCTTGAATAATAAGAATCCTGAAATTATTATTCAAAGAAACTGAGCTTGAAAAAGAGACTGCCTCCTTTGAAAAATGTGGCAGTCTCAGATTATTCCCTATTCTATTTGGAACATGGTTCTATATTCGCTGTAAATGTTGAGCCTAATTCTACAGAAAATCCTGAATTTAAAATAATTGTATTTCCTGCATACAAATTAACATCACTTCCTGACTCTAGAACAAAAGTTGCTCCACCGTAATCTGTAATTATAGAGTTAGATGCATGATAATCTATTTCTTGTCCATCCAGGAACAGTTCATTATTTGAAAAGATGTAATTATCCTGGCAGCCTATACCAAAAACATAAAATGAAGGATCACCTAGCAGAATATATGTTTTTATATGAACTTTCCTAGATCCACTTAACAATGACCAAACTCTTTTATAGTAATCAATCATACCAAGATTAATAAATGGAGATAATTGATCCATTTCGTCTAGCTGTTTAAAAACTCTTTTCTCAATTACATTATTTGTATGTCTGTAAGTTGTAGTTGTAGCACCAAAAAACGCTATTCCACCTTTTTCGCTTCTAGTCCAATATTCTCCAAGAGAGGTCTGTGCAAAATGATTTGTTAGACAGGCAAAGCTAAAGAATAATGGGTATGCATTATTGGATGCTGCATTTATTTCAGATTGAGATATACCGAAAGGTGAACCTGTATAACCGACATTACCATGACCTCGATAAATAAAGAATTGATTATCATCATCTAATGCATCAAGTCCATCATTGTATGTAGCACCATCAAAAGCAAATAGTTTATTACAATCAAAGTTTAGAGGTTCAAAAACATTTTCTGCAACCCACCTTTGTGGATTATCAAAAACCTTTGCTCCTTCTCCAGAACCAGAAAGCAATGCACATTGTCTTTCTATTGTTGTAAAAGTGTATTCCATCTCAATAGTTTTATTTATTATATTATTAAGTTGTGGAATAGTTGTTACTGAAAAACGACCTAGAAACACATCAGGTAGATTATTATTACCGTCTAGTTTCGCATAGTGCAAATCCGTTAGAGGATCACTCATATCCGGTGGGGTCACCCCTCCTGAAGCAGGAATATAATTATGATCCCCAATTAAAAGCACAAATTCAGGACGTGTAGATGTATTGTCATATTGAGTTTGTAAATAGGCTTTAATAGCGGTAGCTGTTTTTCCTGTTACATTGGTATTAACCACAGTTACATCATATCCAATATTACGTTTATAATTAGCAAAACTACCAATTGCGCTTTCAAAGTCTGAGGGAGTTATAATTAAAAATTTCCCTTTTGTAATATAACTTGGTGTTGGATAGTTTGAATATACTTGATTATTCCGATTAAACCCTGCCAGTAATTCCGGCGATACCCTGCCAGTTTATTTTTCGATTTCTGAGGCAAAAGTATTCAATTT
>JAFGVA010000120.1 GCA_016938235.1 Bacteroidales bacterium | reverse complement strand
CTACGACATCATTGGAGTCACCAAACCTATAGATGGGGTAACTGAAGAGATAAAACTTATATTTTCAAAAGAACAAGCTGATTACATTCATACCAAACCAATCCATGCTAGTCAAAAAGCCAGATTTATAGATACGGGAGAGCTACTCGTTACTATCAAAGTTATCCCAAATTATGAGTTGGAAATGTTATTGCTGGCATTTGGTGAGAAGGTAAAAGTAATTGCTCCGGATGTACTTGTTTGTAAGATGAAAGATAGGCTAAGTCGCGCGTTGGGAAATTATTAATTGTTGTGCACTTCTACCGCACACTTCTATACTACATTTGTTTTGAATAATTCACAATGCTGTTTTGTGTTGAAAACTAACTGTAATTATTCCGGCTTTCTTAATCGATTAAAGGTATTTTTGTGTCGAAAAATTACAAAAAAGAAATATGATTACCGGACAACAACGCAACGATATTGACAGGATCTGGAAAGAGTTTTGGCAGAACGGGATGACCGATCCGCTGAGCATCATTAAGCAAATTACCTATTTGCTGTTTATCCGTAACCTCGACCGCCAACAGGAGCTGAAGGAGAAACAGGCTAATAAATTGCGAATGCCTTTAGAAGATCCGATATACACAGAAGAGCAACGGGAACTGCGTTGGAGTGTCTTCAAGGACAAAGATCCTGAGCAGATGTTTCGGTTGTTCCGCAAGGAGAATGGCGTTTTCGATTTCATCAAAAACATAGGGCAGAAAGGAGGCTTATTTGCCGAAACTATGCGTTATGCCAATTTCGATATCAACAACCCAAAACTGCTCGATAAAGTAGTACAGCTGATTGATAAGCTGAAAATTGACGACCGGGACTCCAAAGGTGATGTTTACGAATACCTGCTTTCCAAATTGGCAACAGCAGGTATTAACGGGCAATTCCGTACGCCAAAGCATATCATTCGCATGATGGTGGACCTGCTCGAACCTCAAACCGATGAATTGGTTTGTGACCCGGCAGCTGGTACGGCAGGATTTCTGGTTGGAGTAGTTGAATACCTGCGCGATAATCACCCGGATGAATTCTATAAAAAAAAATTTCAGCAACATTTTAACAACGGCATGTTTAGTGGTTTCGAAAGCGACAACACCATGGTTGGCATTAGTGCCATGAACCTGCAAATGCATGGAATCGACAATCCAAAGCTGAGGTACATGGATGCCCTTTCGAATGACAATACCATTAAAGATCAATACAGTCTCATTTTGGCAAATCCCCCGTTCTCGGGTTCTGCCGATTACGATGGCATTGAATTGAGTTTAAAGAAAGCTTTGAACCTGGGTAAAACAGCTAAGAGTGCAAAAACTGAGCTGCTCTTTTTAGCCCTTATGCTGCGTATGTTAAAACCAGGTGGTCGTTGTGCGGTTATTGTGCCCGCCGGGGTTTTGTTTGGAAGTACCAAAAGCCACAAAGCAGTGCGTGAGGCCTTGATTGATGAGCATCAGTTGCAGGCTGTAATTTCCATGCCTAGCGGGGTGTTTAAGCCTTATACCGGAGTGGCAACGGCGATACTTATTTTTACCAAAACCGGTACCGGCGGTACCGATAAGGTTTGGTTTTACGATATGAAGGCCGATGGCTTTTCGCTGGACGACAAACGCGACCCGTTGGGTAAGCTAAACGATAACGAGGAACGCGTTTATGCCGAGGGTGAAAATGACATTCCTAATATCATTAGTAAATTCCACAAGTTGGTGGCTGGCGAAGATTTCGATCAGCCGCGTGCCGGACAGCACTTCTTTGTTGATGCAAACGAAATCAGAGCGGAGGGCTACAACCTCTCCTTTAACCTCTACCAGGAAATGGTTTATCAGGAAGTCCAATATGATAAGCCATCCGATATTATCAGTCGAATAGAGAATTTGGATGAGGAACGCAGGCTGTTAATGAATGAGTTGGGAGGAATGTTAAGATGAATTATTTAGAATTGGGCGACCTAATAAAAATTAAGAAGGGCAAGAAGCTTGAAGAAGTCCAAAGTATCAGCGGTTCTGCTATTCGTTACATTCAAATTGAAGATTTGAGAACTGATGAGAATTTAAAATATGCTTCGAAAGACGGTAATGTAATAGAGTGTAATTCAAATGATATTTTGATTGCATGGGATGGTGCAAATGCTGGAACTGTCGGTTTTGGTTTAGAAGGGGCTATTGGAAGTACTTTGGCAAAATTGGTACTGATAAAAAAATTCTACACCCCTTTTGTTGGCCGACTATTACAATCAAAATTCGAGTTCATTCGAAATACTTGTACAGGAGCAACTATCCCACACGTATCAAAATCAGCACTTCTTTCTATTCAAATTCCAGATATTTGTTTTCAGGAGCAAAAGCGCATTGCTGACCTATTGGACAAAGCCGATGCTTTGCGCAAAAAGAACAAAGAGTTACTGGCGGCCTACGATGAACTGTTAAAAGCTACCTTCCTGGATATGTTTGGTGATCCGGTGAGTAATCCCAAAGGGTGGAAAGAGAAGTGTTTTAAGGATGTTGTTTCTGGTATAGTCGGTGGCTTCAGTGTCGGCGGTGAACAGAGGGAACTGCATGAGGATGAGTTGGGAGTTTTGAAAGTCAGCGCAGTAACTAGCGGTGTGTTTTTACCCACAGAATATAAAGCTATTAGCACCAACAAGATAGATAGGAGAATAATAAATCCAAAGAGAGGTGATTTATTGTTTAGTCGTGCTAATACAAGGGATTTGGTCGGTGCTGTAGCGATAGTGGATAAAGATTATGATAGGCTCTTTCTCCCGGATAAGTTGTGGCGAATTGATTTGAAGAGAAACGTAGTCTCAAACCATTATATTCACAGATTGCTTTCAACAGATAATTTTAGGCCAGAGTTAACAAAAACGGCTACAGGAACTAGTGGATCTATGCTAAATATATCGCAAGCTAAATTGAATCGATTAAAAATTCCTCTACCTCCTTTTGGGCTTCAATCTCAATTTGCCCAAATCGTTGAAAACATCGAAGCGCAAAAGGTTTTGGTGAAGCAAAGCCTACAGGAAAGTGAAGATTTATTCAATGGGTTGGTACAAAAAGCTTTTAAGGATTAGTTTTCTATATAAACAAAGTTATCTATATAAATAAACGCATAACATGACAAGTGTCCAACCATTATAAAGCAAACTGTCAGAATGCCTTACAACCAACTGACAAAAACAACATTTAATAAACGAAATATAACTCTGGTTTAGTATTTGAGATAAAAACCTGAACCAAAATAATAAATGGTGTAAAATAAAAAAAGTCGCCTTCGTAAGCGACTTGGGAGTTTGGATATCATAGCTTGGCGGCAGATCGGGGCTTACCACCCCGAGGATCATCCAAACGAGGCTGCAAATGTAACAATTCTTTTTTATCCGCACAGCTTCTTTCCCTTTTAATTACGAAAAAATTAGTGGCTGACCTATTTAGTGGTCAGCATGGGATTATTATGTTTCTAATTGAAAATTTTTACTCATGAATTACAGTGTAACACACTTTAAAGTAGGCAATGGGAATTGCTGTGTTATTAAATCGGACAATTTTGTAATGATCGTTGACCTAAATAAGACAGATGACAAAGAATCGTCTTATGAATTGTTAAAACCCTTCTTCAGACAGAAGGATGGTGTTGATACCATTGATGTATTATATATAACTCATGGCGACGAAGATCATTGCCTTGGTTTTGGAAAATTTAAGAAAGAAATCGACGAGGGTAATCTTAAGATCGGTTCTATTTGGCATCAGAATTACGATAAGGAAAAATACCATGACCCCAAAAAAGATCCGGCCTTGTCAGAGTCATATCTTGCTTTGAATAAAGAAATCAAACGTAGGAAAGAGCTTAATAGTGTGGAGTTTGGAGATATTCAAAAGGCACTAAAAGCTAAAGATGATAACACTGAGGCATTTGAGGGTTTGGATGAACCGGAAAATTTTCAGGTAAAAGTGATTTCTCCTGTCGCAGGCGATGATGAAGATTCTGTTTTTGGCCATAATGACTTGTCATTGATAATCAAATTTGAGATTGAAGGAAAGTCGATGCTGTTTACTGGCGATACATCCAGTAAGTATTGGCAGGAACGAATTATACCTGAAGTATTGGATATTGAGGATTATGAGGACTGGGCAAAGGCAGAAGTATTGGAAGTAGGCCATCATGGATCTTATGACTTTTTCGGACAGGATAGGGCATCCGTTCGTGAAGCTGATGAACCAGGTAACTATGAAGCCTTAGATCGTATAGCCCCTGACGATTTAATTATTTCATCTGAATTCCGTTTCCCAACCAGCAAAGATGCTAGTGGTGACCAACCGCCTCATTATGCTGCATGGAAGTGGTATCATAAATGGTTTAGGGAAAATCATAGTGTTAAGGAGCATGATAAACATCCTGATCAGTTTAATTATACCTCAGAGGGTAACCTCCGGTTAGAATTTGATGGTGTAAACTGGAAATGGATTAAGAACTGGGATCATAATAAGGATGAAAATCAGGCTCAGAGACTTGCAGAAAAAATGAAACACGGAGGTGTTGCGATAGGAAGTGGGGATTTAATTTCAACTAGTACTAAATACTATGGGGAGGAATAGATTTAAACCTCCCCTTCAAATTAGGGCGCTTCGAGCCTTGGAGGAGAAAGGTTATATAAAGGAGTTTTGTTTTAAGTACGATTTTACAGGCAATTATGAATTTTCATTTTGGCTAACTCAGCAAAAAATTGAAGGAGAGGAGGTAGCAACAGATTTCAGCAAATATAAAATACGTATTAAATATAAAAAGACGTTAGCTCCCAAAGTGTTTGTTGAAGATCCTATTATTGTAAAGGCAAAACATCGATATGGTGATTATAGCCTTTGCCTGTATCATCCAAATGATTTTAAATGGGGAGACGATAAATCAATTGCTTTCAATCTAATACCGTGGACTTACATGTGGTTATTTTATCATGAGATGTGGGTAAAAACAGGAAAATGGTATGGTGAAGAATATCAACATTAAAAATTTTGGTCCATGAATGAATTGCTAAATAAGTTATCATCGTACAATTTGTTCAATTACCTATTCCCAGGAGTGTTGTTTGTGGTTTTGTTAAAAGAAACCACAAACATCAACCTTATTCAGGGAAGCATAATTGAAGGGGTCTTCTTGTATTACTTTATTGGATTAATAATTAGTAGAATTGGTTCCGTTTTGGTAGAGCCAGTGCTTATGTTCTTTAAGTTCATAAAATATACCGATCCAAATGACTTCAAAAAAGCTGACAACCTGGATAGTCAAATAAAATTGCATTTGGAAATCAACAACATGCTTCGGACCTTAATTGCACTGATGTTTGTATGGTTAATAATTGTTGTCACAGATACGCTTGGATTAAAAATTGATTTTAAATCTGAAATTGTTGTGATTTTAATCATTACCTTACTACTGGTCTTGTTCCTTTTTTCCTTCAAAAAACAAACTAAGTTTATTAATCGAAGAATCAAATTTATACTAAAAGATGAAAACGATACAAATTAATTGTATATTTGTGAATATTTCACAAATACAAATATATGATCATCGAGTTTAGTGTTAAAAATTACCGTTCGATTAAAGATCTTCAGACGTTGAGTTTGATTGCAGCGCCTATTAAATCGAAGAACCAGGAACTGGATATTCACAACCTGATTCCGGTTTCAGAGAAACTATCCTTGCTTAAAACGGTTGCCATTTATGGAGCCAACGGCAGTGGAAAAAGCAACCTGATCAAAGCCTTAATTACCATGTTTGTATTCATCGACTCCTCATTTCAGGATGATGAACTTGGCAAAAGAATTATTGAGCCGTTTGCCTTTGACAAGAATAGTTTCCAGGAACCGACATTTTTCCAGCTGACCTTTATTGTTGACGGCGTAAAATACCGCTATGGCTTTGAAGTAAGGCAGAATAAGGTTGAAAGCGAATGGCTGTTTGGAACGCCAGGTAAAAAGGAAGTTTACTTTTTTACCCGCGAAGACTCAAGAATTCAAATCAATGAAGATAAGTTCGAAGAAGGAAAGGGATTGATTGATAAAACCAGTTCAAATAATCTGTTTCTGAATGTGTGCAAGGCCTTTAATGGCAAAGTTTCAAAGCAGATTCTTGATTATTTCAGGTTTCGTATTGGTATTAGTGCAGGAGTCAACGACACCGCTTTCCGTGAATCAACTCTGTCATTGATGAAGGATGACTCAATTAAAAAACGGATTATCTCGCTATTGAATGAGGCCGACTTTGGTATTCAGGATATCAACAATAAACAAATCGCTGCCGAAGATTTACCAAATGGGGCTTCGGTTGAATTACGGATGAAGCTGGCAGATAAGAAGTGGGAATTTTTGCTCTCAAGGGGTCCGGTTTTCGACGAAAACGGAGATGTTGTTGGTGAGCAGGAATTATTGATGGATAGCCAGGAGTCGGATGGAACGATGAAGTTTTTTAATTACAGCGGGGCCATTATCGATGCCCTTAATGATGGTGGTGCGTTGTTTATTGATGAATTTGATGCACGGCTGCACCCATTGCTGACCAAAAAGATTGTTGAGCTGTTTAATTCTCCTGTAATGAATACGAATGGAGCCCAACTCGTTTTTGTTACCCACGACACTAATTTGTTGGATAATTCCCTTCTGCGCAGAGACCAAATCTATTTCACCGAGAAAAATAAACTGTCGCAAACTGTACTTTATTCGTTGGCTGATTTTAAAGGGGTGCGGAATGATGCGTCCTATGAGAAGGATTATATTCGCGGTAAGTATGGTGCAATTCCCTTCCTGGGTAATTTTGAAAAACTTTTTCAGTAATGGCCTATATAAAACCTACCGATAAAACAAAAGCCTGGGCGATACGTCAAATGCCACAAGGTCGTGAATTGAAGAACTTAGACATCCGAAACCTTTTCAGGATTTATTGTGAAGGAGAGAACACCGAGCCAGAATACTTTAAAAGTTTTCCGGTAAATACCGAAACCAAAGTTGAGGCCATCGGAATAGGTCGCAGTAAAACAGCGCTTGTCGAGAAAGCCATAGAATTACTAAGTAAAGATCAGTTGTTGAAACGACAAAAAAACTACGATGCTGACAGACAACTATGGGTTGTTTTCGATTATGACATCAGACGTGAAGTAAATGAAGCATTTGATTACAATCGGGCTATTGAGTTGGCCCACAAAAACGGATTACGCGTAGCCTATTCGAACGATTCCTTTGAACTTTAGTTTGTACTACATAGTCGATTTCACAATACAGCGGTAACCCGAAACGAATTTTACGAAATATTGTCAGCCGTTTTAAATTGCAACTACCAAGAGGAGGGTAAAACAAAGTCTTTCTCCCAAAGTTTGTATCAGATATTTTTGCCGACTCAAAAAATAGCACTCCAAAATGCGGAGAGATTGCATTTGCAATATCAAAACACAGCCTATCATGAGCAGAATCCGTGTACTACGGTCTATTTACTGGTCCAAGAGCTGAATAAATGCCTTAAAAAGTAATCGGCTATCCCACAAGTTTTTTGTATGTTGACGATATTTTAAAGCTATTATATTAAATTTGGTGTGTTTGTGAATAACCCAATCAATATGCACCAATCAAACTTCCATTTTTTAAAGCAAGAGTGGGATTTTCTGTTTTCCCTTGCAAAAGAAGCTGAAACTAATGCTAAAACAGCACCAGTCACAGCTGCTTTTTATGCAAGGCTTACGCTTGAAAAGATGGTAAACTGGTTGTACGAAAATGAAGGTTTTCTGAATCAGCCTTATACAACCACACTAGGCGCCCGCATGTCGGAGCAAAGTTTCCGGGATCTTATTCCTCCTACCATTTACAGAGATATTGACTTTATTCGCAGGGAAGGAAATTTGGCGGCACATGAAGGAAAAGCCTCTACAAAAGTAAGTGTCCCTTGTGTCCGTTTCCTATTTCGTTTTTTATCCTGGACATCACAGATGTACAGTGAATTTCCGCCTGAAATTCCTCCCTTTGATGATACACTCATTCCTAAGGTTGGATATGGCGAAAAATCATTAATTGAGATTCAGCGATTAGAAAAACTTCATTCTGAAGAACTTGAACGAGCAAACCAGGAAAGAAAAAAACGTCTCGAAATAGAAGCCGAACTGGAAAAGATTCGGGAACAGCAGGCATTAACAGAAGTTCGTAAAAAACAGAATACCCCTGTACCTATTCCAGCGGAGCAATATTCAGAAGCTGAAACAAGAGACCTGATTATAGATGCTATGCTTAGGGAGGCAGGTTGGAATCCGGAAGCTATCAACGTAAAAGAATATCCGGTGATTGGAATGCCTGTTTCGGTAAATTCCAGTGGCAGTGGATTTGCCGACTATGTTTTATGGGGGGATAATGGATTACCTTTAGCCATTATTGAAGCAAAAAAGACATCCATCAATATTCACCAGGGTCAGCATCAGGCAGAGTTGTATGCCAGTTGTCTGGAGAAGATGACTGGTCAGCGTCCGGTCATTTATTATTCAAACGGTTTTGACACAGAGCTGTGGGATGACACCTTTTATCCTCCACGTACTGTTCATGGTTTTTTTACCAGGGATGAATTACAGACGATCATCAATCGAAGGAAAGATCGGATCGACCCCCGGTTTCAACCTGTAAATAACGATATTACAAATCGCGTTTACCAGAAACTTGCCATTAGTAGAGTCCTGGATAAATTCGTTAAAGACAGCGGCACTGGGATAAAGGGTGGCTCACGAAAAGCCCTGGTTGTTATGGCTACCGGAACCGGTAAAACGCGAACAGCAATCTCTTTTGTGGATGTTCTTTTTAAGTCTGGCTGGATTACAAAAGTATTATTTCTGGCCGACCGGAATGCTTTGGTTACACAAGCCAAACGCAATTTCAACAAACTACTGCCTCACCTTACTTCCATCGACCTGACAAAAGAGAAGGAGGATGCCGAAACGAGATTAGTGTTCTCTACCTATCCTACCATCATGAATAGCATTGATGGGGTTCATAACAACGAACAGCGCTTCTACTCAGTAGGACATTTTGATTTGATTATTGTTGATGAAGCACATCGATCCGTTTACCAGAAATATGGGGCTATTTTTGAATACTTTGATGCACTCATGCTGGGGTTGACAGCAACACCCAAGGATAGTGCAGACTACGATACTTACCGGATCTTTGATGAAGAACAGGGATCTCCTACTTTCGACTACGAATTGGACGAAGCTGTTGATGAGAAATACCTGGTTCCCTACAAGGCTAAACAATACGATTTAGGTTTTGTAGGCAGGGGAATCCAATATGATGAGCTCTCTCCGGAAGAAAAGCTGCGCTATGAGGAAACCTTTAGGGATGAATCTGGAAATATGCCAACATCCATTAACGCTTCTGCCATAAATTCCTGGCTTTTTAATGAGGATACCGTCGACAAGGTTCTGGAAGTCCTGATGGCTCATGGCATTAAAGTAGAGGGTGGTGACAAAATTGGAAAAACCATCATATTTGCCAAAAATCATGACCATGCGCTGTTTATTCAAGAGCGCTTCAATAAGCTTTATCCTCAGTACAGCAATAAGTTTTTACGCGTCATTGACAATTACGAAAAGTATGCCCAGGATCTGATTGATGATTTTGGGTTGGTTGAAAAATTGCCACAGATTGCAGTTTCAGTAGACATGTTGGATACCGGTATTGATATCCCCGAAATTGTCAACTTGGTTATCTTTAAACCAGTTTATAGTAAATCAAAATTCTGGCAGATGATTGGCCGGGGTACACGTCTTTGCCCGAATCTTTTTGCCAGGGGAATAGATAAAACCCATTTTAATGTTTTTGACTTTTGCCGGAACTTTGCATTCTTTAATGAAAATGAGACTGGTATTGAGCCGGTGAATTACGATTCTGTTTCAGCACGTATCTTTAAAAATATCATTTCTATTTCAGAAGCCTTTCGCAATGAACCCTTTTTGGATGACTACCATCAAATGATTCGCATTGAGCTTTTGGACTGGGCGCATAAGAGAGTAGAGTGTTTAAATGAGCATAGTTTCAGTGTAAAATTGGTACGTAGAACTTTTGAGAAATTTCGCCAGCGTAAAAACTGGAATTCATTAACAAGTGATGATATTCGCAATGTCTTCAACGACTTAGCAAGATTGATTTACATTCCTGAAAATGATGAGAAAGCAAAGCGTTTTGATGGCTTAATTAGAAGTTTCCAGTTATCTGTTGCCGAACAATCTGGTACCCAGCCCCGACAAATTACTAAACTAAAACAAATAGCCAGTCAGCTTTCCCGCCTGTTAAATATTAAACAGGTTGCGAAAGAAAAAGAGTTAATTCTGGCTGCATCAAAAGATGATTTTTGGGATACAGTTGATTATCGAAAACTGGAAATGGTCAGGTTAAGTTTTCGTGACTTGGTTCAGTTCATTCCAAATGGGGAAGTTATTATTTATAAAACTGATTTTGAGGACAAAATACTGGGGGTTGAAGATTTTGACGAGATCTCGGGCAGTTATACGAAAAGTGAAAACTATAAACAAAGGGTAGAGAAGTATATTCGGGAGAATAGTTTTCACCTGACTATTCAAAAGATCAGAAAAAACATCAAGTTAAATTCAACGGAACTCCAGGAACTTGAGAAATTAGTTTTTATTGATTCAAAGATTGGGACCAGGGATGACTTTGTTAAACATTATGGAGATAAGCCTCTGGGTCAATTTATCCGATCAATTCTAGGTCTGGAAGAAGAGGCTGTACAAAAAGCTTTTTCTGATTTTATCGACTCGGGGAACTTACGAGCTGATCAAATACAATTTATAAAAACAATTGTCAATCATTTTAAAATAAACGGGATTTTGGAATTGAGTCAATTGGCAGACCCTCAGTTTAAGGAATTAAACGATCAGGGCCTGTTTGGGCTGTTTAATGACGAAGACCAGGATAGAATTATTCGAATTGTTGAGGAAGTTAATAATAACGCCGGGTAGGCACAATTTGGCGAAAATTGTAAATGTGTCAGCGTTTTTTTCTATTGGTTGAGGTTTTTAAGACAATCACTTGAGGTGCATACAAATCAGGTAAGTCAATCTTTACAATTAAGAATTATTGAAAACATACTTCCAACGCCAAATTCACTCTCTACAGATATTTCACCGCCTTGCGCTTCAATAAACTCTTTACTTATAGCCAATCCAAGTCCAGAGCCTTCTCTTTTAGTGCCGGGGACTGTAAAATATCGATCAAATATCCGACTGACATATTGAGGTTCAATTCCTCTACCAAAATCTCTTATAGATAATTTTACTTTATTGCCAGTTCTTAATGCACAAATCACAATTTTAGAATTCTCACTGGAATAACGGATAGCATTTGATATAATATTGGTTAACACCCATGCTGTTTTTTCTTTATCAGCAATTACCTTTGGCAAATCTAAAGGAAAATCAACCTCAAAAACAATGTTCTTTTGATTTGCTAGAGGCTTATTGGTATTAATGGCATACTGTAAAATGTCTTCAAGTTTGACTGGTCTAAAATTCAATTGAATATTACCGGTTTCCACCTGAGATATGTTCAGTAGTTCAGATATTATTTTTAATAGATTATTTGCATCCTCTTCACAACTATTAATTAACTCATGTTGTTCTTGATTAAGTGAGCCAGTTTTTTCATTTTCGAGCAATTGCAAACTGAACTTAAGTGCAGATACAGGCGTTTT
>JAFGVA010000119.1 GCA_016938235.1 Bacteroidales bacterium | reverse complement strand
TCGCCGAATTGTCCCGTCGTTAAACCGGCGAACAAGGGTTTTTCCTAAAAGTTCAGGTGCAACTTCCAGGACGTCGCGGAGGAAAAAGGAAAGTGGGAGTATTTGACCCGACATTATTCTTATTTCTTCCTCTTTTTTAATTCAATAAAACCATATCCTAAAATTGCGAGTAATAAAAGAATTGAACTGGCCAAAGAAATTCTGTTTCCAATATAATATGATTGTGGTTCAAATTTAAATTCAACAGTATGTTCGCCAGCAGGAAGTATAAGTGCACGCAGGACATAATTAACTCTAAAGTGAGGAATTTTTTTCCCGTCTATGTATGCATTCCATCCTTTGTCGTAATAAATTTCAGAAAAAACGGCCAACTGTTCAGAGACTGTTTTAGCTGAGTATTTTAAATAATTGGGTTGGTATTCAGTCAATATTATTGTTGCATTTTTATCTACATTGAATTTTTTACTGTTTACATATTTTTCAAATCGTTGGTCAATAATGGCTGTTTCAGAAGGATTAAAATCATTCATTGCATCAATTTCTTCATCTGCATTCTCAACTATTTTATATTCAGATACAAACCATGCGTTACCCAATGGATTTGGATTTCTGATGGGAGCGCTGTTTAAATCATAGATGATGTACCTTGTGTTTAGCATATTGATGACCGGAAGACTATGAAAAACAGATACGAAGTTATTATTACCTCCCTGTAGTTTTTTCACCATCTCTTGCATTTCAGGTAGCAGGTGGTGATCAATTAATTCCTGATATCGACGTAATTTAGCGGCATGATAACCACCAACATTTTTGTGGTAATACGAAGTTCTTGCATCTTGAAAAGGGTTTTGTAACGGCAACACACGGTAGCTCAAATCTGGGTCTTTCATTATTTCCTGATCAACGGGCATCATCGGAAAAGGATTTTCAACTTCCTTCTTTGTTTCAAAATTGTCATTGTTAAGATACCGTTTGTCAACGCTCCAAAGATCCACTAATACAAGCACACCTAATATTCCGATAAATAGGTTGGTTTTTATTTTTTGTAAATGCCATAAATACAAAGAACCTGCGGCCAAAGTTATAAAAAGGAATGAGCGAAAGGAATCACTTCGGAGCATCGCTTTTCGATCTGCTATTACACTGTTAATTAACCAATCAGGATATCGAGCTGAATCTGAGACATTGGAAAAGTCACCTGCAATTCCCGGTAGAATTGCAAATAAAAGAGAAAGACCTCCGGTAATTATAAGCGACCATTTTAGCCCGTTCAACCATGTTTTTTTTTCTGCTTTCCCGGTAATAATATCATTCAGCGCAATAAATCCAAGCAGGGGCATTGTCAACTCTGCCACTATAAGTATCATACTAGGTGCCCTGAATTTATTGTAAAGCGGGAGGTAGTCAAGTAGAATATTTGTAAGCCACATAATGTTTCCGCCCCAGGATAAAATGATGGAGAGTATGGTTGCTGAAAGTAGCCACCATTTCATAGGTCCCTTTATCACAAAAAGCCCAAGAATAAAAAGGAAAACGACAATGGCGCCTACATAAACAGGCCCCGATGTTCCTGGTTGATCCCCATGATACATACTTACCGCACGAATATTTTGCCGGAGGTTTTGTACCCCTTGCTGGCGCATCGTCCGGTAACTTTCGGAATCAACTCCCGGGTTTATCTGGCTTGCTCCCCCCTTAAAATTTGGGATGAGCAAAGTGAGTGTTTCATCAATACCATAACTCCATTGAACCACGTAATCTTTATCTAACCCAGAGGTTTTATTTTCTCCTTCACGGGTTAACTCCGATGGGCCACGGATTGTTTCATGGGAGTATTCCCAGTTGGTATATAATCGTGAAAAATTCGTTCCGACAGCAAGAATTGTCCCAACAGAAAGATACAAAACCGTTTTAAGGAATTTTGGAATTAAGTTATTTCTAAATAAATAGATAAATTGAAAGATGATAAACAGGAAAATCAGAATTAATCCATAATAAGTTATCTGGAGATGACTGACATATATTTCAAGTGAAAGAGCAATCGTGAAAAGCAGTGCTCCTCCTAATGGCTTATTTTTAAAGGCTAACAGTACCCCCGCAACAACAGGGGCCAAATACCCTATTGCATATGCTTTTGTATTATGTCCTGCAGCAATTATAATAATAAAATAGGAGGAAAAACCAAAGGCTACAGCCCCGGCAACTGAAAGCCATTTTTTTATTCCGAGAGAACGAAGTAAGATAAAAAACCCTATTAGATATAGAAAAAGAATAGCTGCAGGATGAAAAGCACCCCGTAATACCCCTTGAACAAATTTCAACAGATTCCCTTTGTAAAGTGTTGAAATCATGTAACCAGGCATTCCGCTAAACATACTTCCAGTCCAAATGGCTTCTTCACCCGTATTCTTTCTGTAATCAACCAATTCTTTCGACATCCCCATATGGTGGGATATATCGGGTTGCTGTAACACCTTTCCCTCCAACTGAGGATAAAAATATGCCAATGAGATCAACAGAAATAAAAGAATTATTCCAGTACTGCTGATTATTTTATTGGAGCCGGTTATCTTTGTCATAATTTTTATTTGTTTTGTACGGTTTTAAAAAACAAAAATAAATATTTAAACTACTTTTTACCATTCAGATGGGAATAATCATCAGACAAAGTATAAAAGGAAGTCTCTGGTCCTACCTGGGTGTTCTTGTGGGGTTTGTTACTACCGCTTATCTTTATCCCAACTATCTAACTCCCGAAATTGTAGGCTTATTTGCCCTACTATTGGCCTGGTCTAACTTGTTTGCCCAATTTTCAGCCCTGGGATTTCATGGTGTTACTGCGCGTTTGTTTCCCCGGTTTCGCAACAAAGAAAAAGGGCATAACGGGTTTGTTTTTATTGCTTTTGTAGTTATGCTTTTGGGCTTTCTATTGTTTCTTGTCGCCTTTTGGTTTATACAACCGTGGCTGATAGAAAGTAACCTCGAAAAATCATCGTTGTTCGCAGAATACGTGAACCTGCTGGTCCCATTAACGTTTTTGGCCCTTCTTTTTTCGCTGCTCGATGGTATTAATAAAATGTTGTACGATGCCGTTTTGGGTGTTTTCCTAAACGAGTTTGTACAACGCATCCTTATCTTGCTACTGCTGTTGATTTACATTATGGGCTGGGTAAACCCACATGGCCTAATCCTTGCATATGCAGGAGCCATAGGATTAAAAGGGGCTCTTCTTTTCTTTTATCTTTTATTTCGGAAAGAGCTTAGCTTTCGGCCACAACTCAGCTTTGTTGATCAAAATCTGAAACGCGAAATGTTAAGCGTGGCTGTTTACAGTATTTTAGCCGGTATTGGGGGCAGTATCGTTTTTCAAATTGATAAGATTATCATCAACCAGGTAATGGGTCTGAGCGCTACCGGGGT
>JAFGVA010000118.1 GCA_016938235.1 Bacteroidales bacterium | reverse complement strand
GGCAAAACATTACTTGATGTTGGTTGTGGCACCGGATATTTTCCCAGGTTTATGCAGCAGGGTGGTTTCGATGCTGAAGGCATGGAAATGGATGCCGATGCAAGAGCTTTTGCCGGCAAAAATTTCGGATTAAAAATTCATAGTCCGCAAGAATTATTGGAGCAAAAAATATACTCGAAATACGATGTAATTACCCTGTGGCATGTGTTGGAACATTTGCAGGATGCCGATAGCTATTTAAGCTGGATATACACAGCCCTGAAAAAGAAAGGATATCTTTTTATAGCTCTGCCCAACTGCAATTCATATGACGCGGAGAAATTTGACAAGTATTGGGCTGCTTACGATGTACCCAGGCATTTATGGCATTTTACGCCCAAAACATTAAAAGCATTGTTAAAAAGGCATAATTTTGAACTTGCTGAAATAAAACGACTTCCGTTTGATGCTTATTACAATTCTTTGATGAGTGCAAAATATGCCGGAAAATCAATGGCGCTGATTAATGGATTTTTTATTGGTTTTATTTCGAACCTGGTAAGTTTTTTTAATCCGGAGAAATCAAGTTCAGTAATTTATATCTTAACTAAGGCAGGAGAATAATAAGAAAGGAATTAAGAAAAATAAGCTATCCAGAGATTATAATAAATCGCCCCAGACAATTTCCTCTTTTGCCACATCGTATTTGACTTCATTCGTTTTTTCAGAATTGAAAACCATTTGCGAAAATTCGTAATCCTGTATTAGTTCATCGTACAAAAACAGGTCCTGGAGTTGTTCAAAATCTCTCATAATAAATGTAATTATAATTTAAATCAAAGTTAGTTCAGCAGTGTTAATCCAATATTAACCTCTTGTTATTTTACTATGAAGGTTTTGTTTTTCAACATGAAACGAAGCATAAAATATTCGTCAGATACTTTTTCATAAAAAGTACAAAACCTACAAGATGGGCTAATAAATACTATCTTTGCCGGAAATTATCAGGCATTGCATATAAATGAGTAAGAACAACCAGACAAAACCATACGGGACAAGACAATCCGATTTTGACAAACGATACCTCGAAATGGCGAATATATGGGCAAAGAATTCCTATTGTATCCGACGTCAGGTAGGAGCACTAATTGTTAAAGGGAGAATGATTATTTCGGATGGGTACAACGGCACACCCGAAGGTTTTGAGAATGTTTGCGAAGATGAAAACGGCAAAACCAAAGCCTATGTTTTGCATGCCGAGGCAAACGCAATAACAAAGGTTGCAAAGAGCAATAACAGTAGCGAAGGGGCTACTTTATACATAACAACATCGCCATGCGTTGAGTGTGCAAAGTTAATCATTCAATCGGGCATTAAGAGAGTTGTTTTTAGTGACAATTACCATTCGGATGATGGCGTTGAACTTTTAAAGAGAGCAGATATCGAAGTAGTTTTTATGGAAATTAATTAGTTTATGGAACCAAAACAGCGTTTAAAAGTTTTTCTGCCACTGGTAGTGGTAATAAGTATTATTACGGGTATGTTTATCGGGAGGTTTTACAAGAGCCAGGATTCCAGCAAATATGTAATTTATCCCCGAACAGACAAAATCACCAACATTATCAATTACGTATCTAAAGAATATGTCGATCCGATAGATAAAAATGAAGTTGTTGAGAATACCATTCCTAAAATTCTTGAAAGTCTTGACCCGCATTCACAGTATATTCCCGCCTCGGATTTTGAGCAGGTAAACGAAACGCTGGAAGGAAATTTTAGTGGTATTGGTGTTCAGTTTAATATGCTTAACGACACGCTTATTGTTATTAAAGCAGTAGCTAACGGACCTTCTGAAAAAGTTGGGATTATTGCCGGCGACAGGATAATTACTGTGAACGATCGGGATGTTGCCGGGGTTAAAATGCCCAGCGATTCCATTGTTCGCCTGTTAAAAGGTCCAAAAGGAACCCAGGTACAGGTTGGAGTGCAGAGAAAAGGAATTGACGATATTCTGTTATTTGACATTACTCGCGATAATATTCCACTATACAGCGTTGATGTGGCCTACATGGTTAACTCAGAAATTGGCTATATCAGGTTAAACAAGTTTTCCAGAACGACCTTCGAAGAATTTACCGAGGCTACTGCCGAACTTTTAGGAACAGGCATGAGCAAAATGATTCTCGATTTAAGAGGAAATGGCGGGGGTGTTTTACCTGCCGCTGTTCGTATCATTGATCAGTTTCTCGACGAGGGGCAACTTATTGTTTATACCGAAGGCAATGCCAGAAAGAGGGAGGAATTCAGAGCCTCAAAAGGAGGTTTATGCCAAGGTATTGAGGTTGCTATATTAATAGACGAAACTTCAGCTTCGGCAAGCGAAATTGTTGCCGGTGGCATTCAGGATAACGATAGAGGTCTGGTTATCGGGCGCAGGTCGTTTGGTAAAGGACTTGTGCAGGAACAAAACATGTTGCCCGATGGTTCGGCAATCAGGCTGACAATTGCAAGGTATTATACTCCAACCGGGCGTTGTATTCAAAAATCATACAAAAACGGATTAGAAGATTATTACAATGAACTTTCGGACAGGTATTACCACGGGGAGTTTCTGGAGCTGGACAGCATTAATTTTTCAGATTCGTTGAAATACACAACACCGGGCGGAAGAACTGTTTATGGCGGGGGAGGTATCATGCCGGATATCTTTGTTCCACTAGACACATCGGGAGTTACCGATTACCTTGTGGATATCAGAAACAGGGGGCTCATTTATCGGTTCTCTCTCGAATACACCGATGAGGACAGGGAAAAACTCAGTTCATTTACTTCGATTGATGATCTGGTTAGCTACCTTGAAAGCAAAAACCTTCTGAAACGTATGACATCATTTGCCTCTGAGAACGGGGTTAAATACAATGCAGAACAATACAACATTTCGAAAGAAATTCTTGAAACGCAACTTTATGCATACATAGCCCGCAATATATTCGATAATAAAGGATACTTTCCGATTATAGAAAAAATCGATCATACGCTTCAGGTTGCAATAGAAGAGCTTGAGAAAGAAGAAGAGGCTCAATAAAAGGCTGTTATTTAAACCTTATTCAGATGTATTAAAGAGTAAAGTAGTTGTACAATTGACTATTTTTGCATTATGTCTACAGAACTTAATAAATGGTTGCCAACTACTGCAAAAGAAGTTAAGGCAAGAGGTTGGGAAGAACTTGATGTAATATTATTCTCGGGCGATGCCTATGTAGATCACCCATCGTTTGGAGCAGCAGTAATTGGTCGGTTAATT
>JAFGVA010000117.1 GCA_016938235.1 Bacteroidales bacterium | reverse complement strand
TTGGTGCATAGGGGCATTGCGCCCGAAGGGGTAAATGGCCCAGCCCAGTATGGAAATAAAGTGAAAGCTTACGCTGTAATGTTGAATCCAAGTGTCTTGTGGCAAAAACATTAACGGGCGATACGAACGTAGCACGGAATACCGCTACTTTCCATATGCGCAACACCTTGGCTTTAATAATATCAGCGAACTGCAAATTTGATTCTTTAACGGGAATATATTAAATTGCGTCAAATAGATGACGGAATTATGAATTATTTAGTCAGAGACTTGTCGAATAATATAATAAAGAAATTGCAATCTAATAAGGTTGTGCTAATTTTTGGTGCTCGTCGGGTTGGAAAAACGGTGCTTGTGAAAGAGATACTTAATCAAGTAAATGAACCTGTTCTTACTTTAAATGGAGAGGATATAAATGTTCATGACAAACTTGCAATCAGAAGTGTTGAGAATTATAAGCAGATTTTAGGTTCATATAAATTTCTCTACATTGATGAAGCTCAAAAAATACCGGAAATTGGTTTGAAACTAAAGCTCATGATAGATGAAATCGATGGACTTAAAATTATTATTTCAGGTTCATCATCATTTGACATTCACAAAGACGCTGGAGAACCTTTAACAGGTAGAAAATATTCGTTTAACTTATTTGCTTTATCTGAAAGTGAATATAATCAAATTGAAAACATTATTTCTAAAGTTGACAAGGTAAGAGAAAGACTAGTTTTCGGGAGTTATCCTGAGTTATTGCATTTACCAGACAGAGAGGACAAAATTGATTACTTAAACGAAATGGTTAGTTCATATCTACTGAAAGACATTTTGGTTTATGAAAACATTAAGAACTCACAGAAAATATTCAATTTATTACGTCTGATAGCCTTTCAAATTGGCGGAGAAGTATCGCTTCAGGAATTAGGAAATCAATTAGGAATAAGCAAGAATACCGTTGAAAAGTATCTGGACTTGTTAAGTAAAGTATTTATACTTCATAAAGTTGAAGGATTTAGCAGGAATTTAAGAAAAGAAATAACTAAAAATTCACGGTGGTATTTCTTGGATAATGGTATTAGAAATGCTGTGATTGCAAATTTTAATCCCATTGAATCTCGAAATGACATTGGGGCTTTGTGGGAAAACTATATGATTAGTGAAAGATTAAAATATCAGGAATATAGAAGACTTTCATCCAATAATTATTTTTGGAGAACCTATGAGCAACAAGAAGTTGATTGGGTGGAAGAACGTGACGGTTCATTGTTTGGTTATGAATTTAAATGGAATGAAGACAAAGTTAAAATACCAACACAATGGAAAAGCACATATCCAAATGCTTCTTTTGAAGTAATTAATAAGGACAATTTTAATGAATGGTTGAAATAATTACTAAAGCTTACAATGTATATACAAAATAGGCGATAAATTAGTAAATTCAATGGCTTTAGCCCGCTTCAATCCCGGAAAGCTTTCGGGATGTAACGGCTTGATAAGTTTAAAGCCCGCAATCGCCTACTTTGCATATACTAACCCTAAATAATGTGGAACTATGTCAGGAAGAATATCTGTTGTCGGAAGTTGGTTTAAATCCTGGTTCATAAAGAATTTATGGCACTATCCAGATAGATTATCTGCCGCAAAGATAACCATGGCAATGGCCTTACTTACTATTCCATTACTCATTGTAAACCAGCCCTTTTTTGCTGTAACTCTCGCCTTAGGTTCTCTGGCAGGAGCTCTTTCTGAAACAGACGACCATCCCAGGGGTAGAATTAAAACACTTTTGCTTACAATTTTAAGTTTTCTTATTTCCAGTACTTCGGTTGAATTGCTTAGGCCATTTCCTGTTGTTTTTGGTGGTGGACTGGTACTTTCGACCATACTGTTTATAATCATCGGAGGACTGGGAGAGAGATACCGTGGTATTACATTTGGTGCAGTACTTATCGGAATTTATACGATGCTGGGTTCTTCTATAAGTCCTGCCTGGTATTTGCAGCCAATTCTACTGGCCTCCGGGGCACTGTTTTATGGCCTTATTTCTACAGTTTTATTATTCTTCAGACCCTACCGTCTGCTTGAAGAACAACTTTCGCGTGGTTATTTTGCACTGGCCGATTACCTGAAAGAAAAGGCAGACCTGTTCCCAAGTTTCAAGAACGATCAGGCGGTTATAAGAAACAGACTTTCTCTGCTAAATGTAAAAGTGGTTGTTGCACTTGAGAAGTGTAAAGAGGTGCTTAACAGCTATTCTGACGAAGTAAAGAATCAGGAAGTTTTATTGCCTTATTTAGAACGTTTTATGCTTTTGCAGAGTTTGCATGAGAGAGCAGCCTCAAGTCACGATAAATACGAAAATTTTACCGACAACAAGCACAATGAACAGATTACCAAAGGTTTAGGTGAATTGTTGCTTCAGTTATCTCTTTCTGTGAAGAAAGCTGCAGTAAGTTTGTTAACCGGTGTGCCCTATAAACATCAGGTTGCTAACAGGTTAATTATAAATGCCTTATTTGAAAAGCTTAAAGAGTCTGGCAATGAAATGCAACATTCCTTTTATTTACTCCTGCTTAACCTTTCCCGTTCAGATGAAGCTTTGCAAAACCTTAATTCAACTCAGCCATTAAACATTATTCCACGTTTAAAGAGAGACGAAAGAACATTGTTTGAACGTTTTAAACAACTTCTAAAACCTACGAATCAGCGATTTCGCTATGCCATCAGACTAAGTATGGCTTTTTTAATTGGCTATCTGATATTATTGTATTTCAAACCTGAAAAAGGGGAATGGATTTTGCTTACCAGCTTGTTTGTCAGTCAGCCAAGTTACAGTGAAACCCGTAAAAGGTTTGTTCAGCGTGTTGGAGGTACAATTAGCGGAGTGGTAGGAGGAATATTGATTATTCAGCTGATCCCCACACCAGCCGGACAGTTGATACTCTTACTGGCATCGGCTTATGCATTCTTTATCTGGCTGAAAAATAATTATGCCGTAGCTGTAATTTTTATTACTGTTTTCGTATTATGCGTTTTTAATCTGGTGGCTTCACAAGGTGTCGAGATGATGTTGCCACGGTTTATTGATACGGTAATAGGTGCCGCTATTTCAATTATAGTTATCAGATTGCTCTGGCCCGACTGGCAATACAAGAGGTTACCTTTTCTGTTAACAGAAGCTTTACTAAGCAATTCTCTGTATTTTAAGGCTGTTTTTGATGATACACTGTTATCAAACGATGATTATGAATATCGCGTTGCCAGGCGCAGAGCTCATTTAGCAGATAATGAGCTGGCTGTTTCGTGGAGAGGTATGCGCATGGAACCTAAGAAAAGACAACACCTGATGCAAAATGCTTATACAATAACCTACCTGAATCATGCTTTGTTGTCCTATATTTCTGCATTGGGAGCACATAAAAACTCAAATATCCTGCGTTCTTCTGAAGTACTGAAGTATCAGAAAGAAATTCTGAAAGTTTTAGATAATACCGTTATGCATTTTTCCGGTGAGAATGAAGCAGAAACTTTAGTCGACTTAAGTCCGCTTTTATTGGAATTATCCGAACAAATAAATAATTGCGATGATTTGGCTACCCGACAGCAATTTAAATTATTATATAATATAACCGATGTAAGTAATCGTTTGTTTTCTGAAGCCCGGGCAATTGATTTAAAAAGAAAGGTGTCGAAATAATTTTTTTTATTAAATCTTTAAAATAAGTAAATTTGAAAGTGCATGAATACACTTGGTTCAGCAAAGAAGTGTTAAGAAAATTTTAAAGTTAAAATCCAAAAATTCAACCAACATGAAATATTCCATATCTGGAATGATTATGCTATTTATTCACATGGGCTTTGGCTACAGTCAGTCATCTAAGGTAGAGCATATTATATTCGGGAATACCATTGATAATCCAATAAAAATTGAAGTTTTACAGAGTGGAAATAAATATACTTTTTATGCCGAGAACAGATCTTATTATCCTTATTCTGTTGAGCTGAAGATTCAAAATATACAAAATTTGGATCCACTTTGGGTAAATAATACCTATAAAGTAATTTTTGGTAAAAATAATCTCATAACATTAACTGTTAAAGATGCTGGATTGCCGGTATCGTATGATTATTCATATAAATACAGAATAGGCGTTCCCTGTAAAGATGTAATTTCTGATTATCCCTACCTTATTCCGTTTAATGGAAAGTTTGAATTTTTGTATCAGAATGAGTCAAAAAGTTTAATAAAGAAAAACGCTTTTGTGCTTGGTGAAGGCGATACTATTTATGCAATGAGAAAGGGATTAGTGGTTGCAACTCCGGATATGTATTATAATCAGGATAGAATTTCTAAAGAGAAATCGCTTGAGGTAATGCATAAAGATGGTACAATTATGATATATGAAAACCTGGATCCGGATGTTGTTTTTATTAAACCCGGAAAAATGGTATATTCAGGTCAACCGGTAGGTGTCTTAAATAGTGAAAAAATATTGGAAGTGTTACTTGTAGCCGATATGGGGGATGGAAGATTAAAAAACCTTGAAATACATTTCTGTGTTGATAAACAAAGAACCCTTAAGTTTTCAGAAGAACTTAAGGAAACGTCAGTGTCATATCCTTTTGAAATAATTTCTAAGGAAATGTCAAAGAGAGAAATAAAGCAACTTTCAAAAGCTCAATTATACGAATAAAACTTTGGTTCCTCCAGGAATATTTTTTTAAGTAAGGGAAAAGTTTTTTTTATACATCATATTATTAACGATTAAAAAAAATATACAGCTTAAAAAACAATAAGAAGGAATTAACGTATATAAACTAAACTACAAAAACTATGAACATGCTAGACCACCCCATTAACCAGACAAGGAAGTCTTATATCCTTGCCTTGCTATTCATCCTGATTTTGTTTATATCAAAGCTTCACGGACAAAACGGAGTCATTATTCCAACAAGTACCGAACAGAACCGTTTAATTGCATCATACAGGTTTGCTCTTGAGGCTGCAAACAGCGATTATCGTACAAATGAAGTGACCGACAAACTGATCTTCTCTGTTTTCGGAGAAAGTTCGGTTTATAGGATAACTGAAGGTAACAATGCAGGAAGTTTTGTTTATCCCGATGCCTTATCGGAAGAATATACTTCTTTAACAAATTCCTCTTATTCGAATTACAACTGGCAGAGCAATGCACATGTTTCGGTTCAGTTTAAAGCAGAATCCAAACGAATTGCAATTTTTAAAAGTAAATACAAATCAGAGGGTACGAATTTAAGTTGGGAATCAATCTATTTCGAACGCTTATTTTCTGAATACCTGATGGACGGCGTTTCTTACCTGGTTGATGAGGATGATTTGGTTAACGATGGGCTCGATGCAAATACCGAGTTATTAATTATCCCGGCATTTATTGTCAACGATGACGATTATACTTTTTACATCGATAGTATTATAAGCATAACTGCCGGACTGAAGGATAAAGCCGATGATTTCCTGAGCAGAGGTGGAAGCATCTATGCTGAAGGAAACGGAGCCTATTTTATTGAAAAACTAGGATATCTCGAAACAGGAGCCATATCTTACCAAAACGGAACTCAGGTTGACGGACTCACTGATATTTCAGTACTTGAAACTACAGATATTCTGAGTCTGGGAGCCGGTGCTGCTTCCAATAAGCTATATGGAACAATCATGCCACAGGTTAACTCAACTCAAATTACCCCAATTGTGAGCCAGACCTCCGGTAATCCATGCTTATTTAAAGTAAACTCAGATAATTCCAACGGAGGTAAAATTCAATGTAATACTGGTCTGCCAACTGTTTTCGGACTTTCAAACTCTGATAATTCCAGTCAGCAAATCAGTTGGACCTTAAATAGTATTTTGGCTGCTTTTTCATCCGAAGTAGATGTTACACGGAAAGTAAAAAATGAGATTCTTTACGATGAGCAAATTGCCGATAATGCAATTCCTTATGATCGTATTGATACACTTGAAGTGGAATTAACTATCAGAAATTTGTCCGGCAACTCAATTACGGTTGATATTCAGGAAGCTGTCATTCCGTATTTTACTTTTATTAACGTTGTATCCGGACCGGCTGCAGATTATAATAATCAATCATTATTGTTTTCTTCAGTTGCATTAAACGCACATTCCGAATTGGTCATCCGATACCGCCTGGCAACACCTGAACCCGATAACGCTATTCATGAAAATGTAAATAAATACCTGAGCAGTGGTACTCTTATCAATGTGGCAAACAACACAACAAATTATTCAAAAGGGGGATTTAAGTATGCTTTCAAAAAGAATAAAGCTTATGCCGATATTTTATTCAGTGCAAGAATTTTTGCTGATACCGATGTAAATTATAAAAATTTTCTCGGATTAACTTACCAGCCCTTCAAGGTTTTCATGATAATGGAAAACAAATCAAGAAGTGCTGCCGAGAATACAGAATACATTCAATACATTCCTAAAGATGTACCTTTCTACTGGTCCGATAACTCCATAAACATACCCATACTCAAAACTCCCGGAGGAAAATATGTTGATGTGTTGCGGGGCAGTAACGATGAATCCAGTCCGGATTACGACATGGACGGTGATGGAGATCCTGATGTTTGGTTAGATACAGCAAGTATCTTTCCGAAAGGGTATACTTTAACCGAAGAGTCTGTGTATTGGGCAAATCCATGGAACCACCTCCGTACCGGTGACGATAGCTTTGTTTTCGAAGATATTGACCACGATGGAATAATTCCCGAAGATACCGATGGTGATGGAATAGTTGATTCTAACTTTGATGAAGATGATAAAATCAGGGTTTGGAAAGTAACCTGGGATATAGGCCGTGTTGCCGGATATGAATATTACGATCCCTACTGCAGTTATGAAATATGGGTTGATCCGCCCGATTTAATTCCTCTTTCGGCAGGTGTTGCCGATGCGTATGACTCTTTAAGCGTTGACAGTTACCCGGGAATGTTTTATCCATACGATGCGGATATAAGTGATACTACCTGGAGCCACTGGATGGAACGCGATGATAATGGAAATGTAATCTGGGATCAGTTAATTCATCAGAAAATCAGTAATTACGAAGGATTCACCTTTGTAGACACATCGGAATACCAGATGTTGCCAACAGATAGTCTGATAGGAACAGCTCCGCAGCCTCACCGCGAGTTTATTGCTGTTCTTTCATTGGGTGGTGAGGAAATTGATATGAGAAATTATACCCCAAAGCAATCATTATATTCAAAAGTGAATTATGAGACTGTTTTCGGTGAAGAGAAAGTTACACCAATAAGAACAACATACACCTATTGGGCGCCTTTGCCAAATCCGCTTCAGTTTGAATACCTGTCGAACAATTACGAGATTTTTGATACAGCCGGGGAGACTATACAGGAATTACCTGAATATGGTAATGCTCACCTGGTATTTGATATGGATGCTTCAACAGAGTACACATACTACTGGATAAGAAATGTGGGCTACGATGTAGACTATAACGATCTTTCTGAAATCCTCGATGGAGTGCCGGAATATGGCGATGGAGTTTTCGGATACTTTATATATTCCATTCCGAAAGGTATGGGGGGGTACCGAATTACTTTACCTAAAAATGAAGACGGAACTTACAATACAGATTCAATTGTACAGATTGACGGACAAAAGTTTTCAAAATGGATCGATAATCCGAATACCTGGAACGAAGTTGAAATCTGGGAAAGCGCATTTGAATACCAGGTTTACATCCCTCAGTTGCTAATTCCGGCAGCTTTAGACGATGATAATTTCGATGGTAAAGACGACTGGATTGACGATCGTGGCGACCGTTTTTCTTCTAAAACGGGATTCCTGCACGATGCATTTATGCCCGGCGATGGAGAAGACTTTCTTGATTTTCCGACCGTACCATTTACCGACGATATATACGGTAAGGTAGATTCTGGCTGGTACAGTGGTGCTGATGGCACATACGGTGACGATTTCTTTGAAACCCTGGGTAAAACACACATTACAATTCACGCCGATTACGAAGGCCGGGGCAGGGAAGGTTCTGTTGAAATAAGCAAAGGTGGAGTTCTGGTATGTGAAGAAATATTCGGTGGTTCACCATGGGTAATCTTCTCGCATGTATTATCTGGCTATGCAACAGGAACAGATATTTCATTGAAGTCAGAGGTAGTACCTGAAATGGTTTACATGGGCATCGATACCGTTTACCTGAAACATATTATCAGCGATACCAACGAACCACATGCGTTTAACTATAATTTCGATCCCTATCATATTTCATATGGCTTTGGAGAATCGACAATCACAACATTTGTTGGGGCAAAAGATCCTTGTACTTTAATCGAACCGGCAATTTCAATGTCATCGATTGTTGACCCTGCTTATGATGAAAAGACAATAACCCTGGTGCCATATGCTGACCTTAATCCGGGTAATCCGGATTTAGCAGAATTTCCAAAACAAGTAACGGGAACTTTCTTTGAGGTGCGTGTTGAAGTTGGAAACAGTACCAACGATAACTGGATTAATACTTGTGTAAAACCTCAGTTAAAAGCTGAATTAGGAACAGTCGAGATGTCTTATGTGGCTTATCCTCGACCGCTTGTTCCATCGCATGTTGAAGGCGATGAAATAGTACCCGGAGATCAGCCGGGAACCTTTACAACCGGCTGGCGCTTTAATCAACCCGAAAGTGAGGTGCTGATAAAGATGGGAGATACACTTAACCTGATGCAGCCTACCCGGAAAGCATATTTTGTGTTTCTTATAAAGGTTAATCCTGCATTGGAGAAAGGAATTTATAAGATACCATTTACAATTACGGGAACAAAGATGCATTACGATGGAACCAATAACGGCAGTATTTCATACCAGGTACCCGATGCTTTGTTTAGTGTAGTCGATAAAGATGAAAATGGCAGGATTTCAGCATACCAGAAAATGGTGATTGACAATGCCGGTTTATCTGAATTAAGCATTTCAACAACTGGCAATTTCGTTCCTACAGGTAAAATTAAGTATTCGAATGTAAACTTCTCATCAGATGATTTTGATGCAGTAGAAGGTGAGTTAAGCATGAGCGGTGGAGTTTTGGATTTAAACAATTTCACTACTTTCCCAGCTACAGATACTTCACAACTGGTAATAATGCAGGAGGGAATTGTCGACAGCTATAATACCGACGCTGAGATACTGCCTCTTACAAACGGACAGGTACTTAGTTATTCTGACCGGGACGGGGAAAAAGAGGTTGAATCCGGAAGTTTGTCAGTCAGACCTTTGGGACCAAGAATTCGTATTACTAATGAGGTATACAGCATTAACGGAACACCTGTCTCAGATACCATCCTATATGAAAGCGATGAAGATATTTATGTAGTTACTATGCTAACCGCTAAGAATACCGGAACAGACATCTCATCAAATTCAATTATAAGCATTAATCCCGGCCCATATTACACAGTGCTTACCGATAGCCTTGATGAGAATTGTAGTTATGCTCAGGGAATTTTAACGATTGATTTGGGAGATATTATTCCGGGAGAGCGTAAAAAACAGTATTTACCATTTATGATAAATGCTGATGAAATTCCTGAGGAAGTGGATATTCGCACCATAATTGATTTAACAGAAATAAATTACGAAGGTACTCTTGTTGAATCAAGTTTTGAGTTTGAAGATCCGGATGATTTGTTACTTGAAATCTACGATTTCGAGGCAATAAGTATCAATTTTACTGATTTAGGAGATGGACAGGTTGAGGTGACAGCAAGGGCGCATAACCGGGGAATAATTGGCAATAATGTTTGGTTCAGAATTTATCCGGTGATCGGCAATGGCGTGCACGAATTTGCCATTGCAGAACTTAGTCAGGAAGAATTCCTGCCGGGAGAAACAATTGAATTAAAAGGCACTTATACCTTACCAAATACAGATAAGTCAATTGACTTCATAGCCATTGTTGACGATGCATACAAATTTGTTGAAATGACTGAATTGAACAACCTGATTTCGATAAACTATGAAGAATCAAGCAGCACCTCAGATAATTCAGCAGAGCAGTTTGTTAAGGTTTATCCAACACCATTTGTCGATGTTGTAAGCTTTGAATATACATTGACCCAGGATTATTACGATGTTGATTTGTCTATATATAACATGAATGGTCAGATGGTAGATAGAATAGCTAATTGCAGTGGCAATGCCGGCCAAAACTTCCTGAACTGGAGAAAGAGCAGTATTCCTGATGGAACATATATTTTCATGATTACCGGTAAAAATAATACTGGTTCCGCTGAAAATATCTTCCAGGGACAGATTTTGAAGTCAAGTAATCCATAGTTATAACTATTTGTTTTCATGAAAAAATAAATATAAAACTAACTATTATTAATCAACAGATTGCTTCGTCATATTTCCTCGCAATGACGTCATTGCGAGTTTAAGGAACGAAAACGAAGCAATCTGTTTTTAGGTATAAAACAGCACAGAACAAACTACTAAACCAGAAAATGTCACATAAGAATGTTTTATTTTATATTATACTTACAGTATTATCAATCCTAAATACAAACCCGCTTCATGCTCAGGCTCTATTCACAGCAGCTGACACTGTTTGTATTGATGATTCTCTAATTATCGTGAATCAATCCAGGGAGGCAGCCTCATATTATTGGAATTTCTGTTCAGGAAACCTTGCTTATATACCAGAAGGAGAAAATTTATCAAATTCTGGTACATTAAACGGTCCTGCATTTATCGATTTTGCAGAAGATAATGAGGTGTACTATGCTTTTATAACAAATCATAACGACGGAACCGTTACAAGAAATACCTATGGTGCAGATTTTTTATCAGAACCTACCTCGGTTAATATGGGTAATCTTGGCGGTGCTTTGCCCCGGCATTTACAAGGAATACAAGTTGTTCATGACAATTCGGAATGGTATGTTTTTGTTATTGGCGGACAACGTGAAGAATCGAGATTGGTCAGGCTTGATTTCGGGAATTCTTTAGCCAACAATTCGCCTGCAGTTAATAACCTGGGTAATATTGGAGCTTTAGACTATCCGGTTGATTTATATCTTGAATCTGTTGATGGCACTTGGATTGGCTTCACCGTAAACAAAAATACAAACACGACTACCCGGTTTGTGTTTACCGGCGGTCTGGATAGCCCTCCCATTGGCGAAAACCTGGGAAATCCTGCCAGCCTGAATAGCCCATGTGGAATTTTACCAATCTATGAAAACGGAAATTGGTACATGTTTATCTCAAACTACGATGGTCACGAAATTTCAAGACTGGAGTTTGGCAGTTCACTTTTATCAACACCATCCGGAAGTACAATTGGCGGTAGTGCTGTATTACATTACCCTTTTGATTTAACAATACTTCGCGATTGCGAAAGAACATACGGTTTCGTGTTAAACAGGTTTAACGATATTGTGAGGATGGAGTTTTATAACGGACTCAACAGCGATCCTGAGTTTACTTCACTTGGAGAAATTGGTAGTCTTTACAATCCACAGGGAATATCTGATGTTTTCAGGGTGGGAGATACTTTATTTACTTTTGTAGCCAATATTGATAATTCTACACTTACCAGGATGTATTTCCCCGGTTGTACAAATGCAAATCCTGCATCTTCAACAGAAAGAAATCCTCCACCGGTCTTTTATGATGAACCCGGTACTTATAATGTAAATCTTGTAATTGATGAGGGGCTTCCGCAGCAGGAAAATTATTGTCTGAATGTTGTGGTGCTGGATAGCCCCGAATTTAGTTTGGGAAATGATACCATAATACCAGCCGGCACAAGTATTGAACTTTCGCCCGATTCTGTTTATTCTGCATATGATTGGTCGACTGGTAGTGCAGAACAGACAATTACTGTTAGTAATTCCGGTATTTATTCTCTTACAATTACCAATCATTTGGGTTGCAAAGCAGATGATGAGATAGAAGTAATACTTGATATTGGTATTCCTAATTTTTTCACTCCAAATGGAGATGGTTACAACGATACCTGGCTTATACCTTTTTTGTTAAATGAACCCGATGCAGAGATTTTTGTGTTTGACAGGTTTGGAAATACTGTTGCCAGTTATAAAGCAGAGGATGGTGAATGGGACGGAACATCATCCGGAAGATCATTACCTGAGGGCACATACTGGTATTTGATTTCGGTACCGGAAATAAAAAAGCCTTATAAAGGCCAGGTAACTATAAAAAGATAACTGTGAAGAAAACGGTCATTCTTTTCATATCATTCGTGTTTTCTTCAGCGCTTTTCGCGCAGCAATTGGCTGTGCATAATCAGTATTATTTGAATTCCAGCCTTGTAAATCCCGCTGCTACAGCTATTACCGATTGTAAGACCTTTGGAATTTCAGATAAGCATCAATGGCTAGGAATACAGGGAGCACCGTCTATTCAGACATTTTATGCCCAGGTACCAAAGCAATTCAGTAAGTATAAAAAACATGGTTTGGGAGCGAACCTGGTAAGAGATAATAATGGAGCAACTCAGAATTTAGGTTGCGAGTTGATTTATACATTTCAAATGTTTTTAGGCAGAAGCAATACAAGGCTTAGCCTGGGACTTTCAGGTAAGCTTGGTCAGTACACCTTTGATGAGCGTGATTTTACAGAATACCTTATTGATCCTGCAATTTCCCGTACTGTTTTTTCTGAGTTTTACTATAATGCGGCCAGTGGTTTTTATCTTTATAGCGATAGGTTTTTTGGAGGTTTAGCGGTTTATAACCTATTACCCCTTAGCACAGAATATTATTTGGAGTATGGGAACGATTCATTTTTCTCAACTTTATTAGCGGGGTATTATTTTAAGCCAAGAAAAAATAAATTTAACATAAAATCAACGGTTTATATTGCCAGGGGAGAAAACCTGTTGCAGGTAGATTTAAAAAATCGTATTTGTTTTGAAAACCAGATTAGCTCGGGAATTTTAATCAGAAAATACCTGGGTGACCTTATGAGTGCCAACCAGAATGTAATCTTGTTTGTTGGATACGATTTAGATAAATGGAATTTCCAGTATTGCTTTGATCTAGGCATTAACAGGCTGCAAATGAATAATTACGGCTCACACCAGGTATCTGTTGGTTATCGGATTTGCAGGGATATATATGACTGTCCGACCTATGATAAAAGTAAGTAATTTGAACTTTTTGCCAGTTTCAATCCTTTATTATCATACAATTAGCATCAAGCCTTATAAACGGCTGCCAGTAAAAAGCTGAAATAAAATGATATTATGTTTAATCCTTAGTTTGTGCCATGGACTTATTGCTAATTGATGATACATGTACTCTGTGTAATAAAACTGTGGCGTTCTTATCGCTAAGAGGTGGAGATAATTTATTCCAGTATATTTCGCTTTTTTCACCCCAGGGTCAAGAGTTGTTAAAGAATTATGGTTTTCCATCTGATTACGATAAGTCAGTGGTTTTAATACGAAACCAAAAAGCTTATATTAAATCAGATGCAGCACTTCGAATATTCAGACAGCTACCCGGTATTATCCGTTTTCTATATGTGTTTGTTGTAATACCAAAATTTATTCGCGACTGGGTATATGATATTGTAGCAAAGCACAGGCATGGATTATTTTAAGTTCTAATGCAGACCTGACTTAGTAATCGAAGTTAGTAACTCCTGGTTAATAATGAAATTACAAGTAAACTGATTATGGCATAAATAAAGCTTATGAATAAAGGACTTGCACTTCACACACACTTACTACTCAGCTCTGCTCCATGAATCTGACTCTATGCAGATCTTGTTTTATATGATTGATTTAAATAAATCTAAAAACATCAGGTATCTGTTTTCATGCTTATAAACAGTAAAAATTCGATTTTATTTACAGAAGATTAAGGAAGATATAGTGATGCTAATAACAATGGTGTATAGGGTTAAACGGGGATTATTTATTATAGGGTAAACAGCTTATCATGACAATTTCTTAATCATAGCCAATAGCATCTTAGAAAGTTCTTCTAAAGAAGAATAATATTCCGTATAAGTCTTGTCATTAATAATCTTTTTGGCTAATAAGAAATCAAAAATTGCTACACATTCAAAAGCTGAACCTCTTGCTATAACATAAAAGTGGCGCTTGTCTTTATTTGTAAAACGACCTGAGCCTTCTGCAATATTTAACATTACACTAAAAGCAGCTCTTTCCAGTTGATCTTTTTTATTACTACTAACCAATAATTCACTTTCTAAGAAATTATATACATTTAAATTAAAAAGCTTTGCTTTTTTGTATACTTCCAATTTTTCAAAATCGAACATATTGAGTTTTGTAAACAAATATAATACAACATATAAGCAAGAGTTAGAGTGTGAGTGGAGAGTTGTGAACACCTAAAACAAAAAAAGTGTGAGTAAAGAACTTGCTCTTCACTCACACTCAATACTCTTAAGTGATTCCGACAGGATTCGAACCTGTGACCTACGGCTTAGAAGGCCGTTGCTCTATCCAGCTGAGCTACGGAACCAGCTTTTTAAATCGGCTGCAAATTTATAATTTTTTGTTCGATTACCTACAAAAAAATGATTTTTTACATAAAATCCTGCCTGATTCCGGATTCTTCAGTTTTATTAACGCTTCATACGTGTTGTAATTATTCCTGTTTGGCGTGTTGTTGGAATATAAAACTGTTTTTTAACAACAAAATATGCTTGTTTTTCAGTACCAACAAGGTCGGTTATTTCTTCGCTTACAAGACCATCGTTTAAGGCCATCTGATCCATATGAGCTTCGTGCTCTGCTCTATCAGGTGGGTACAGGTCAGCATCTGATTTGCCGACTAGTTTCTCAGGTGCAGTTTTAAACCGTTTTGCAGCTTCTTCGTTAACAAGCACAATTAAACCGTTAGCATCTTTAATAATAACTTCTCCATCCATACTGTTTATAAGTTGCTGTATCATGGATTTAGAGTTATAAATCTCAGTCTGCAATTGCTTTGTTCTTGCTTCATCTTCGTCACGTAATCTTGCCAGCTCCTCTTGTGTAGCCTGCATTTCTTCCATATTCTGCCTCATTTCTTCTTCCTGCTGTACTATTTCATTCGCTCTTCTTTTTGATTCGTCTAGTAGTTCAGCTGTTTTTGAATTTAGTCTCACGGTAGAGAAAGTAGCAGCGATATTTTCAGCCAGCTTCTCAACGAATTCAATTTCATATGGTTTAAGTTCTTCGAAAGCAGCTAATTCTAAAAAGCCAAGAACTTCATCATTATAAAGCAGCGGAATAACATACAAAACATTTGGTGAGGCTTTTCCTAATCCGGATCCGATTTCGATGTAATCCTGGGGTATTTTTTTAAGTGTTATAAATTTCTTTTCGAGGTAACAATTACCAACTATTCCTTCGCCAATATTTATAACTTTATTAATTTGCTTCCTTCTGTCGTAGGCATAAGCTGCGATTAGCTTAATCTTTTTTGAAGATTCTTCTTCACCATCAACAAGGTAAATTCCACCCACAGGTGAATGAATATATTTCGTAAGACTTTCAATAATAATGTAAGCCAGGTTTTTTATGTCGTTATTACTTTCACGAAGTAAATCATTAAACATGGCAATTCCTTCATTGGTCCAGTTGCGAATTCGATCCTCCTCGGCACGAATATTCTCTTCATCCTTGTTTTTTTTCAAGGTCTCTTTTAAGGTATTTAATGCGCTTGCAAAGCTGTCATTTTCCGAAATAGCATCAAAATTAGAATCATATTTTCCATCGCTGAGATCATGCGCAAATTTCCCTGCCTCATCGATCCTGTTTGATAATTCGAGGAATGTATCAATTGATTCGCCTAATTCATCATGCCATTTATTTATCATTTCTTCCTGTTTCTCACCCTCAGCGAGTTTTTGTATTCCATTTTTCAGCATTTTTAATCTGTTTACCATTGATTTACGCCATAAATAGGTAAGAAAAATGGATAAAATTAAAACAGCGTTAAAAACAATACCCATCGCAAGGCTATAGCTGAATTCATTTTTTGCAACTTTTTTTGTTTCAATCTGAGATACCAGATACCAGTTGTGATTTATAATGTTTAAAGGAGTTGAGCATAGATAGGCACTTTCATTCATGTAATTATTTGCTTTTAATCCTTCAGAATCTAATATATCAAAGTCGGAGGGAAAGGACAGGTTAAGGGCGGCTGTTTTTAAAAGACTTGCTTTCTGAAAGTCGACATCTTTCCTGGCTTTTTCTTTAAGATTTTGGACAAACTTATCAGGATACAATACCTGTTCAAGCGGAAAAGAACGTAACTGAAGGTCTTCGCCAATAATAACATGATCGACCTGAGAATCTTTTGGTGAGGTACCAAATATCATTTTATTTAAAAATTCAGGTCCGATTTCTGCTATAACCACAGCAATAACTTTGTTGTCATAGCCCATTATTGGTAAGGCGTAAAATGCAGCCGGTTGGTTTAATGAAGGAACAAAGTTTGAGAATTCACTCGATATTATCATACCGGGGCTGGCCATAATGGCTTTTTGAAATGTTGCAGCAAAAACAGTTTTATTCAGAAAGCTGCGATACATATTAAGCCCTAATGTGACGTTTTTGTTCATGTTGTAAATAATGTCTCCATTTTTACTGTCAATAAGGTAAACGTTTCTGAATCCGAATTCCTTTGTTATTTTCATTACCTCTCCATGAATAATGTAATGGTTATTTGAGTAGAGAGTGTAATCAAGCACTTGTTCAAGCTTATATTTTTCTTCTAAAGGGTATTCGTTTTTTGCAAAGTATATTGTTTGTAATACAATTTCTTTATCGTTTTGAGGGAAAATATCCTGCAATGCAGGTTTTTGCCATGGAATAGATTTAATAAATTCATCCTGATAATAATTCATCAATTCCCGACGATAGATTGAGATAGAATCAGGATAAAAAGCTTCGGTTCTCTCGTGCTGAAAGTCATTGAAACCCTGAATCATCTGTTCTACATAGAAGGCAAGATCTGAAAAAGAAGTATTTGAAAGTTTATTAATAAAAGCATTATAATCTTTTTCAATTGAAGCTTTTTTGAGACTGTTTATTTCATGAATATTATCAAGGTTTGCATTCTTACTAACCGACCTGTAATATTTGTTGCTAACTAATATAGAAGCAAATAGACTAATTACGATGAGAGCAAAAACCAGTATATTAATCTTCGTCCCGAATTTATAATTGTAGGGATTTAATCTATCAAAAATGCTTTTATTATTTGAGCTCATAAATATGATGTTTTCAGCTTCTTAATTATGATATGTCTTTTGATTCCAATTTAGCAAAAAAAAATAAAAAACGTGCAGAAACTTATTTACTATTTAGCATCAATAAGATCAGGTACTTAGCTAAAGAAAAATTGTTTCTGCTATCTTTGCATGCTTTTGAAAATGACTATAAACCGTAATATACCGCTATTATACCTCATTAAAGTTTTTAAATGGTTCATGGTATACATGCCAGTTATTTATCTTTTTTACAAAGAGAATAACTTTTCTGTTACCGAGCTTTTTGTTCTTCATGCCATATATTCATTGATAATTGCAGTTCTTGAAGTGCCCTCGGGGTATGTGGCAGATGTTTGGGGCAGAAAAACAGCTTTAGTGACAGGTACTCTTTTAGGTTCAATCGGGTTCTTTGTTTATTCGCAGAGTTATTTTTTTATAGGCTTTGTATTAGCCGAAGTATTACTGGGAATTGGCCAGAGTTTATTATCGGGAGCAGATTCGGCTTTGCTTTATGATACCTTACTTCAGCAAAAAAAAGAAAGAAATTACATTAAAGTTGAAGGAAGAATAACAGCATCCGGCAATTTTGCCGAGGCACTTGCCGGTTTGTTTGTTTCACTTTTCGTATTCGAAACTGTACGGGTTAATTTTTATATTCAGGCTGGTTTAGCTTTTCTGGCATTTATTGTCTCGGTTTTTTTGGTTGAACCTACAATGCATAGTAAACGAAACAATCCGGGCATTAAGGATATCTTGCAGATTGTGAATCACACTTTGAGACAAAACAGGGTGTTGAGAGATTTGGTCATATTTTCATCAATAATTGGCTTTGCAAGTTTAACAATGGCCTGGTTTGCCCAGCCAATATTTACCGAAATTGGATTACCGAAACAGGATTTTGGTTACGCATGGGTTGTTTTGAACCTGCTTGTTGCAGCAGGCAGTCTGTTATCGGTGAAATTGGGAAGCGTTAGTATGAAAAAGATTTTGTTCTTGTTAGCAATCCCCTTATCTGTTGGGTTTATTACAAGTGCTTTTAGCCTTAATCTGTGGGTAATCGTTTCATTAGTAATATTTTATATAATAAGGGGTACGGCTCACCCTATTTTGAAGAAATACATAAACGACATAACAGATTCTGGTAAACGAGCAACTGTGTTGTCGATACGAAGCCTGGTAATTCGGGTTATTTACTCAGGTTTTGGCCCCTTACTAGGCTACTGGTCCGATAATATAAGTCTGAAATTTGCTTTGCTTATGTGCGGATCGACCGTGTTAATTTTGTCACTTATTACCATCTCATCTGTTTTGCTTTCTATGAAAAGGCAGCCAGGTAACAACAGCTAATTTATATAGAGATCCGCAGACCATCATACGCAATAAACACATTCGGGGGAAGTTTCTTTTCCTCAAATTCGTGCAACCCAAAACGATGGCTTAAATGGGTCAGGTAAGCTTTTTTCGGATTTAGTTCCCTGATTAATGTTACAGCTTCTTCGATATTCATGTGAGAAATATGGGGTTCTTTTCGTAACGCGGTTACTACTATTGCATCGAGATTGCTTACTTTCTTTTTTTCTTCCCCGGGCAGTGTTTTTATATCGGTGAGGTAGGCAAATTTTCCAATTTTAAAACCTAAAATCGGAAGTTTGTGATGCATTACACGTATGGGGTTAATTTCAATATCATCGATATTGAAATTGGTATGAGATATCAGGTGCATATTTATCTGGGGTATTCCCGGATAAGGGTTTTCTGAAAAAATATAGGCATATTCTCGTTTAATGGCATCTTGTACCCTTTGTTCAGCATAAACATCAATTGGTTTACCGGTTTTAAAATTGAAAGGACGAACATCATCCAATCCGGCAACATGGTCTTTATGTTCGTGAGTGAAAAGAATTGCACGGAGCTCTTTAACTTCAGCATTAAGCATCTGTTGCCTGAAATCGGGTCCGGTGTCAACAACAATGTTTTTGTTTTTATAATTAATTAGTATGGATGTTCTTAAGCGCTTGTTTCTGGCGTCAGCTGACCGACAAACTTCACAGTCGCAACCAATTATAGGTATACCCTGTGACGTTCCGGTACCTAAAAATGTAATATTTAGCTTATTTTCCATTGTAAACAAATATAGTGATTTAGTGACTGAGTTTTGTTTGATAGTGAGAGCGTATATGAGTAAATGTGAGAATGAGTGAATGTGAGAATGAATGAATTAGAGAATTAGAGAATAAGAGATTGAGTTGTTCATTTAAATCTAAAATCTAAAATCTAAAATCTGACATCTAAAATCTAAAATCTAAAATCTGACATCTAAAATCTAAAATCTTACAATGAATAAATATCTTTACCCAAACTTCCAGTTGAATGAAAGGAAAACTATACTTAATACCGGCAACAATCGGAGAATCTGATAAGGATCTGGTTATACCAATTCAGGTTCAGCAAGTGGTAAACAACATAAGGTATTATATTGTTGAAAATGAGCGAACTGCAAGAAGGCAACTTATTCAATACGGCATTCAGATTCCCATAGATGATTTGCATTTTTTTGAGTTGAATAAACACACTGACCGTAATCAAATTTCGAAATATTTAAAACCTTGCGAGCAGGAAGATGTTGGCTTATTGTCAGAAGCAGGAGTGCCTGCTGTAGCTGATCCGGGAAGCGAAATTGTAGAACTTGCCCATAAACAAAATATCAAAGTTGTACCACTTGTTGGTCCATCATCCATTCTTCTGGCATTAATGGCTTCAGGCTTAAACGGTCAGAGTTTTACATTTCATGGTTATCTGCCTGTTAAACCCACTTTTAGAATAAAAAAAATAAAGGAATTAGAGCAACAGGCCAATCGTAATAATCAAACTCAAATATTTATTGAGGCTCCATACCGAAATAATCAGTTATTGGAGGATTTAATTAAGCATTGTAGTAACAGCATCAAAATTTGTATTGCTTGTCATATAACCCAGGAAGATGAATTAATAAAAACGCTTACTGTGGAAGAATGGAAAAAAGCACAAAAACCTGATTTACATAAAAAGCCGACAATATTCTTAACTCTTTAGGATTTTATTCGGCATAAGTCCAAATATCACTCTTTCTGTGTCCCAAAAGGCGTATTTTATAATGCACAGAAGTATATGCCGGAACGGCAATAATGTTGTAGTACGAATCATTGAATCCCTCGTCGCCGTATCCCCACCACGATTGTCCGCAGATTTCCAGTTCATCGCCAACGGCCATGTGTTTTATAGCTGAGTCGATAGCCGGAACAATAGGGAACATAGAGCCATTTCCATACCTGTATTTGAACTGGCTGGGATAATTACTTAACGGAAAAAAAATACGACCAATTGCATTACCATAGTAATTTTCGGCAAATCGTGCTGTAAGGTCAATCATTAAGCTGTCGTTAATGGCAACATTTATGGGTGTTTTTGCCAAAGAATCAACAGAATCGTGACTAAATTGGTAATATAAATCCTTGGGATAAGCTGCTTTGGTACTTGTATATTGAGCTATAATCTTTGTTTTGGAGAAATTGCTTGAATCAAAAAATGATTTAAAAACAGATTCTTCGTAAAGCGAATCATTTTCAATCACTTCGTGAAGCTTAATATGATAAACAACCGGTCGGTAATCGTACCAGGCGTAGTTTGAAGGGATAACCATTGTTCCTGAATCTCCGGGACTAAAAAATCGCAGTGTTGTATCGACACCATATAATATTTTACCCATTTTTAAGCGCATGGGACCGTAAACAAAATAATGGTCAGAAAACAAACTGGTACCAAGCTCAGGATCTGTGGTTTCGTAAATTTCGCCATCGGTATATAGACCGGTAAAACTTAATAAAACAGTATTGCCGGTAACCGGTTTAGCTGAATCGGTTAATGTAGTATCATTATAAAACTTCAGATAAATACCTGTTGGTAATTTGTTCTCGTCGGTAAAGCCATTTGCTTTAATATAATCATTTATAAGCTTGTTTTCTTCGTTTTGCTTTTCTTCATCGAAGTTTTTAAGACAAGATGACTGAAAAACTATCAACAGCAATGCTCCTGCAATGATATATGTTTTAGCGAATAATTTTTTCATGTTTCTTTTGTGAAAATTGTATGTTACTTTAAGATAGAGATGCAAAATTAAACTTTTAGTTGCTTTAATTATAAAAATAACTACAAATTCGGTTGCTTATTGTCTTTTATCCCCTTACTAATTTGCACTATTTCAACTTCAAAAATTAACGAAGTAAATGGCGGAATAATTCCGGTGGAGCTGCCTTCCTGTCCGAAGGCCAGTTCGGAGGGTAAAATAAACAAGGCTTTTTCTCCTTCGTGCATTTTGCCAAGTCCTTCTTCAAGTCCCTTAATTACCTGCCATTCGGTTCCGTAAATAAACTGGAAAGGTTGATTCCGGCGCACCGTACTGTCAAAGAATTTTCCGTTAAGAAACCTTCCTTCATAATTAATAGTGATTGTGTCGCCCGGTTCAATGGTTTTTTCATTTCCTTTCACAAGGGGTAACATAATTAATCCGCTTGAACTTGGACTTGCATTAATTTTCTCTTCATTAATAAATTGCTCTAGTATTACTTTTTCAAAGTCACCGAAATCATTTATCCAGTTTAAAAAGGCTTGCTTTTCTTTTTCAAATTCATCTTCGGTTTGAATATCAATAACAGTAATATTTACTTTAAAATCGTCATCTTCTTTTAAAAATGGTGGCAAATCTGATTGTAAGGTATTTTTAAAGAATGGCTCTGCTGTGAGTATAAATGAGGCGCTTTCATTATTTCGTAACATTTTGAAACAGTCTTCAATAGCACCCGTGTAAGCAGGCTGAACGAGATTTATTTTTCGTCTTCCCTCAAAAAACACAGAGTCTTTAAGGGTAAGGTAGCTGATGTCTGCCGTTACGAAATCACCTTCCTTAATTTTCTCATCAGATTCGCCGATAGAAAGGAGTTTATAATGAAATCCTTTAGGGCTTTCGTTGTAACCCGCGTATTTCGATTCTTTTGTGCATGCTGTAAGAAGCGCCAGAACGGTTACTGTTGTTAAAAGAAAATGCTTCATTTATTTATTGTGGATTTGTTAAAGAAAGTAATTCTAATTCATAAATTATTATAGATCGGGCGGGTATTTTATCGCCATCGCCCGGCAAACCATGCGCTAAATACGGCGGCAAAATAAAGCGGGCTTTAGTTCCTTCCTTTAACAGCAGAACGCCTTGTTCTATACCCGATTCAACATTTCCTTTACCTATTAAAAAAGTTTTTGGTGAGTTTTTATTTGATGTATAGCAAATTGTACCATCGAGCAGTCTGACTGTATATTCCATTGTTGCTAACTGGCCTGATTTTGCAGAATCGCCAGATCCTTCTTCAAGAATTTCGTACCATAACCCGGTTTCTGTTTCCATCATATTCCACCCCTTGCGGTTAATATATCCGGTTATTTTTTGTCTGTCTTTTTTTACTAAAATCCGGTTCACTTCAACAAGCTGTTCTTCGGTCGATTTATTATTGCCAGCAGGGGTATTCGTTGATACAGGTTTTCTGCATGATAACAGCAACATACAAATTAGTAATAATGTAAAAGAATATATTCTATTGTGAATCATCGTCACTCAGTTGATCTTTATATTCATCCAAAATACTAATAAATTTTGCAATCGTGTCATCTAAAGACAGTTTTGATTCGCCACCAGCGGCATTTTTGTGTCCACCGCCAGCGAAATACTTATTGACTATTTCATTAACGGCAAAATTACCTTTTGATCGCAAGGAAATCTTAACAATATCGGACTTCTCGGTAAATAAACCGGACATTTTTACTCCCCGTATCGATAAGGGAATGTTTACAAAACCTTCTGAGTCACCTACTTTGAAGTTGTAGTTTTTTATATCTTCCTGACTAAGAGCAATAAATGCAGTATTCATTTCAGGTATATAAGTCATTTTCTCGTGTAAACAGTGGCCCATAAGTTTCATTCTGTCAGCAGAGTAGTTGTTGTATACCTGACTGAAAATGTAATCCTTATTAATCCCGAAATCGAGAAGTTCGCCTACAATCTCGAATGTTTGACGTTTTGATGAATTAAAGCTGAAGCAACCTGTGTCGGTCATAATTCCACAATAGATGCATTCGGCAATTTCTTTATCCATCAGGTTTACAGAATCAATTTCTTTAAGAAATAAATACACCAGTTCACTTGCTGAACTTACACTGGTGTCAGAAATAACCAGGTCAGCAAAACTCCCCGGGTCAGGATGATGGTCAAGAAGTACTTTGTAACAATTATCCGGTTCAATTTGTGATTCAAATTCTCTGATTCTTGATAAATCATTAAAATCGACTGCAATTAGGATATCGCAACTTTTAAGCAAATGGTTGCACTTTTCGGCATGCCATTCATAAACCAGCGTGTTTTTTACATTCGGTACCCAATTTAGAAACTGCGGATAATTATTGGGAATTATCACGTCAACCAGGTGTCCGGCTTTTATAAAATAGTTATACAGGGCGAATGAACTACCGATTGCATCGCCATCGGGATTACGATGTGAAACAATGACAATTTTTTGTTGTTTGTCAGCAAGTAATTCTTTGAATTTAAGGATTTGTGAATGTTCGGTATTTTTTAATTCCATGAGAACGTATTAATCAAGCTCAAATATAATTATATCTTATGTAAAACCGAATGAGACTTTTTTTTTATATATTCACCCCGAACAAAATCTAAATTCTATGGCAGGAACTAAAACACTTACCATAATTAAACCGGGAGCCGTTAGTCATGAGTATATAGGCCCTATATTAAACAAAATTAACGAAGCTGGTTTTCACATTTCAGCAATGCGCCTGTTTATGTTGAACAGACAACAAGCGGGAAACTTTTATCAGGTTCATGCTGAAAAACCATTTTACAACAGCCTGATTGAGTTTATGACTTCGGGACCTGTAGTAGTTGCAATTCTTGAAAAAGAGAATGCCGTTATTGAATACCGCAGACGAATTGGTCATACGGATCCAAGTAAGGCAGAGCCAGGTACAATAAGAAAAATGTTTGCTGAGTCGATGGAGCGAAATGCTGTACATGGCTCCGATAGTGACGAAAATGCTGAAATTGAATGTGATTTTTTCTTTTCAAAAAGTGAACGATTTTCAATTTTCGATAAACACCATTTTTAGTCGATCTGTTCCTGTTTCATTGAAAAATAATTTTCTCGATAATTGATTCGCCTGCATGTGAATTGAGGTGGTCAATTATCTTTTCTCTGTTCATTAGCAGTTCATTCTTAAGTACAGATGAATCTAGTTTTACGAAGAGTGTCTTATTTTTAATGTAGATATTCTTTGTGTGGTTGGATATTGCCTTGCCCATAAGGTTTTCCCAGCTTGTAATAAGATTAACTTCCTTAAGCTTTCTTCGATGCCCCAGAGCCTCGATGTATTCTCTAAGCACACTTTTTAGGGGTTGAGTATTACTTTTCCTCACTATCTATAAGGTTTATCTGGTTTTCTTCTACTTTAAAAAGCTTGTACCCTCCTTCTATTTTTTTAAGAAGTTCCTTCATTCTATACTCATTGGTATGGGTAATTAATATTTGTCCAAAATTATTATCAGATACCAGGTGCAGAATCTGCGAAACCCGGTTAACATCAAATTTGTCAAATATATCATCGAGCAACAGTATTGGAGAGAAGTTTTTAATTTCTGAAAGAAATTTAAATTGTGCAAGCTTTAATGCCACCAAAAAAGTTTTTTGTTGCCCCTGTGAGCCTATTTTTTTTATGGGACTTCCAAGTAAAACCATTTCAAGATCATCTTTATGAATTCCGGTTGTTGTATATTGTGCAATTAAGTCTTTTTGGTGGTTGTTTTTTATTAAGACCTCAAAACTTTCGTTATTAAGCTGAGACAGATAATTTAGTTCAACCTGTTCTTTCCCTTCAGAAATCTGCCTGTAAAAGTCTTTAAAAACCGGAGTAAGATGCTCAATAAAGTCTTTTCTGCTTATATGAATTTTATTTCCAAGAGGTAATAGCTGTTCATCATAAACCAACAGCAAATCATTTGCCCCCTGGGTATTCCTTATATCTTTAAGCAGCTTATTTCTTTGAGCCAGAATTTTATTGTAGTGAATAACATTTTCAAGGTAATCTTTATCGTACTGAGAAATAACAGCATTCATGTATTTTCGTCGTTCTTCGCTGGTATCAATAATAAGCGAAGAATCTGATGGGGAAATCATTACAACCGGGAACAGCCCAATGTGATCAGATAATTTATGATATTCCTTTTTATTTTTTCTGAATACTTTCTTTTTACCGGATTTTAGTCCGCAATAGATATTATCTACCTCATTATCAAGCGAAAAACTTCCCTGTAATACCATAAAATCCTCATTATTCCGAATAACAAACTGATCCGTATTATTGAAATAGCTTTTACACATACAGAGATAATATACTGCATCTAAAATATTTGTTTTACCTACACCATTATTTCCGACAAAACAATTTATCTTTTTGTGCAAAGAAAGAGTTGATTCGGGGTAATTCTTAAAATTCAGGACGGATAAATCTGATAAATACATAGAAACTTAGTTCAAGACTTCAAAAATAGATAATATACCTTACAATAAATGAATTTTTAGACGAATCAAGACGAGTAACAAATAAATATTTTTGCTAATTATGCTAAATAATATACATTTGCACACGTTTTAAAATGATAAATTAAACTCAAGAAATGAGCAAGCAGAAATACAATCCGCAACACGATGGATTTCAGACGGTTGAAGAAGCTTTAACAAAGACCGAACGTTATATTGAAGAAAACAGGAAAAGTCTTTCAATTATTATAATAGTAATATTAATAGTAGTTGGCGGGTTTTTTAGCTATAAGAAATTTTATCTTGAACCCAAAGAGAATGAAGCGCAGTCAGAAATGTTCATGGCTGAAAAGTATTTTGAGCTGGATTCTTTCAACCTGACACTTGAGGGCGATGGACAGTATAAAGGACTGTTAGACATCATTGACGATTATGCAGCAACAAAATCGGCAAATCTTGCTTGTTATTATGCAGGTATCTCCTATTTAAGATTGGGTCAGTACGAAGATGCGATTGATTACCTGAAAGATTTTGACGGAAATGACCGACTTGTTTCAATTGTTGCTTTAGGGGCTATCGGGGATGCATATGTAGAACTTGATGAATATGAAAAGGGTGTTTCTTACTATGAAAAAGCTGCTAATCTCAACGAGAATGAATTACTATCGCCTGTTTATTTAATGAAATCGGGTATAGTTTATGAGTCGATCAATGAAAACAAAAAAGCACTTGATGTTTACGAGCAAATTAAAGCAAATTATCCAAATTCAACAGAAGCAGAAGAAATTGACAAATACATAACAGCAGTTAAGCTGAAAATGTAATTCGAAAAATATTTGCAAATAAAAAGTATCAATATCAGGCTGATGTTGGTACTTTTTTTATTTTCTGGAAATCACAAATCAAAACAACTAAATTTGTATTAATTAGTTAATCCAATAAGAATAAATATTATTATGGCAACTGCATTAAAGAATCTTTCGGCATATGATCCTTCTAAAGTGCCCTCGGCAAAAGGCATGAAGGTAGCTATTGTTGTCGCAGAGTGGAACGAAGAAATAACATTTGCGCTTAGAGACGGAGCTGTAAATACATTTCTTAAGCATGGTGCAAAAGAAGGCGATATTGTTGTTGATTATGTTCCGGGAACTTTTGAGCTGACAGCCGGTGCCAGAGCTTTTGCCCAGACAAGAGAATACAATGCTATAATTGTTTTAGGTTGTGTGATTCAGGGTGAAACACGTCATTTCGATTTTATTTGCCATGGTGTGACCCAGGGAATTACACAGTTAAACACGCAATACGATATACCCTTTATTTTTGGAGTGCTCACTACTGACGACAAACAGCAGGCTCTTGACAGGGCAGGAGGAAAGCATGGGAATAAAGGCGATGAAGCAGCTGTTACGGCTATTAAAATGATAGATTTATTTAAAAGAACCATCTGAAATATAAGATGAAAAAGGTTGTCGTAGGATTATCCGGAGGTGTTGATTCAAGCGTTGCAGCATACCTTTTGAAAGAGCAAGGTTATGATGTTACCGGATTGTTTATGATAAACTGGCATGAGACCGAGGGAACTCTCTCAGGTGATTGTCCGTGGAACGACGACCTGATTTTCGCTGAATTGGTAGCGCGAAAACTGGAAATTCCGTTTCAAACTATTGATTTTAGTGTGCAATATGGTCAGCGGGTAGTTGACTACATGTTTAATGAATATCAAAAAGGAAGAACTCCCAACCCCGATGTTCTGTGCAACCGTGAGGTGAAATTTGATCTGTTTGCCAAAGCTGCTTTTGAATTGGGAGCCGATTTTGTTGCTACCGGACATTACTGCCGGAAAGAAACCATTACAAAAAATGGCAGGAAGGTTCATCGCTTACTAGCCGGCACCGATCCGTCAAAAGAACAAAGTTATTTTTTGTGCCAGGTAAATCAGGAGCAACTAAGCAAAGCTTTGTTTCCTATCGGGCATTTGTATAAAAAGGATATTCGGCTAATAGCAGAAGAACAGGGACTTGCTACAGCAAAAAAGAAAGACAGTCAGGGGATTTGTTTTGTCGGGAAAGTTGATTTACCAACTTTTCTTCAGCAGAAATTAAATGCAAAAAAAGGAATTGTTGTTGAAATCCCTAAAGATTCAAATGATAATCCAAGCTATATAAAACCTGTAATAACTTATAATTACTTCGAAGATGAGCTTAAAGTTTTTGCCGAACCGGCAATATATTCACCAAAAATGGGTGTTCTGGCCGGAGAACACGATGGAGCTCATTTTTATACCATAGGACAGCGCAAAGGACTAAATATTGGCGGTAGAAAAGAACCACTTTTTGTTCTCGGAATTGATGTTGTTGAAAATGTGGTTTATGTCGGTCAGGGACATAATCATCCTGGGCTGAACAGGTATGGATTGTTTATCCCAAGAGATGAAATTCACTGGATTAGATCTGATCTGGAGATGAAAACCGGTGAAATCAGGGAGTATCTGGTTCGGGTTAGATACCGGCAAGCTTTGCAGAAAGCTTGTCTTCATTGTGTTGAAAGCGGCATTTATATTCTTTTTGAAGATATGCAGCGAGGTATTACTTCCGGACAATTTGCAGCCTGGTACGATGATGAAGAACTTGTTGGCTCTGGAGTTATCAAATAAGCAAACTTGCTAATCTTTTGTGTGTAAACCACATTCTTTGTGCTCGGGTTCTTCCCACCACCATCGGCCGGATCTTATATCTTCGCCTTTTTTTACAGCTCTTGTACACGGTTGGCATCCAATGCTGGGAAATCCTTTGTCGTGCAATGCATTGTAAGGTATGTTGTTGTCGTTTATGTAAGCCCAAACATCTTTTTCGCTCCATTTAAGCAGCGGATTAACTTTTATTACCTTGTTCCCTTCATCCCATTCAACCAGGGGCGTAAAGAAGCGTGTTACAGACTGGTCTTTACGAATTCCGGTTACCCATACATCAATATCAGATAAGGCTCTTTTTAAAGGTTCAATTTTACGTATTCCACAACATTCTTTTCTGTTTTCGATGCTTTCGTAAAATAAGTTAATTCCCTTTTTGTTCACCATTTCCTCAACTTTACCTGTATTAGGGAAATATACTTCTATGTTTATCTGGTAATGCTTATTGGTTTTTTCAAGTAAATCATAGGTTTCAGGGAAAACTCTGCCGGTGTCGAGTGTAAATATCTTTGTTAATTTATCTACTTTGCAAATCATTTCTGTTAGAACCTGGTCTTCGGCACCCAGACTGGTAGCTAAACCAACTTTTCCATCAAAATCAACGATGAAATAGCGAATTATTTCCTGAGCTGTATAATCTTTAAGTTTTTCGCAAAGTTCTTTTGCAAGTTTTTCCATAATGTTTTAGCCTTCTTCTTTTTTTGTTCTAAGCAACAGATGAAGATCGAAATAACCACCTACACCTGCGAATAAAGAGCCGGCTAAGATACCAATCTTTGCCGGATTTAGCAAGGCTTCAGATGTGAAGGCAAGATTTGATATAAAAAGAAACATGGTAAAACCCATACCACCTAAAAAACCAAGGCTGAAAATATGTTTCCAGTGCACGTTTTCAGTTAAAGCGGTAATGCCTAGTTTCACTGCTGCTCAGGCAAAAAGAAATATTCCGGTTATTTTTACCGGCTACAAGGCTAAAAGGCTAAAAGAAATAGAACTGCTTAACCCACCAAAAATATTTGATAAACCAATACCAGTTAGTAATACCCCAGCATTTGCCAAAGCAAAAACAGGCATCACAAAACAGGTTACAAATTTATGTAATATGTGCTCCAATCGCTTTACCGGACTTTGAACATGAAAAATTCTTTCTTCCAAATTATCTAATGCAGCTAGTTGCTTGTTAGATAAAATAATTCTGTCTTTTTCACTGGGAGTTGAACAAAACAAAATAGTCAAGGTTATTCTGCATTTTCAGTCTGAATGTTTCGAGGTTATTGGATCGTTTTAAAGGAATTGTAAATGCAATTAAAATCACTGCAATTGTTTGATGAATACCCTATTTTAGAAATAAATACCAAATAACCCATCCCAAAATCATAATGGGTGGTATGGATTTTATTTTCAGTTTGTTGAATACAATCAGCAGCATTGTTAGCCCAAGTCCAATGATTAGATAACTCCATTGAATATCGTGGTTGTAGAATATGGCAATTACGATAACAGCTCCAAGAACATCTACAAGGGCAAATGCTAATAAAAATATTTTGAGAGCAAGTGGTACTCTTTTGCCCAATAGCGATAATACACCTAAAGAAAAAGCTATATCGGTTGCCATAGGTATTCCCCAACCTGCCATAGCATTCGGATTTTTATTTACTATCAGAAATAAAACAGCAGGGATAATCATTCCTCCAATAGCAGCAGATATTGGCAAAGCCGCCTGTTTGAACGATGATAATTCACCGGCGATCAATTCGCGCTTTATTTCAAAGCCTGCAACAAAAAAGCCTAAATCAATTGAAAGGTGTGTTTCCCAAAAATGATGATAGGTTTCACCAAAACCTGAGTTTGTCCAAATTAGTGTACTAGAGTAGCAGCAAGCAGAATAAGGCCGACTGAGGCTTCAATTTTAAAAAAAAACGTTGAATAGGTTGTATTATGTTCTCAATAAGAGATTGATTTTTACCAGCCATGGGTGAGAATATTAGTGTTTAAGAATTCTTGGTGTAATTAGTTAATTATATGTTGATTCATAACAACTAATCTCACTACTTGTTTATTGTTTATTGGTTCTTATGAAATGAAAAAGATGGGATTCAGAAATACAACTGTACCTGATTACTTTTTAAGGTATTGTTTGAACTTATCACTCATTTTAAAGTAGGTATACCTGTCAGAATGAATTCCTGATGCTGTTACTGTTTGTCCGTCAACAAGGTAGGTGCTTTGTTCTCCGACAATCCTCGAGAAATAAATATCGAAGGTTTTATTGTCTTCAACCAGTATTAAATGCGATAAGTTGTCATCAAAGTCAGAAGCAAGGTTAACATGGCATAAAGGACAGTGAATTTCAAGAACTTCCTTATCATCAATTTCAAAATGGCGATGTTTTATACTTGAATAGTTACCAACTTCCGGGTGTAAAAGCAGCAGTCCACTGGTTTTGGACTTATTTTTAGCCACCAATATGATAAAATCGCCAACTTTAACATAACCATGGCATTTGGGGCAGTAGTATTCTTTATCCATAGCTATTGATTTTTAAGACATTATAAGTTACGATTTTCCTGCAATTTTTTAGTGGTTTGAACAAAAAAAATGATATTTGCCGGTGATTTTCATCACCACTTTTTTGCAGTTAATCAAAATGAGCCTGATAAATGATAACCTTCAGGAAAAATAAAATGTATAAGTACTTGTTAACTAAAGTTTTGATATTGTTTATCTGTTTATAAAGCGTTAATAACTTTAACCAATGCGCATACTTAGTTTTTATATCTTCGCTTCAGCTTTGAAAATGAACAACATAGCAAGTTTAAAGAATAGTGCCCTTAACTTAATCAATAAATACCGATGAAAAGATATATTTTCTTTGTAATCATTGTTTTTCTACCATTTTTTGTTTGGTCGCAATCTTATGATATTTATTCGGGAGACTGGAATGATCCAGCTAATTGGAACCCTGATCCTGGATTAACTGTCACTGTTGATGGAGATTTGGATGGAGGTGATGATTTTGTTACTCAACAGGAAGTTACAATTACAAGAACAGGAGATATTACAATTCATGGTGGTTGGCTTTTTGCACCTACATCTTTAGATATTAACGGAACACTTGAAGTTAATGGTACCTTTACAACAGGTGCATATGCATATATTGATGTGTCTCCAGGCGATACTTTATTTGTAGATGGAGACCTAAATTTGGTTGGAGGTGCAATGGAGGTCCAACCTAATGGTGTGGTTATAATTACAGGTAATTGTAATCTGGAAACTGCAGTTGTTGATATATTCGGAGATTTCATAGTATTGGGTGATTTAAATATGAATGATGCAGGCGGAAGTATTCGAAGTGATGGAAATCTTGTAATAGCTGGAGATTTGGATATTCAAGGGAATAGCCCTGTTATAATATTTGGAGATTCCGATGGTAGTGATAACTTCTTTGTCATTGGTGATAGCTCCTCCATTTCCATTGAAAATCCGGGATTAACTGAAATTTGTAGTTGGGATGATCCTTGTGATGTGAATTATGGTGATATTGATGATTTTCTATTAGAGGATCAGGATTTATTGGATTTAGTAAATGAATTAATAAATGAGCACGTTTGTACAACAGGCATTTCTGCTGTAGTTACTAATCCTACTTGTGTCGGGGGTAGTGAGGGTTCAATTAACTTAACGCTCACTGGATATTCAGCAAGTGCAACAATTACCTGGAGTAATGCTTCCTGGACTGTTGATTCCTTGCAGGAAGATATAAATGGACTTATTGCTGATAGCTATCATGTTGAAGTAGTGGAAGGCTTATGCTCTCATAGCGCTGATTATACTGTTAATGATGGATTGTTGACAGCACCATTAGCCCCAGTTGCAACAGCTGGTACAGCAGCAGCCTGTGGTCAGATAACTTCGAACTGGAATTCTTCAGCAGATGCTACAAGTTATCG
>JAFGVA010000116.1 GCA_016938235.1 Bacteroidales bacterium | reverse complement strand
TTAATTAATCGTTCTTCAAGTTCCTGTTTATTCATTTACAAAGCTTCTTAGAAAAAAAATGTTTTAAAAAATCAAAATTCAAAAATCAAAAATCTTAATTCGTAATTCAATATTTATTTGATTTTTGAGTTTCGATGTTTGATTTCAGATTTGCGATTTAATTTTCTTTTTTAATACCGTCACTGTGAATTCCGGGACTCTGGAATGAATCAATCTGTAATTTTATTATCTAAAGATTGCTTCATCCGATAGCAATCGGATTCATTCACAATGAACTTTCAACTTATAAAGCAACAATAATCTCATTTTCAGTGCCTAAAACATCAGCATCGATATAATTTCCATCAAGCTCTTTTCCGTTCAAAACAAGCTTCCTCACACCTTTTTGACTTCCTGAACTGTTTTCAAACGAAATATTCATACGTTTTCCCCTGAACAACCTGTTTACTTTAAAATTATTCCAATTCTCAGGAACACAAGGATCTATGGTTATTCCATTATACTCTGGCCTGACACCAAAAATATACTGACTTACCGAATACATGGCCCATGTAGCCGCACCACTTAACCAGGGTAAACGCGATGCTCCATATCGTGTACTGTACTTACTGTGGGTGCTCTGGCAATAAACGTAAGGCTCAATTTCCCGAATCTCGGCTTTGGTATTCATGGCTGCCGGCATATAAGCTCTGAAATATTCATAAGCTCTGTTTCCATTTCCAGCCAAGGCTTCGGCAATCACGGCCCAACCCTGAGTGTGACAAAACACTCCGCTGTTTTCTTTTGTTCCTTTATTAAAAAGCACTGCTTTAATAACATCTAAATCGGCTTTTGCATAAGGCGGATCACAAACCATAAGGCCGTAATGGGTAAAAAGCTTATTGTAAACGTGATCAAGAATTTTCCTGCTTCTTTCAGCATTTGCATGGCCACTATACACCGCCCATGTTTGTGGATTTAACCATAGATTTCCTTCTTCACTATCTTTATCTCCATATCTCAATCCATTGTCTTTTATAGCACGAATATACCATTCACCATTCCAGGCAGATTTCTCAATATCAGCATCTAGTTTAGCAAGAAGTTTTTGAGCCCGGTTTTGTTCATCAATTTCATTCAGAAGATCAGCTATTTCAATATAAATTACCAATGCAAATCTAAGCTGAAGAGCAACAAAAACAGTTTCTCCCTTTTCACCAAGTACCAGACAGTCGTTCCAGTCGGCATGCAACCCGCATGGCAAATTGTTTGCCCCAAGTCGATTCAGATTAAACTCAATAGCTTTCTTTAAATGTTCAAACACTGTTCCTTCCCCATTATCGGAATAAGGCAATATTTTGCGATAAAAATCAAGATCACCTGTTTCTTTTACATAAGCCGGAATGGTGTTAAACATCCACATACAATCGTCTGAACGATAATCCTTTTCCAATGGAGCAGGTTCTGAACCCGGCTTGTGACTAAAAGGTTTTACAACAGGCATTGCACCTCCTGTGCTTACCTGTCCTGTAATCATCATTTCGAGCCTTTGCTTTGCTTCTTCCGGAATTATATGAAGTACTCCAAGAATATCCTGTAAAGTATCACGATACCCAAGCCCATTCCGTTCACCACTGTAAACTAAACTTGCCGCTCTCGACCAGGCATAGGTAATCAGACAGTTATACTGGCTCCACATGTTTACCATGCTGTTTAGTTCAGCATCGGGCGATTGTACAGAAAAGTTATTCAGTTTAGTATGCCAGTATTTTTTAAGCTTGTGTAACTCTTCAGTTGCTTTTCCCGATTTACTAAATTCGGCAACAGCTGTTTTACCTTCCAAAGCCGCCTCTCCGATTCCCATAACAACGGTAAACTGCATTTCCTCTCCCGGTTCCAGGTCAATATCAACCTGAAGGGTACCGCAACCGTTATCGCTTACTGCTATAGAGTTTGTACATTCACCCTGCTCTACAACAAGCGGATTAGCATAACTCCGGTAAGGTCCGATAAATTTCTTTCTATCGGTATCGTAGCCGCTGATTTTTGCCCCGGCAATACCCATAAATGTATGTCTTCCCTGGCCTCCCTCTTCAAAATCTTCCGGCTTTGGCGGAAGGTGAAGGTTAGTTCCATGGTCAATAATTCCGTCAATCACATTCATTGTTAAAATATACTGGGTATACTGAAGGTTAATTAAATCCATCCACATTTGCCAGTTTGCAACATATTCAACAAAAGTAAACGCACGCAACGACCTTTTTTCTGAACCGGTATTTTTTACCTTGAAATGCCAGCATTCATAAATTTTACCGAGAGGTACAAAATAGCTTGTTTCGGAAAAAATTCCATTGTAATCGGTCTCAAAAACCGAATAAGCTGTACCGTGTCGGCAAACGGTTCTATATTTATCCAAAGGTTTGCCTACAGGTTGCCACGAAGCCGACCAGAAATCTTTTGAATCGCGATCGTGCAGGTAAATATACCTGCCGGGTTGATCCATTGGAATTGTATTTGGGCGTAAACGGGTAATTCTACCCGAGGCAGCCGAATTGTAAAAACTGTACCCTCCGGCATTATTGGTAATAATAGCTCCGTATTCTGTAGAACCCAGGTAGTTGCTCCATGATTCAGGAGTATCGGGCCTGTCAACTACATACTCTTTATTCTTATCGTCGAAATGTCCGTATTGCATATTGAATCTATATAAACAAACGGGCAATGATGGAATAACCAAACTGCCCGTTTTATTATAAAATTGTAAAAATTATGATATTGCTAATTCTTCCTTTTCCCTTCTTAAATTCAGTTCATCTGTTATTTCTTTGACTTTCTTATCGTTTAGAGGATAAAAGAGTGAAATAAAAATAGATAATAGTCCTAAACCTGCTGGAATTATCGTAAAGAGTAACAGCAGTCCTCTTAAACTTTCAGCACTTTGTTGAACATTTGGTTGAAAACCTAGTTGTGCCATAAGGTTAAGTGCCAAAAATGCCCCAAAAGCCCATCCAAATTTCTGCGACATAGTTGATGCTGAAAATATTAAACCTGTAGAACGAGTTCCATTTTTCCATTCGCTATAATCAGCTGTATCGGCATACATTGCCCATATTAAAACACTTAATGGCCCTCCCGTAATCGAACCTGTAATTTGTAAAAAGAATATCAATCCAAGATTTTCAGCAGTTAGGAAAAATACAGAACCTGTGCTAATTATAGCGATAATGAAAAGCGTAACAAAAGCTTTTTTCTTACCTATTAATTTTGCAAAAACTGCTACAAGCAAGGCTCCAATTAAAGACGAAATCTGACCTATTGTGTTATATGCTGAAGCTAATGCAATAAAATCGAAAGTTCTTTCTCCGAAAAAGGGCAATTTTAAATCCTGGTTACCAATAACATATTTAAAATAGTGAACAGTGACACTGCCCCTAATTGCAACAAAAAGAATAAAAGTAATGGTTGTTGCTAACAGTAAAACCCAAGGTTTGTTTGTAACCAGATTAAGTAAATCTTTACCAACAGAAGTTGTTTGTTCTTTTGAAGGAGTAACTCGTTCACGTGTATACTTAAAAGCAATTAAAAAGAATAAAATTGCTGCTGCTCCAAAAATCATAAAGGTTCTTTGCCAACCTTTAGCCTCGTTAATTACCTGAACTTTGTACTCAATGGGTTCTCCATCAACGTCAATAAAAACTTTTGATATATCAATCGTTTTTTCACTAAATCCAACTTCCTCAATAACATCTGACAGGGCAGCATTTAAAAAAGGAGGATTGTCGTTTTCATATTTTACAATAACTTTAAAGCTATGTGATAAAAATCCACCTCGGTTATCTTTTGCTATTACGTTCACATTGGCTAATCCCTTATTGCCTTCAATTGCAGTTATTGTTGACCCCTCTAAAGAGGGTGTGAAAACTTTTTCATTATCGCTTTCAACTGTAAAGGTTATTTCATCACCATCCGGATCATTAATTAGTGTCGATAAATCCAGATTAAAAGTCTCAAAACCAACATTAAGAACAAAAGAATTGATTGAATCTATTACCTGAGGTTTATTATTCCCTGTCTCATTAACAAATGCGTAGAATTCAGTAGTTGTTTCTCCCCATTTTTTATCTTTTGCAGAGAAAGTTATTTTAGAACTACCTGAACCTTTTTCTTTAATAACAATTTTTCCATTTAATAATTCGGCTGTTACAACACCCTCATCAGCACTTTCAACTTTAAAAGTAAATATTTCCGGCTCTGTTCCTGTAAACACATCCTCAAAAGGAATTTCTTTGTCTGAGAATCCTTTAATTACTTCAATGTCACTAATCTTTTTTTTAAGCTTTGGCAGGTTATTTTCCTTAGGATCAATTCGGAATGAAAAATCAGTTTGTTCTTTATTTCCCTTAGAATCTTCAGCAATAACTACCAGCCGGGCATTTCCCTTTTTTTGTTCTTTTACTGTTAATTCGGTATTGCTAACAGATGCTTGTATTAATGTAGAGTCATTTTTACCTAATTGTTTTGTCATTGGCAACAATGTGGCAGAAACAATTATTCCGCCAGCAAAAGCAAATACAAATTTTATAGATGAAACTGAAGTTCTTTCAGCTGAGTCGGGCGATATTACACCTAATAATGAAGTATAAGGTATATTAATAGCCGTATACAACATCATTATTAAAATAAATGTAACATATGCCCATACAATCTTTCCTGTCATGCCCAAATCGGGAACAGTGAAAGTCAGAACACCAATAATAGCAAAAGGTACACAAATCCATAACAGGTATGGTCTGAATTTTCCCCACCTGGTATTTGTTCTGTCTGAAATAATACCCATTAGAGGATCATTAACACCGTCCCACAACCTACTCATTAAGAACATGGTTGCTGCCACATAGGCAGGTATAAGAAAAACATCGGTATAGAAATAGGTAAAGTAAAGCATAAAAGTCATCCAGAAAAGATTAGAGGCCAAGTCTCCAAATCCATACCCAAACTTTTCACCTAATGAAAGCTTTTGTTTTATTTTATTCATTGAATCAGGTTTAAGATAATTTCAAAAACATAAAAAATTTCGGCGCAATATAAGGAATATGACTTAAAACGTAAGTAAAGAATGATTCAAAAAAGCACTATAAATGATAAATGAGAAAGCAGTGAGAAAGTAGAACAGTAAATTTTAAAAAACGACTGGCTTAATTTGAGAATTGAAAAGAGTACTATTTGAAAGAAAAACACTATCCACATTAAACAAAACAAGTTATTTGTTCTTTATTTAATATTAGAGGTAAGCTTTAAAACTAAAAAATTATATTTGCTCTTTCATTTGCATTTTTATTATGGATTCAAAAATTATATTTGGTATTAATATGAGCCACGATACAGCTTGTGCAGCTGTTGTTGATGGAGAGGTTAAAGTGGCTATCGAAGAAGAAAGATTAAATGGGGTTAAACATTGCGACGGAAGATCGCCCTACGGTAGAATTATTCCATATCTTTCAATAAATTATTGCCTCGATTTTCTTGGTATCACAGCTGATCAGGTTGATTTGTGGGTTGTAAATTCAGTTTCTCAGAGTATAATACACCCTTTTAAGCTGCAGCTCATTGGTATTCCAAAAGAAAAAATAATTGATATCCCAGTTCCCGGGCACCATCTTGCGCATGCCTATTCTGCTTTTCACCCAAGCGAATTTGAGGAAGCTGCGGTTCTGGTGCTGGATGTAAACGGCGGACTTAAAGGGGATAACCTGAAAGAAAATTATTCAATTTACCACGGTAAAGGTATTAAACTTGAACCTGTGCAGCTTGATTTCCTTAAAAGAGGCGAAATCAGCATTCCAGAATTATATACTATTTACTCTGCTATTCTGCAATTAAGCCCTGACCCGAACGGTGACTACGGCAAAGACGACTCACAACGCAGCGGTGGTAAACTCATGGGATATGCTGCACAATACTTCAATGAAGACCTGAAGAAAAAAGGCGGTTTGTTTGATAAAATGAAGAAAAAACAGGAGCCCGATGCATACGAAGAGTTACTTCACGATTTTGAAAAAATTGTAATACAGGAAGATAACAGGTTTGTTGTTAAAATTGAAACACTGCTCAAATATTTAAAATATAAAGGAAAAGTTGAATACGTTGAACCCTCATTCGACAATGAGAAATTCTTTGGATGGTCTATCAGCAAACATATTCACTGGAACTATAGAAAAGATTCGCTTAAAGAGCATGACAACGCAAGGTTTGCTTACCAGGGACAGCTATTTCTTGAGGAGGCAATTGTTAGAATGGCCAAACTTGCTTATGAACTTACAGGAAGCGACAATATTTGCCTTGCAGGTGGCTCGATGCTAAATGTTGTGGCTGTTAACCGCATTTTGAAAGAAACCCCTTTTAAAAATGTATTTGTTCAGCCGGCAGCATACGATGGAGGCAATGCTATTGGCTGTGCTCTTTATGGCTATTATGCTCATTTTAGCGGAGAGAAGAGACCCTACACTTCAATTCCCTACAATGCTTACCTTGGAAGACAGTACACTCAGGAAGAAATCGATGCCAGTGTAAATATGTCGTGGGGATTGCCTTTCATTAAAACAAAAATAGACAACGAAGATGAGCAAATTGAGAAACTGGTTGAATACCTGAAAAACGATGAAGTTGTTTGTGTATTCAAAGGACGCAGTGAGTTTGGCCCAAGAGCCCTGGGAAACCGCAGTTTTCTCTCTAATCCGCGTAAAGCTTCCATGCTCGAATTTATGAACGAGATAAAAGGCCGCGAATGGTACAGACCGGTTGCCCCTATTGTACTTGAAGAAGCTTTGCATGAATATTTCGATGCCCCCTTCGATAAAGCTCCTTTCATGACTATCAATGCTCATTGCAAAGAAAAAACTAAAGAACTGGTTCCGGCTGTTTGCCATATCGATGGCTCGGCAAGGGTTCAGACCGTATCGGAGGTTTATCATCCTTTCATGACAAAATTGCTGAAACGATTTGCCGAAGAAACCGGTCAGCCACCCATACTGATTAATACTTCATTTAATATTGGAGGACCTATTGTAGAGATACCCGGCGAAGCTATAGATACTTTCCTTAGAGCTAATTACCTTGTTAAAGCGCTGGCTCTTGAGAATTACTTGCTTGAATTGCCCGAAACTGAGATAGAAAGGGTATAATTAAGCCTTCAGTAAAATAAAAATACCTGCACGGAATTTCATCCGTGCTTTTTTTTGCTTAAAACTGAAAAAACATACGATGGAACCGCTCACCATGAAAACAAAGATATTGCCACGTTTATATTCAGCAATAACTCATCAAAAACGCTATTCCCAGTTTGACTGGTAATCTCCTCCAATAATTTAACTGAATCGCTAATACAAAGGAAAAAGGTCTCTGAGTACCTTGTAAATAAAACAGCCGTGTTGAAAAACACAGCAAAATAACAAGAATTAGTGGTAATCGAAGAACGAATGAATCGGATACCTGCCTTCGCTGGTATGACGAATATAAAATACTTTAAACATAATATTAGGCTTGCGTTTTACCGTTTTTAGTCACTTTGCATTGTACACAAACCCAGTATACCATCATACCAGCGCCTAAATGCTTATTAGCTGCAAACAACAGGTATTAGATCCCTCATCTCTGTCAACCGGCAGGCAGGAAGTGTGAAATGACCCTGATGAGTTGTTTGTTATTTTATGTATAAGTTTTTTTTGTAATTAAATAAATTACGATACTCTTATAGGTGCTCCGGCTTAGTGTTTTTTTAATCTAGTCCTGCGAGGGTTTGAAACCCTCGCAGGACTAGCTAAATAAAAAAAGGGCTGCCAAATGGCAGCCCTTTGTATTATAATTATTTACTAAGTTTTTATTACTTAATAATAACTTTTTCTACAAATGATCCTTTGATAGAATTTAATCTTGCAAAGTAGTTACCAGCAGCTAAGTCTGCTACATTTACAGTTACATTGTCTGCAGTAACATCAACAACTTTAACTGTCTGACCAACTAAGTTGATAATTTCGATAGAAGAAACACCTTCTACGTTTCTGAAGTTAACAACGTTATTTGCAGGATTTGGGAAAATCTCGAATCCGTTAACTGTAGTTGAATTAGAGCTTGAATAAGGAACTCCTGTTAATGTAAGAACACCAAATACTCTTGTGTCTTTCCAACCGTTGTCTTCAGTTGCTCCGGCACCTTCTTCGTCAGCATCCCAAGCCATTTGTATGTCACGGTTTGCACCAAGCTCAGTGTCGTTATCAGCAAATGCAACGTCAAATCCGATAGCACCACCGTTAACCTTTAGTAGATCAACTACATCTTCTGGAAGTGTACCCGCTGGCATAAAAGTTAACCAGGGAATTACAGCTTCAACCTGCCATGAACCAGCACCGTCAACCTGAATAAAATCGTCAAAAGAAGCCTCGTTTCTTGCAGCATTACCAGCATAAGTGTCATAACCACGGTTGTAACGTAATTGATTTTCATCACCAATGTATGCACCGTCGGCGTTGGTAATAGTGGTATCCTGATCTAGAAATACCTCACAGTTGTCCTGCTCATAATTGTTACCTGTAGCACCATCCCAGTTAATTGCAACATCGTCAGTGATATCTGCAAAGAAATAAAGATTTGCATTATCCCAGCAAACTTTAACATAACCAGACAAATCTGACTCGTTTCCGTCGTAACCAGCTGCGTTGAACATCTCAGTTACAGCTAATTCTCCACTCCAATTTGCTTCATCAGCTACACCGTCCACATAAGGAACAGCAGTAGCAGCTGTTACTGCAGGGCAGTTTTCAGCTCTGATTGGAGCTTCGTGTTGTGCAAGCGCGCCGCCTGCTAAGAATAAAGTTGCTGCGAAAGCAACACAAACATTAAGTAATTGTTTTTTCATAATACTGATAGTTTAAGGTTAGTATTAGTAAGCGATTAGCATTCCTAGTACAATGATAATAATTTTTTCACTTAAAAAAAAAAAACGCGAAAAAAGTTTACATCTTTTAACTTTTTTTTCAGTCCGCCAAAACAGGGGCTTTGAGCTGTTATTTAAATTATCCCAGCACTACTTTAATACTATTTGTTGTGCCCTCGGGCCTTACAGGTATAGTATTTCCGTCAATTTTTTCGTCGTTTAGCAACATTTCTTTAACACCTTTATTAATACCTGCGGGATTCTCTACAGTAATTTCGTAGCTCGCTCCACGGAATTTCCGGGTTACTTTAAACTTTTTCCAGTCTTTGGGTACACAGGGATCTATTAATAAACCATTATAATCAGGTTTTACACCTAATATGTATTGCGAGATGGTATAATAGTTCCATGCAGCAGTACCTGTAAGCCACGAGTTCTTTGCTTCACCAGGCTTAAAGGCATCTTTACCGGCTATCATCTGCGAATACACATAAGGTTCCATTTTATGCAGTTCGCTGATATCTTCGAGGTATGCAGGACATATTTTTTTATAGTAATTCCAGGCTTCATCGCCCCTGCCAATAACAGTTTCACCAATCATTATCCAGGGATTGTTGTGACAGAAAATACCTGCATTCTCTTTATACCCTTTCGGATAACTTGAAATTTCGCCGTATTCGATATAATATTTAGTGAAAGCAGGGTTATTCAGAACGATTCCAAATTCGCAATCAAGTCTTTCTTTAACCGAATCAAGAGCTTTGTGAATCATTCCTTCCTCTTTTCCTATTCCGGCCATGGTACACCATCCGTTCGATTCGATAAATATTTTACCTTCTTCGTTTTCGTTGCTTCCAACTTTATTTCCGTAATAATCATAGGCTCTCAGGAACCATTCGCCATCCCAGCCGTGTTTTTTAACGGCTTCAATCATTTCGTTTACGTGTTTCTGTGCTCGGGCAGCTTCATCGTTTTTACCAAGTACTTTACACAGCTCAACATAATCATTTCCGTATATAACAAACAGGCCGGCAATCATTAGCGATTCTGCCTTTGAACCTTCAGTTTTATTCTCGGTGGTCTGAAAAGATTCGTTCGGATCGTTAGAGAAACAGTTCAGGTTAAGACAGTCATTCCAGTCGGCGCGCCCAATCAGGGGCAACTTGTGGGGTCCCAGGTTATTCACAACATGGTCGAACGAAACTGTTAAGTGATCGAACAGGGTTTTGGCCACACTCATGTCGTTGTCGAAAGGAACCATTTCATCAAGTATGCTGAAATCGCCACTTTCTTTAATATAACTAACTGTACCAAGAATAAGCCACATGGGGTCGTCGTTAAAACCGCCACCTATATCGTTGTTTCCGCGCTTGGTTAATGGCTGGTACTGGTGATAGCAACCACCATCGGGGTATTGTGTTGATGCAATATCGATAATACGTTCGCGGGCACGTTCAGGAATCTGGTGCACAAAACCAATCAAATCCTGGTTAGAATCGCGAAAACCCATACCTCTGCCAATTCCACTCTCAAAGAAAGATGCCGACCGTGAGAAGTTAAAGGTTACCATACACTGGTACTGGTTCCAGATATTTACCATCCTGTCCAGTTTTTCATCACCAGAGTCAACCGTATAAATACTTAGCAGATCTTCCCAGTAAGCTTTCAGTTCATTGTATGCAGCGTCGACTTTTGCGCTGGTATTGAACTTTGCAATTGTGGCTTTTGCTTTGGTTTTATTAATAATCCCTTTAGATTCCCATTTTTCGTCCTGCTTGTTTTCAACATAGCCTAAAACAAACACAAAATCTTTCGACTCTCCACCCTTTAGTTCAACTTCGATGTAATGCGAAGCAATTGGAGACCATCCATGAGCAACAGACATTCCGGGTTTACCAGTTAAAGGAACCTGTGGCTCATCAAAACCATTATACATTCCGGTAAAAGTTTCGCGATTGGTATCGTAACCGTCAATTTTTGTATTTACCGAATAATAAGCATAATGATCGCGACGCTCTTTATATTCTGTTTTATGGTATAATACCGAACCTTCTATTTCCACTTCGCCTGTCGAAAGGTTTCGCTGGAAATTTTCCATATCGGTAGCAGCATTCCAAAGAGCCCATTCAGCAAAAGAGAATAATTTAATTTTTTTTGTTTCAGTAGAAGTATTGGTTAAAGTAAGCTTTTGCACTTCGGCATGTGTTTTCAATGGAACAAAAAACAACACCCCGGCTTTAATACCATTCTTTTCACCTGTAATTTTTGAATAGCTTAAACCATGACGACATTCATAACTGTCGAGCTTAGTTTTCATTGGTTTCCATCCGGGCGACCAAACAGAATCACCGTCGTTGATGTAAAAATAGCGCCCACCATTATCTAAGGGTACATTATTGTATCGATAGCGGGTTAAACGGCGAAATTTCGCATCTTTAAAAAAACTATAACCGCCGGCAGTATTAGAAATTAACGAGAAGAAATCCTCATTTCCCAGGTAATTAATCCACGGAAAAGGAGTTTCCGGAGTAGTAATTACGTATTCTTTCCTGTCATCATCGAAATAACCAAACTTCATTATTCTTTACTTTAAGATTTACACAATTTGTTGAGTTGCAAAAGTAGAACAGAGAAAATTATCCGCAAGAACATTTTTTAATAAAAAACTCATCACCATTACATCAACATTTTCTCAAATCATAAAAAATACTAATAAAAGCCGAATTGAGAGATATTCTTTTTAATATTCTTTGAATTGTTATTACTTTCACGCAGATTTTTGAAAAAAGAACAAATGAGGAAGTTTATTCTGAGCGTTTTTGCTTCTATTATATTGGTTTCGGTATCCGGACAGATTCAGATAAGAACTAAAAGTTACAACTTCAGCCCAGCAATGGATGAAAGTTTTACCGGGATCTGGCAGGAATGGGAACGTGAAATTCCAAAATACGATACTGGCACAAGCACTGTATTTCACGAAGGTGCCCCGGATTCGGCTTATATTTTAATACCCGGCTTGCCAAATACCGGTGATGTTTCGGTTCCCGATTATGAACTAAAAATGAAAACATTGTGGAATAACGATACTATATTCTTTCTTTTTCAAAGACTTGACGATGAGTATGTTACGGGCTACGGCACCAATGGAAGCGCTGATGCATCGGTGGCAGAGGGCCTGGATAACAAAGATGCCACCAAGATATATTTTTATTTCAGTTCTGATTCTACCCGTTTAGATTCGGTATATAATTTTTCAGATTCGATAGCCTGGTTGCAATTCGGATGGCAATCTGACGATATGGAAGGCCGCTTTCCCGACGGAAGCATGACAAATTCGTGGGAAGATTATCACGCCCGGTGTGTACAATGGTGCGAAGGAGATTATTGCTTTGCAAAAATTAGTATATCCTTAAAAGATATTGCTCCTTTTGCTGTTGAGACAATTCATAACGATATTAATAAGCTCGGGTATTGCCACATTGGTTTTACTGTAGAGGCTACCGAAAACGACAAGGAAGTTGAAGTTGAAGGCGAATATGTTCTGCAAACACGCACATTCTGGAATGCTGATTTTGGCTATACGGCCTACGATGATGTTTCTGACTGGGGATGGCTAATCTTCCTGATAGACGAAGAAAACAACTATTCAACGTCTGTTAAGTCGGTAAACTATAATTTTGCGAATATATATCCGAATCCGGCCGGTTCGCACATTTGGATTAATTTAGATGAGCCGGGTGAAGCTGCCTATAAAATATTCGACCTTACAGGCCGTCAATTGCTTTCGGGAGTATTGGTTAATTCAACAAACGAGCTGGATATTCAACAACTGGCAACAGGCACTTATCTTGTATCGGTACAAAAAACCAACGGTCAATCTCTTACAAAAAAGCTGCTGGTATATTAGTTTTATTGCAGATTATTTAAAATTTCTTCTTCTTCGGTTAATTCACCTTCCGAAAGGTTTATTGCTGTTTCAATAAGCGCCAGGTGCGAGTATGCCTGGGGAAAATTACCCAGAAGCCTTTTTGATTCAAAATCGATATCTTCACTAAAAAGCCCAACATGATTGCTGTATGTGAGCACTTTTTCAAAAATTTCGCGTGCATCTTTTTTCTCACCAATTTTATACAAACTGTTAATCAGCCAGAAAGTACAGATAGTAAAAGAAGAAGTGGGTAATCCAAAATCATCTTTATTTTTATACCGGTACATCAAGCCGTTTTTAGTAAGGTGTTTCTTTGTTGCAAGAACTGTGTTTATGAATTTAATATCAGAAGCTTCAATAAAACCATAGTATTCCATAAGTAAGGTTGAAGCATCTAAATCGGAAGAACCATAATACTGTGTAAAACACTGCAAATCTTCGTTCCAGGCATTTTTTATAACATCAGTTTTTATTGTATCAGCGAGCTTTTCCCATCTGTCAATATATCTATCCATCTTAATGAGCGAGGCAATTTTTATGGCTCTGTCAATGGCAACCCAGCACAATACCTTTGAGAAAGTAAAATGCCGCTGTTCGGTACGGATTTCCCAAATTCCGCGATCGGCCTTCCTCCAGTTTTTGTCAACTATTTTAACAATACTCCGGGTAATAGTCCATAGCGTTTCATTATTCTCCAGAGAATTTTCGTATAATTCGAACTGCTGATAAATAACATCCATAAGAATGCCATAAATATCGTTTTGCTTTTGCTTGTATGCCGCATTACCAATACGAACCGGAAAAGAATCTTTGTACCCACTCAGATGATGAAGAATTTGCTCGGTAAGCGTCTTTTGGCCGTTTATACCGTACATTATCTGTATTTTCTCATCCTTATCGGGAATAATATTAATGATGAAGTTCATAAACTCCCGGGCTACACGAAGATGCCCCAACTTTGTCAAAACCTTTATTGCCATTGATGCGTCTCTTACCCAACAAAACCGGTAATCCCAGTTTCTTATTTCACCAATAGTTTCAGGAAGTGAAGTAGTAATGGCAGCCAGAATAGCTCCCGATTTTTGAAAAGACAGCAGCTTTAATACAAGAGCGCTTCGGCTTATCTCTTCATTGTATTTTTTGTACTGATGAGTTCTTTCTACCCAGTTCATCCAATACACTTTGGTTCTCTGGTATTTCAGGTAAGCCCTGTCGACACTTTGCGGCAAAATTTTCTGGTGATAACTTAACAAAAAGAAGGAATCTTCTTTCAAAACAATCTCTGAGCCATCTAAAACCTTTTGTTTATCAAGATTTGTATAAAGATAAACAGAGTCATAGTCGCCTTTTTTTGTATTGCTTTTAATATAATCTTTGTTTATGCTGCTTATTGTCTCATGGCGCGCATATTCAAGCTTTGGATTATATTCAATTTTTACTTTTGGCTGGCCGTATTTTATTTGTATGTACCTGATAATATCGGGCGGGCTGTAATATGCATTATTACCGTTAATATAACGAGGCATAAAATCAATAAGATTGAAACCTGAATCACTACTGCGGTATTTGGTTAGCAAAATATTCGTTTTTGCCAGGTATTTTTGCGTAATTTTGTACGAGCTGTCAGTTGTAACAGAAAAATGTCCTCCTTTTTCTTTATCAAGAATGCCTGCAAAAATCGAAGATGAGTCAAAGTGAGGCAGGCAAGACCATTCAATAGATCCATAACAAGAAACAAGCGCTGCACTGTTACAATTTCCGATTACACCAAAATTTAAGTTGTTCATTTGAGAAAAAAGTTTATATTAAGGGATATCAGTTTTATAAATTACTTGCTAATTCAAGCCACCTAAAATTTAAACCGCAAAAAATGAATAAAGTTTTAATAATATCGAACCGATTACCCATTCAAATAAAAATTAAAGATAATGAAATTGAGGTAAATCCCAGTGTTGGAGGTCTGGCAACCGGCATGAAGTCGGTATACAAACAACATGGAGGAAGCTGGATTGGCTGGCCGGGACTGGTAACCGAAGAAATAGACAAACACCTGAAGGAAAAGATTGTAAATAAACTTAATGAAGAACAATGCATTCCGGTTTTTCTTGAAAATAAAGAACTCGAAGAATTTTACGATGGATACAGCAATAAAACAATCTGGCCGCTTTTTCACTACTTCATGCAGTTTACAGAATATAATTTTAAAAACTGGCAAACTTATGTAGATGTAAATCAGAAATATGCCGATGTTATTCTCGAAAATGCTGATGGTGTAGACACCATTTGGATACATGATTATCATTTTCTGCTGTTGCCCAACATGATAAAACAAAAAAGACCGGATATAAATGTTGGTTTCTTTTTGCATATTCCGTTTCCTTCGTTCGAAGTCTTCAGAATATTACCCTGGAGAATAGAACTAATAGAAGGCATGCTGGGCGCTGATCTTATCGGTTTCCATACTTACGATTATGAAAGACACTTCCTGAGCTGTGTGAGAAGATTGTTAGGCCATGATGTTGTTCTGAACCAAATATCCCTCGACAATCGAATCGTAAAAGTTGATGCCTTCCCCATGGGAATTGATTATGATAAATTTCAGGAAGCTGCAAGAGACCAGTCGCACCGTTCCATTGGCGATAAAACCGACATCAGAAAAGAAATTGAAAAATATTTACTCAGTGCTCCCGACCGAAAACTTATACTCTCCATTGACAGGCTTGACTATTCAAAGGGAATTCCAAACCGACTCCGGGCTTTCGAACACTTTTTAGAGAAATATCCCCAATATCGGGGAAAAATCACCCTGGTAATGTTAGCCGTTCCTTCACGCATCAGTGTTGAACACTACAAACAGATGAAAAGTGAAGTAGACGAACTGGTAGGTAAAATAAATGGCGGTTATGCTTCAATAAACTGGACTCCCGTGTGGTATTTTTACCGTTCAATGAGCTTTGAAAGTCTCATAGAACTCTATAATTCCTGCGATATTGCTCTGCTAACCCCCATTCGCGATGGTATGAACCTGGTAGCTAAAGAATACATTGCCTCCCGAACAGATAATAAAGGAGTACTTATTTTAAGCGAAATGGCCGGAGCCGCTAAGGAAATGAGCGAAGCAATAATTATTAACCCAAACAACTTTGGCGAAATAGCCAACGCAATTAAAGAAGCTATTGAAATGCCGGTAGAAGAACAGAACGAGAAAATAAAGATTCTTCAAAAGCGGCTTCAGAGATACAATGTTGAAAAGTGGGCTCAGGATTTTATGAGTGCCCTGCAAAAAGACAGCTCTGAACACAAAACACATTTAGCCAAAAAACTTTCTGTAACAATTAAAAACGACATTATTGCTGATTTCAAAAATGCGAAAAAGAAAATTTTATTTCTCGATTACGACGGAACTCTTGTTGCATTTAAGAAAAAACCTTCGGACGCCTTTCCCGATGAGGATTTATTTAATATTCTGGACTCACTAGGCAAAAAAGAAAATACTGATTTAGTGCTAATAAGTGGCCGTGATAAAGAAACCTTTAACAAATGGTTTGGCGATAAAAGTTACAACCTTGTTACCGACCATGGTGTTTGGTTCAGAAGAAAGGGTATGGACTGGAAGATTATTGAGCAATTAAACAGCGATTGGAAAGAAATGATTTATCCTTACATAGAGTTCTACGTTGACAGAACGCCCGGAACTTTTATCGAAGAAAAGAATTACTCACTGGTTTGGCACTACAGGAATGCAGATCCCGAACTCGGAATACAAAGAGCCATGGAGCTTAAGGATGAACTTACCAGTCTTGTTTCGAATTACAACCTCGAAATTATGGAAGGCAATAAGGTTATTGAGATAAAAAACAGTGGTATAAATAAAGGCAGGGCTGCAAATCATCTTTTAAGTTTTCACAATTACGATTATATTATGGCAATTGGCGATGACTGGACAGATGAATTCATGTTTGAAGCTTTACCCAAAGAAACTGTAACAATAAAAGTTGGCTTGTCGCAAACCCTGGCAAAGTACAATATTAATTCACCCGAGGCGGTTAGAATCTTCCTGAAATCGCTGATTGAATAAGATTATGTTTACATCAGAGCCCACTTGTGGCTCGATATAGCCCATATCATGTAAACACAATAAGCCAGGTTGATTAATGTGAAAAACACATTGTATTCAAGCCGCTTCTTTTTAATATTTCTGCGTATCATAATACCTATATTGGGAATAAGGGTAGAAGATAAAAATATCAGGAAGTGAATATTAAATAAGGTATCGTATGGTATATCGTGTTCTTCGAGTTCTTTCTCCCCAAACAATAAAAGAAAAGTAAATAAAAGCAGCAAGGCCAGGAAAATTATATAGCTCAATTTAAGCGAAATAGTCGATCTTGGCCTTTTATGGTGAACCCTGAATGGTTTCAGAATAAGAATGGAAATAACAAACAATACCAGGTAACCAATCAGGAAAAAAACCTGGAATACATTCTGAAAAAAACCTCCCATACCTGGATTCTCATTAGTTTAAAATGCAATATACCAATTAAATGGTATTGACTGCAAAGAAATTTTAAACCTACTAGAAAAATAAACCTGGAGAATACTCTGTGAATCTTTGAGAAGTCTCTGCGACACTCTGTGTAATTCTGACTAATAGCTATTACTCAGAGATTCACTAAGAGACACCGGGCATCACAGAGATTTTACACAAAGAATTAATATTTATTTAAGCTCCAGCTTCACCACATTCTCTACATGATGGGTATGCGGGAACATATCGACCGGTTGAATGTCTTTAACTTCATATTTAGCAGACAAAACAGAAAGATCCCTTGCCTGAGTTGCCGGGTTACAGCTAATATAAACAATTCGCTGTGGTAACGCACGCAACAAGATTTCGAGCACATCATCTGCCATACCTGCCCGGGGCGGATCAGTAATTACAACATCGGGCTTACCATTTGCTGCAACAAAATCGTAAGTAAGAATCTTAGACATATCACCGGCAAAGAAGCTTGTGTTTTTAATGTTGTTTGCCTCTGAGTTGTTTTTAGCATCGTAAATTGCAGCCTCAACAAACTCAACACCTACCACTTTTTTGCAAAAACGGGCAACAAAGTTCGCAATTGTACCAGTACCGGTATATAAATCATACACTACCTCGTCGCCCTTTAAATCTGCGAAATCACGAGCAGTTTTGTATAACTCCAAAGCTTGCGACGAATTGGTCTGGAAGAAAGAAACCGGTCCTATCTTAAATTGTAATCCTTCCATCTGCTCAAAAATATGATCGCGCCCCGAAAAAGGGATAACCGGAAGATCGCTGTAAACATCATTCACCTTCTGGTTAATAATATATTGTAAAGATGTAATCTGAGGAAAAGTATCGCGGATAAAACACATCATAGAGTCAATCTCCTGCTGATTATCTTCACCAAAAACAACAATCACCATCCATTCGCCCAGGCTGGTATTTCTAACAACAAGGTTTCTTAATAATCCGGTAAATTCTCTGTGATTATAAAAAGTAAATCCTTCCTTTTCAGCAAATTCTTTAACGGCCAGTCTTATCTGGTTTGAAAAATCATCCTGCAAGTGGCATTTCTTCAAATCTAAAACACGATCAAACCTTCCCGGAACATGAAACCCAAGTGCATTACGATCCACAACATCGTCTTCCTTTGCTATTTCGTCTTTTGTAAGCCACCTGGTTGACGAAAAAGCATATTCCATTTTATTCCGGTAATGGGTGGTTTTCTCCGAAGCTTTTATGGGCTTAATATGTTTAAGGGCAATTTTACCGATTCGGGAAAGATTATCCTCAACCTGTTTTTGCTTAAAATCAAGCTGGTACTGATATGGCAAATGCTGCCATTTACAACCTCCACACACAAAAAAATGTTCACAAAAAGGATCTATTCTTAAATCGGAGTACTTATGAATCTCAACAAAGGAACCTTCCATGTACTTTTTACGCTTTCGTTTAATCTGTACATCGGCCACGTCGCCCGGAACCAGCCAGGGAACAAAAACCACCATATCGTTGTAATAGCCTATGGCTTTTCCTTCAGCAGCAATTCCTGTTATCTCCAAATCTTTAATCAGAGGTTTTTTCCTTCTTCCCACATCAAAATAATTAAGGCTCCAAAGATATAAATTAAAAGTTGGAAGTCAGAAAACCTAAGTCTGAAGTTAATCTACAAACCTATACCCTATTTAAAGCTTCTAACTTCAATCAAAAAAAACATCAAGGAGGTTCCGTCAAAAACCTTATTTTTGCTCAAATTTTGCTTTTTATGATTTCTTTTGATAATCTGTCATTACAATTTGGCGGACAGAAAATATTTGATCAGATCTCGTTAATGGTATCGGCCAAAGATAGAATCGGACTGGTTGGAAAGAATGGTGCCGGAAAGTCTACCATGCTCAAAATTCTTATTGGTGAGCAACTGCCAGATGAAGGTGCTGCTACCATTCCGGGAGACATTACACTCGGATACCTTCCTCAGCAATTGAGTTATAAAGACTGCCGAACCGTGTTTAGTGAAACCATGACAGCCTTTAGTGAACTCAAGCACCTCGAAAAAGAAATTGAACATCTGAATGTGAAGCTCACCGAACGTACCGATTACGAAAGTGACGCTTACATGGAAATTGTTGAACTGTTGTCGGACAAAACTGACCGGTTAAACTTACTAAACTCCGGAAATACAGAAGCGCTGGCTGAGCAAACTTTAAAAGGCCTGGGATTTGAACCCGAAGATTTTGAAAGGCCAACCAAAGAATTCAGTGGTGGCTGGCGCATGCGCATAGAACTGGCTAAAATTTTACTACGCTCACCTGACATTTTTCTGCTTGATGAGCCAACAAACCACCTTGATATTGAATCGATACAGTGGCTCGAGAACTTTTTAAAAAACTATCACGGAGCAGTTATTCTTATTTCACACGACAGGGCATTTTTAGATGCTGTAACTTCACGAACAGTCGAAATAAGTCTTGGAAAATTATACGACTACAGGGTTCCGTATACAAAATATACTGTATTGCGAAAAGAAAGGCTGGAACAACAGTTTGCGGCCTACAGAAACCAGCAAAAACAAATTGAAGAAACCAGGGATTTCATTGAGCGCTTTCGCTACAAAGCCTCCAAGGCGGTGCAGGTGCAATCAAGAATCAAACAGCTCGATAAACTGGATATCATTGAGATTGATGAAGAAGATTTGTCGTCGATTAATATAAAATTTCCGCCTGCTCCACGTTCGGGATCTATTGTTTTTGAAGCAAAGGACTTAACCAAAGCCTATGGTACGCATGTAGTTCTTGACGACATTGATATTGAAATTGAAAGAGGAGAAAAGCTTGCTTTTGTTGGCAGAAACGGCGAAGGAAAAACAACACTTTCGCGCATTATTATCGGAGAACTGGAAGCAAAAGGTAAAATGAAACTTGGCCATAATGTTAAAATAGGCTATTTTGCTCAGAATCAGGACGAACTTCTGGACGATAACAAAACAATATTTCAAACCATTGATGATATTGCTGTTGGAGAAGTACGAACAAAAATAAGAGATATACTGGCCGCCTTTTTATTCAGAGGAGAAGATGTAGACAAAAAAGTTAAAGTACTCTCGGGAGGTGAAAAATCAAGACTTTCGATGGCTAAATTATTGCTTGAACCATACAACCTGCTTGTACTTGATGAACCCACCAATCATTTAGACATGCGTTCGAAAGACATTTTGAAACAAGCATTACTTGCATACGATGGTACGCTAATTCTGGTTTCGCACGATCGGGATTTCCTTAATGGATTAACGGATAAAATCTTCGAATTCAGAAATAAAAAAATTAAAGAATACCGGGTAAGCATTTACGAATTTCTCAAGAAGAAGAATTTAGATCATTTAAACGACCTGAATCTGGGCGTTTCATCCCCGGCAAAACCAGTTGAGGAAGAAACTGATGCAAGCAATAAAAACAAACAAAACTATCTTGAAAGAAAAGAAGCTGACAAAAAAATTCGTAAGGCAGAACGCCAGGTGGAGGAGATTGAAGAATCGATAGCAAAACTTGAGGATGAACAAGCTGAAATAGAAACAAAAATCTCTGAAGGTGCAAATGACCCTTCAATTTTTGAAAAATATGAAAATGTTAAAAAGGCTCTCAATACCTTAATGTGGGATTGGGAAGCTGCAACAAATCAACTTGAACTAAAAAGAAAAGAAAGAGATTTATAAAGCAGGGTTCCGAAAAAACTATTTTAGAATAGTATTCCCGAAAAGAAGTTGTTTTCGGTTTATACATTCTCCTTATATTTCTCTATTTTTGATATAAAGATATCTACATGAAGGTTTTCAGAGCTAATAAAATAATTCTCGTATCAATAGGGATAGTGTTATTGGCAATTATTGTGTCTTGTACAACAAGCTACAACACCTATACAAACAGGTGGAACCTTGCTGCCATTTATAATCCCTCAAGAAGCTCGCTACACCCTTCGTATAAGATTTATCACAACGCTACAGAAACATCAATTTTGTTCTTTAAAATTTTTACCAGCGAGCTTGCATTTCAGCCTGTAGGCAATAATGGCGAATGGGTTAGTAAAATAAGTTTAAATTACACACTTACAAAAGTAGGTGAAAATCCAAAGGCAGTTGCTGACAGCGGTACAATCGATTTATCGATATCTAAAAAAGGAGTAAATAAATTTTATATTTCGCAGGTTCCAATAAAAGTTGAAATGGGAGGTTCTTACCGGCTAAAACTCTTGCTGCGTGACGAACTTAAAAGGAATTTTAATCTGCATTTTCTTGATATTGAGAAGATTCCGGAATATGGCCAGCAGTTTTTTAACCTCACAAATGCAAACGGCTACCCCATATTCAAGAATGTTATAATTGGCGATGGCTTTTTCAGGATTTTACATGCATCTCCGGGTTCAGAAAAACTGTTTATCTCTTATTATAAAACCGAATCGCCACTACCTAAGCCAACTTTTGCTGTTGACATGGACCAACAAATACTTTCAAAACCCGATTCTTTGTATATTATTCCTTACGATCCTGCAACAAGCTTTTCACTGGCTTACGATGGAAGATATTTTATTCAGTTCGATACCACTAAACCCGAGGGATTAACCCTTTTGAAATTTAATGAGGACTTTCCGAAAATTACTACTCCCGAAGATTTAGTAAAACCTCTTGCCTATATTACCACATCGGGAGAATACAGAGAACTTACTGAAAGCGGAAATCTTAAACTTGCAATTGACAACTTCTGGATTAATGCAAGCGGAAGTACAGATCGTGGCAGAGAAATGATACGTATTTATTATAACAGGGTATATTTTGCCAATTATTATTTTACATCAACCCGCGAGGGCTGGAAAACCGACAGAGGTATGGTTTACATTGTGTATGGCCCCCCTCATAATTTAAAAAAAACAACAAACACAGAAACCTGGTATTATTATAACAAAAAGGGCGGAGAAGATATTACGTTTAACTTTGATTATAATCCTTCAAAATACGCAGTAAACGAATACCGCCTTTTACGTTCCGAAAGCAATACATGGCACTGGAGAGAAGCTGTTTATGCATGGACATCGGGCGAGATATTTTTACAAAACTAATTAACAGCTGGGCAATACAATTTCAAAAAAAACGATTTAAAAAAACAAGTTAAATAGAAACCTAAGTGAAAAAAAAATCGGATTCAGATATTTTAATTGGCCTGCGACCAGTTATTGAAGCCATTGAGGCAGGCAAGAACTTTTCGAAAGTATTTATTCGCAAAGGATTGCAAGGCGACTTGTTTCATGATTGTTTCAGATTGGTTCGACAGAACAAAATTCCTTTTCAGTATGTACCGGTCGAAAAACTAAACAGTTTTACACGAGCAAACCATCAGGGTATTGTTGCACTTATTTCAACAATACCCTATCACGATATTACACAAATTATACCGACACTCTACGAAGAAGGAAAAGTGCCTTTTATCCTTGTGCTGGACGGAATTACAGATGTGCGAAATTTTGGAGCCATAACCCGCAGTGCCGAAGCTGCCGGTGTGCATGCAATACTTGTAGGTGCTAAAAAAGCAGCCATAGTAAACTCTGATGCGATAAAAACTTCGGCAGGAGCATTAAATCGTATACCCGTTTGCCGTGAAGAGAATCTTGAATCAGCTATTACCTATATAAAAAATTCGGGCATTACTGTTTTTGGTGCATCGGAAAAAGCTGAAGACCTGTATTTTAACCACAGCTTCTCGGGTCCTACTGCTTTTGTAATGGGAGCCGAAGACCTTGGCATTTCACCAGCAATATTAACAAAAATTGATTACCTTGTGAAAATACCCATGATTGGTGTTATAGCCTCCTTAAACGTTAGTGTTGCAACAGGTATTTTACTTTTTGAAGCTGCAAAACAGCGACTCTGATGGTTCACAACGAATCACTACACCTTTTGTAATGAAAGGTAATTTGGTAACTAGAAAAAAAGTTTATTAATTTGTATTGATCCTAAAGTTATCCAACCATGACATTATAAAGAGTCACAATTTACTTTACACATATTTTTGCCATGGCCGATAAAACATTTTGGGACGAAATCTGGAAACCTGTATTTTTTAAGGGTATTAGCCAGAGCGAAAAGTACGAGATTTCAAACTACGGGCGCATCAAAAGATGGATACCCAAAGAAAATGACTGGGTAGTTCAAAAGCCTTCTAACGTAAACGGATACGCTTATTTTTCTTTTAAAACAGAAGAATCAGTTCTTCATAAAAAAAGAACAACCAAAAGCCTGCACCGTTTGGTTGCTGAAGAATATCTGCCAAAACCTAAAGGGAGTCAGGATAATGTTATTCATATTGATTTTAATAAATGGAATAATCATGTAAATAACTTACAATGGTCAACACGCGAAGAAATGTTTAAGCATAGCAGAAAAAGTCCCAGAACAGCTGCTGCCATTGAAAGGCGTAAAGGAGAAATAACAAATTCAAAACTTACCGAAACAGAAGTAATGCGCCTCAAGAAAAAGCTTAAAAGAGGCAAAACCCCACTTTACAAAATTGCCAAGGAATTTGGTATTACTCACACCCAGCTAAACAGGATTAGAAGAGGTGAAAACTGGGCTCATATAAAAATTGACTAAACAGGATTAACTAAATAAAAAAAAGGAGTTGCAGATTGTGTTGCAACTCCTTTTTTTATTGATTCAATATTTTTTTATGCCTTTTCAAGTTGTTTACGAAGTGTTTCAACTTCGCGCATCAATTCCTGTTCACGTCGTGCCGATTGTTCCTGGGTAGCTCTTAATTCTTCCATATTCTGACGCATTTCTTCTTCCTGAGCTGACATTTCTTCGGCTTGCTGTTGTGATTGTTCAAGAAGTGTCTGGGTTTGAATATTTGCTTTTACAGAAGAAATTGTTGCAGCAATAGTTTCCCCAATCCTTTCCATAAACTCTATCTCAAATTCCTGGTAAACATTAAACGAAGCGATTTCCATAATTCCGAAAATATTATCGTTGTATGCCAATGGAACTAAAAGCAGGCATTTGGGCGAATCTTCGCCAAGACCAGATGAGATTTTTATATAATCTGCCGGTATATCTGTTAAAAATATCTTTTCCTGCTCCTGGTAACATCTGCCAACCAAGCCTTCTCCGATTTCAATCTTCCGTTTAATAAATTTCTGTCTGTCAAACGCATAACAAGCAGTCATTTCAAGGAACAAATTATCCGGATCATTGTCGTTCAGAATAAATATACCACCCTGATTAGAGTTGGTATACTGAACCATATTGCTTATTATATCAAAAGTAAGATCATTAATGTTTTCATCATTTTTCCTGAGGATATCACTAAACAATGCAACTCCTTGTGAGCTCCATGTACGCTGACGGTTTTCCTCCGCTCTGATTTCTTCTTCCTGTTTTGCTTTATGCAGCTCATTTTTCATTTCAATAAGAGAATAACCAAGCACATCTTCGTCGCTAAGTGGTTTAAACTCAGTAGAAAAGTTGCCTTTACCAATCTCTATTGCAAACTTAGAAACGTCTCGAAGCGAAATAACCACGGCATGCAGGGCTTTAGCCATTTGTCCGATTTCGTCATCACCTTCTCTGAGTTTATCTTCCGGTAAAATTCCCTTGCTGATTGACAACAACATATTCTTTGTTGCATTTATCGGCTTGGACAGTGAAAAAATTACAAAAGTAGCTATTATAGCAGCAAACAGAATCTGTCCCAGTAGCATTATAAATACAAAGTTTTTCAACCTGCCAAAAGAATCATCACTTTCTTCACGTTTGCTGGCAATAATATACTCCTGTTCTGTCAGTAAGCCGGTAATTCTTTCCAAAGTTACCCTGGTAATTTCCATTATTTCACCATTTTCTTCAACCATAGGAGTTACCTCAAATACAATAAATGGATCTTCGTAGCTGACAAAAGTGTTCAATTGCCCCATTATATATTTATGTTTGGGAAATAATGTATCAACAATGGTGGTATTAATAGCCTGCAGCATTGCTTTTGATGTATCGTCGGACCAGAAAGTGCTCAGATACAACAATGAATCCATAACAGACTGATATTCGGTATCATGTAATCCTTTAAGCTTTATTTTATCGGGAGTATCGGCAATTTTATCGATATGCACCCACGATTTAATAAGCATACGTGAATCAGATATCTGTGAATATAAACTGCGTATTAATTCAACAGAAGGTGCATAAATTTGGTTAACCTCCTTATTAATTGCCCTACTTTTAGATAGTGAATTGCTAATTGTAAAGGCAAAAACGATGACTGCAAGCACAATCACACCAAAACCCAGAATAATCTTAAAGGCTATTTTTAAATTTTTAAAACTCATATCTTTATTACACCGTTTAATTCACAATCCTAATATAACAAAAAAACTAAAACCTATTCCTATCTGACCCCAAATAATAATCCACTTATAAACAAATCGGGCTAAATTTTCTTAAATGCAGCATAAATCCTGTCTAAAGATTTAATCAGTTCTGAATTGGCACAACCGATATTCATTCGTTGAAAACCTTCCCCTTCGGAGCCAAAAATAAATCCATCACTTAAACCAACCTTAGCTTCATTTACCAATAGTTTCAGAAGATCTTTACGCTCAAGCCCAAACTTTCTGAAATCCAGCCAAAGCAAAAAAGTTCCCTCGGGTTCTATTAAATCAATTTTCGGTAATCTATCGTGAATATAATGCTTAACAGTTTCAAGATTCTTCGAAAAATAGCGTATTAACTCTTCAACCCAATCTAATCCATAATTATAGGCTGCTTTGGTGGCTTCAATTGCAAAAATAGTTGGTCCGATATGCAAGCCCTCGAAATGCATGTTTAGTTTATCTAACAATTCGTGGTTTGAAGCAACTACATACGATGAATTTAAACCTGCAATATTAAATGTTTTGCTGGGTGCCATAAGGGTAATAAGCTTGTCCTGCATCTCGCCTGCAACCAATGCTGTTGGTGTATGCCTGAAGCCGTTGTAAACAATATCGGCATGTATTTCATCGGAAATCAAAAGAATATTTTTTTCAAGACAAATTTGGCATAATTCTACTAATTCTTCCTTTCTCCAGACATTGCCTGTTGGATTATGGGGACTACATAAAATCATCATTTTAGTTTTACCATCAATCTTTGATTTCAAATCCTCAAAATCCATATAATACCGCCCATCTCTTAAAACCAGTGGATTCTTAACCAGTTCTCTTCCGGTTTCTTTAACTGCATAATAAAAAGGATGGTAAACCGGGGGCTGGATAATAACCTTATCGCCCGGTTGGGTATAGGCGAGTACGCTTGCAAAAACAGAAGGCACAACACCCGGGCTGTATTTAATCCAGCTTTTCTCAACATTCCAGCTATGCTTTTGTTTTAACCAACGGATTATTGATTCAAAATATCCGTCATCGAGAATGGTATAGCCAAATACACCATGTTCGATTCGTTTCTTAAGAGTTTCGTATATAAAAACAGGTGCTTTAAACTCTGTGTCAGCTACCCACATGGGGTAAACATCATCGGTTCCAAAAATCTTTTCTCTTAAATCGTACTTATAAGTATTCGTTCCCTGCCTGTCAATTATCTCATCAAAATTGTGCATAATACGTATTGATTTTGAAGCAAAAATACACAAATCTGTAAGGTCTGATCATTTTTTGTTTACCAGCTTTTGAATACATCGCTAAAAACCTACCTTTGCAAGGCTTATTAAAGAATGCAACTATGCAAAAAGTTAAAGCAAAAAAATCATTAGGACAACACTTTCTGACTGACCGGAATATTGCAAAAAAGATAGTTGATTCTTTAAAACAGGATAACTGCAAAACCATAGTTGAAATTGGACCCGGAACAGGAGTTTTAACAAAAATGCTTCTGCAATCAACCAAGCCTTTTTTTGCTATTGAAATTGATCAGGAATCTATAGATTTTTTAAAAAACGAATTCCCCGAAAAGAATTTTCTGGTTGAAGGGGATGTATTAAAAATTGATTTTTCACAATTTGATGCTCCCCTGGCAATTATCGGAAACTTTCCTTATTATATTTCCAGCCAGATATTTTTCAAAGCTTTGGAAAATAAAAACGCTGTGAATGAGCTTGTATGCATGATACAAAAAGAAGTAGCACAGCGAATAGCAAGTCCTCCGGGTAACAAAACCTATGGTATTCTGAGTGTACTTCTGCAAACTTATTTCGATATTGAATACCTGTTTACTGTGCATGAACACTGTTTTAGTCCGGCACCAAAAGTTAAATCTGCCGTTATAAGACTAAAACGAAACAACAGGGAAAATTTAAATTGCGATGAAAAATTATTTTTCAGAGTGGTGAAACAATCATTTAACCAAAGAAGAAAAACTTTACGTAATTCATTGAAAAATATTTGCTTAAATTTGGACGGCCAAAGCGAGATGCTTGCAAAACGCCCCGAACAACTCAGTGTTGACGAGTTTATTGAATTGACAGCAGCAATTGAAACCAGCAATCAAAAAACCATGTAATTATGGCTACTTTTGAATTAACCAGGGAATTTATTGAGGAGTTAAGAAATGCTATTTCAGCAGATAACAGCAAGGAATCGGGCAAACTTATAAAAGATCTGCATGCTGCCGATATTGCTGAAATTTTTGATGAGTTAAATCTTGAAGAAGCAAAGTACCTTTACCTGCTTATTGATGGCGAAAAAGCTGCCGATGTACTTATCGAGCTCGAAGATGATGTAAGGGACAGGTTTTTAGATGCCCTGCCAAGTGATGTTATAGCCCGCCAGTTTATCGACAATATGGATTCTGATGATGCTGCTGATGTTATCAGCACCCTGTCGGAAGAAAAGCAGACCGAAATCCTTCAACATATCGATGATGCCGAACAGGCCGGGGATATTGTTGATCTGTTAGCCTACGATGAAAACTCTGCCGGCGGTTTAATGGCCAAAGAACTTATTAAGGTTAACATTAACTGGGATATGGTGACTTGCACGCGTGAAATGAGAAAGCAAGCTGCCGAGGTAGATGAGATTTATTACGTGTACGTTGTTGACGACGATAATATTTTGAAGGGAACTGTATCTTTAAAAAAAATGTTGCTTGCCAGGGCTAATTCAAAAATAAAAAACATTTATAACTCTGATATAATTTCTGTTGATACAGGCAAAGACCGCGAAGAAGTAGCGAATGTTATGGAAAAATACGACCTTGTTGCTCTTCCGGTTATTGATAAAATAGGTCGCCTTTTAGGACGAATAACCATTGATGATGTTGTTGATGTAATTAAAGAAGAAGCTGAGAAAGATTACCAGATGATTTCCGGTATTACCGAAGATGTTGAATCCTCTGACAATGTATTACTGCTAACAAGAGCACGGTTCCCCTGGTTGTTAATCGGACTTACTGGTGGTATTTTAGGTGCACAGGTAATTAGCCAATTTGAAGAACAAATACAAATCAACCCAAAAATGGCCATGTTTATACCCCTTATAGCGGCAATGGGTGGTAATGTCGGGGTGCAATCATCATCGATAGTGGTGCAGGGGCTTGCAAATAAATCCATTAATCTGGATTCGACCTGGCGAAAACTCTTAAAAGAATTTAGTGTTGCTGTGATAATTTCTTCGATTTTCAGCTTATTAATTTTTATCTATAATTTTTTTCTGAGCGACACCATAGAACTAACCATTATGGTGAGTCTGGCCCTGTTTACTGTTATGATGTTTGCTTCGGTATTCGGCGCTTTTATTCCCATGATGCTCAACAGATTCAAAATAGATCCTGCTGTTGCCACCGGACCCTTTATTACAACCATGAATGATATAATTGGAATAATTATTTATTTGTTTATTGGCCGTGTGGTTTACGGTTTTTTTCACTAATTTTTAAGTGTTAATAAAAGTTGTAAACTAATCAGGTTTAAAACTCTTTCAGAAGAAAAAAAAACTATAAATTTCGACTTCTGCCGGAATACATAAAATTAAAACTATATATAAGTCAATGAGTCAGGAAAAAGTGATTAAAACAGCTCTTATTTCGGTTTATCACAAAGATAAGCTTGATGAGATTTGTAAAAAACTAAACGAACAAAAAGTTAAAATTATTTCGACCGGGGGAACAAAAGAATTTATTGAAAAACTCGGAATTAAGGCAGATGCTGTTGAAGACCTTACCTCCTATCCTTCAATTTTGGGTGGACGGGTAAAAACACTGCATCCAAAAGTATTTGGCGGAATTTTAAGTCGCCGTGATGTACTTACTGACAACGAGCAGCTGGCACAATATGAAATTCCTGAAATCGATTTAGTAATTGTTGATCTGTATCCTTTCGAACAAACAGTTGCATCAGGAGCTTCAGACCAGGAAATTATTGAAAAGATTGATATTGGAGGAATATCATTGATACGTGCCGCAGCCAAAAATTTTAAAGATGTTGTAATTGTTCCTTCTCAAAGTCAGTATGCCACAATTCTGGAGATATTAAACAAGGGAGCAAAAACAACGCTTGAACAACGCAAAGAACTTGCAATGGAAGCATTCCAGGTTTCATCGCACTACGATACTGCCATTTTTAATTACTTCAATAAAGATTTCGATAAACCTGTTTTCAAACAGAGCATTGGAGAGTCCAAAACACTACGATACGGTGAAAACCCGCATCAGAAAGGTGTTTTCTACGGAAACTTCGGTGAACTATTTGAACAGGTACACGGCAAAGAAATATCATACAACAACCTGCTTGACATTGAAGCAGCTGTTTACCTTATTGATGAATTTGATGATACAAGCTTTGCTATCTTAAAACATAATAATGCCTGCGGCCTGGCCACACGTACAAAACTGGTTGATGCATACACCGATGCCCTTGCCGGTGATCCTGTTTCAGCATTTGGAGGAATATTGATTACAAACCGCGAGATTGATGTTGATACTGCCACAGAAATAGATAAATTATTCTGCGAGGTAGTAATTGCTCCATCGTATGATAAAAAATCTATTGAAATTCTGAAAAGTAAAAAGAACAGAATTATTTTAATACGAAAAGATTGCAATCTTCCCCGGGTACAATTCAGAACATTATTAAATGGTGTTTTATTGCAAGACAGGGATTTATCGATGGAAGGAAAAGATATGATGACTCCTGCAACCAAACGAGTGCCAACCAATTCAGAATATACCGACCTGGAATTTGCCAACAAACTGGTAAAACACACCAAATCGAACACAATTGTTCTGGCAAAAGGCAACCAGTTATTGGCTAGCGGAGTCGGACAAACATCAAGAGTTGATGCACTAAAACAAGCAATTGAAAAAGCAAAGAACTTTGGTTTTGATCTCCGGGGTTCAGTTATGGCATCAGATGCTTTTTTCCCCTTCCCCGATTGTGTTGAAATAGCAAATGCTGCCGGAATAACTGCTGTTGTTCAACCCGGCGGATCAATTCGCGATAAAGATTCTATTGAATTTTGCGACGCAAATAATATGGCAATGGTATTAACCGGTGTCAGACATTTTAAACATTAATAACTTTTATAAGACTATGGGCTTATTTTCATTTTTAACTCAGGAACTGGCAATTGACTTAGGTACAGCCAACACTATAATTATACATTCCGACAAAATTGTTGTTGACGAGCCATCGATTGTTGCGCTGGAAGGTTCAACCGGCAAGCTTATTGCTATTGGGCATAAAGCGAGGCAAATGCATGGGAAAACACACGAAAATATAAAAACTATTCGTCCCCTGCGGGATGGTGTGATAGCCGACTTTAACGCGGCAGAACAAATGATTCGTGGTATGATTAAGATGATCAATCCACGGCAAAAATTCTTCACCCCAACCTTACGAATGGTAGTTTGTATTCCGTCAGGAAGTACAGAAGTTGAAATACGTGCAGTACGTGACTCTTCTGAGCACGCCGGCGGTCGTGATGTTTACATGATTTATGAACCTATGGCAGCAGCACTGGGTATAGGTATCGATGTTGAAGCACCCGAAGGTAGCATGGTGGTGGATATAGGAGGTGGTACCACCGAAATTGCTGTTATTGCCTTAGGTGGTATCGTTTGCAATCAGTCAATAAGAATTGCCGGCGACGGATTTACAGCTGATATTCAGGCTTATATGAGACACCAGCATAATATTAAGATTGGTGAAAGAACCGCAGAAGAAATTAAAATCAATGTTGGTTCTGCGCTTCCGGATCTCGATGAACCCCCAGGAGATTACAATGTAAGGGGACCCAACTTAATGACAGCCATGCCAATAGAGGTGCCTGTATCATACCAGGAAATTTCACACTGTTTAGATAAATCACTTTCAAAGGTAGAATCAGCTATCATTGCAGTTCTGGAACAAACACCACCTGAGCTGTATGCCGATATTGTAAGTAAGGGAATTTATCTTGCAGGTGGTGGCGCGCTTCTCAGGGGACTTGACAAACGACTTACAGATAAAATAAATATCCCGTTCCTCGTAGCTGAAGATCCCTTACATGCTGTTGCCAGGGGAACGGGTATAGCTTTAAAAAATGTAAATAACTTCTCTTTCTTGATTCGATAAACAGCAAAGGCAGTAAATGAGGACACTCTTAAGTTTTTTATTAAAACATTACTTCACCATATTGTTTTTAATTCTGGAGATTATTGCCTTTAGTTTACTGTTGAGCTATAATTCGTTTCACAATGCCCGGATTTTTAAAGTAAGGCATAACCTCGTTGGATCTTTTTCAGACAAGTACAATAATTTTTCAAAGTATATCTCGCTGGTTGAAAAAAACAAAGTCCTGGTTGAAGAAAACGCCAAACTTTACAGTCAGCTTGATTACCTGAAATACGATAAAAGAGATTACAGTTTTAATGATTCTATTTGGGATGGATACTTTCGACTCATCCCTGCTGAGGTAATAAACAACTCTGTAAATAAACAATACAATTTTATTACCCTTAACAGGGGTAGTATTGACGGAATTGAACCAGATATGGGCGTTGTTTGCCCTGATGGTCTGGTTGGAGTTGTTAAGAATGTCACCGAACATTTTTCAACTATTGTTCCGGTTCTTAACCGCGAATTTAATCCCAATGCACGTATAGAAACGAGCAACTTTTTCGGTTATATAGAATGGCCGGGTAATAATTACAGAAAAGTAGTGTTAAAGGATATTCCTTTGCACGCCAGAATAAATATTGGCGACACTATTGTAACCAGTGGTTTTACAACAACATTCCCTCAGGGAATACCAATTGGAACAATAACAGATTACGAAATTGACAAAGGGGTTAATTATAACATTTCAGTTGAGTTAACCACAGATTTCAAGAGGTTGACTCATGTTTGGGTTATTGAAAATCTGTTAAAAGAAGAACAAAAATTTATTGAAGACACATTAAGGCATGATTAAAGTATTGCCCAGAAATATTATTCGCTTTCTAGTGCTAATAGTTGCACAAATTTTTATTTTCAATAATATTGAATTGGGAGGGTATCTTAACCCGTATGTATATATTATTTTTATTCTTCTTTTGCCCTTTGAAACTCCGGGTTGGTTACTGCTTATATTAAGCTTCCTGCTTGGTTTCTCTGTTGACATCTTTTCTGAAACCCTTGGAATGCATACTGCCGCAAGTGTATTTATGGCCTATCTGAGACCTATGGCTTTATCGATGTTTGCTCCAAGAGATGGCTATGAATCAGGGAGTTTTCCAAGAATACATTATTATGGATTGTCGTGGTTTGCCCAATATGCCCTTGTGCTTATATTTGCGCATCATACAGTTTTATTCCTGACAGAACTTTTTATCATACAGGATATCTTCCACATTTTATTAAGAATAGTTTTTAGTACCATTTTTTCAGCTTCTTTAATAATTTTGAGCCAGTTTATAGTCTTTAAAAAGTAAAAATGGATCAATTCGCAAACCGCAAAATCTATGTTGGTATTTTCATCCTGCTTATCGGTTTGATTTTCACCTTCCGTTTGCTTTATTTACAGGTCATTGATTCTACGTACAAACTTTCTGCCGAGAGTAACAGTAGAAGGTTGGAAATTGTGTATCCGGCCCGTGGGTTAATTTACGACAGAAACAATTTACTTATTGTACATAACCAGCCTTCGTACGACCTTAAAATATCACCCTTCGAGCTCGAAGCTTTTGATTCAACCGAACTTTGCGAAATTCTTAATGTCGATATCCAGACTCTGAGAGATGCAATATACAGGGTAAAAAAATATGAAAGGGAAAGACGAAATCCTTTTATCAAACAGCTTTCGCCAGAAACTTTCGGAAAACTGAAAGAGAAACAATACAAATTTCCGGGCTTTTATTTTAGTGAAAGAACACTGAGAAAATATAATTACGAAATTGCATCGCACCTTTTGGGATATATTGGCGAAGTTGACTCCAGCATAATTAAAAAGGATTCTTATTATGAGCTGGGAGATTATTATGGTGTAAGTGGTGTAGAAAGCACTTACGAGAACTTTCTGAAAGGAGAAAAGGGCCGCCGGTACAAACTTATTGATGTAAGAGGCAAAGAACAGGGAACTTACCGTGAAGGCCGCTATGACAGCGATGCAGAAATGGGAAAAAACATTACCCTAACCATTGATGCTGAACTGCAGCAATATGCTGAAAAACTCATGAAAAACTTTGAAGGAAGTGTGGTTGCAATTGAACCCTCTACCGGAGAAGTGCTTGCCCTTGTTTCGGCTCCCTTTTATAATCCCTCTCTCCTTGTTGGAAGAGTTCGTCAGGAAAATTATGAAGCACTTAAAAAGGACTCTCTTGAGCCTCTTTTTAATAATGCAACTATGGCTTTATATCCTCCCGGTAGTACTTTTAAAACAGCAAACGCATTGGTGGCACTACAAGAAGGTGTAATTAGACCAACCTCATCTTTTGGATGTACACTGGGATATTATGCCCGGGGAGTTTCAATGAAATGCCACTCTCACAAACAACCTCTTGAATTGGTAGAAGCAATTACAAATTCATGCAATGCATATTTTGCACACACCTATAAAAGAACCATTGACAATCAGAATTTCGAAACTACCGAAGATGCATACAATGCCTGGCGCGATATGATTTTAAGTTTTGGTTTTGGAGAACCCTTGGGTATCGATTTGCCTTCAGAGAAAGCTGGTTTTATACCAAAATCGAGTTATTACGACAGGTACTATGGGAAGGGCTACTGGAAGGCACATACCATTATTTCAAATGCTATCGGACAGGGAGAAATACTAACCACACCCCTTCAGATAGCCAATTTTGCCGCTACAATAGCAAACAGGGGATATTACATTACACCTCATGTTGTAAAAGACATTGAAGGAGTTGATACGCTGTCGCGAGAGTTTATGCAAAAAAACTGGATGAAACCTGATACGTCTTATATAAATTATATAATTGACGGAATGGATGGCGCCGTGAATGGAGAAGGAGGAACCGCCCACATTGCTCATTTAAAAGACATTGTAATCTGTGGAAAAACCGGTACCGCCCAGAATCCTCACGGAACAGACCATTCGGTTTTCATGGCTTTTGCACCCAAAGAAAACCCCAGGATTGCCATATCGGTATATGTTGAATATGGTGAATGGGGAGCAACTTATGGCGCTCCGATTGCCAGCCTGCTAATTGAAAAATATTTAACCGACACCATTGCTCCAAACAGAAAATGGGTAGAGACCAGAATGTTAAACAGTAAGCCTACAAATAAAAAAGAGGATGAGAAGAAGTATTAACATACTGACTAATACAGACTGGTTATCGGTATTTATTTACCTCGTGCTGATTGTCTTTGGCTGGTTAAATATATATTCTGTAAACTTTTCAGAAACAGACCCATCGTTTTTCTCTCTTGAGAACAGGTATGCCATGCAGATTTATTTTATCATTGCATCTGTTATACTTGCAATTATTATTTTTCTTATCGACAGTAGATTTTACTCTTTTATTGCATACCCCCTTTATGTTTTTTCTGTATTGATGTTGTTAGCGGTTATGGTCATAGGAAAAGAAGTCAACGGAGCAAAATCGTGGATTATGCTTGGCCCCATTGGCATACAGCCTTCAGAATTCGCCAAACTTGCCACCATATTGGCCTTGGCACGTTTTCTCTCGGGGTATAACGTAAAAACAAACAGCCCTCAGACAATTTTAAAATCTCTGGGAATTATTTTCTTTGCCCCTGTATTGATCATGCTTCAGCCAGATTTTGGCTCAACACTTGTTTACTCTGCAATACTTATTGTTCTTTACCGAGAAGGATTGCCTGGCTGGATTTTAATACTACTCCTCTTTATGGCTGGGATATTCCTGGGAACACTTATGGTTTCAAAATTTATTATTCTAATCATTCTCATATCGGCGGCAGCCATAGCTTTTTTTATTTTGAACAAAAACTTAAAGAACTTTTTGATTGTCGTACTGGTATTAACTGTTTTAGTTCTGATTGGTGTTGTATTGAAGTATTTTGAACTTATTCCAAAAAATAATTTCCTGCTCTTATTTGGGGCATTAGTACTATCGACCATTTTTTACCTTATTAGAGCCATAACGGCAAAAATTAAACATGTTTTTCCGGTAATTTTGTTTTTATACCTGTTTATAGGCTTTGTGTACTCTGTTGATTTTGTATTCAACAATATTCTTCAGAAGCACCAGCAAGAAAGAGTGCAGATTATGCTTGGCCTGAAATCTGATCCCTGGGGTTATGAATACAATGTTAATCAGTCGAAAATTGCAATTGGCTCAGGTGGTTTTCTCGGAAGAGGATTTTTAAATGGCCCGCAAACAAAACTTAAGTATGTTCCGGAACAAAGTACCGACTTTATTTTTTGTACCGTTGGTGAAGAATGGGGCTTTCTTGGTTCTTTCGGTTTTATTGTGCTTTATATCGGCTTACTGATACGCCTCATATATCTGGCAGAACGACAGCGATCGAAATTTAGCCGGATATATGGTTACGGCGTTGTATCTATTCTGTTTTTTCATTTTGCTGTAAATGTTGGAATGGCAATAGCACTTTTTCCGGTAATTGGAATACCACTGCCCTTTATGAGTTATGGAGGAAGTTCTCTGATGGCTTTCACCGCCATGATCTTCATTTTTCTAAGGTTGGACTCAACGCGGAAAGCCTATCTGATTTAAGGTTCCTTTTTATCTTTAATAATGGTGTTATCAACAAGTGGAATAGTAACTTCAAAATTATGTACCACATAGTTTATTAAGTCGGGGAAAAAAGTCATAAACTCACTATCGAGCTGTACGTAGTATTTTCTTAAAACTTCAGCTGCAAATAACGACTCGTCGGGAAGCGGCGTTCGTAGTGACATCCGGTAAAGAACGTTGGCGATACCCTCTTTGGTTGAATATGTCCCAACCCAGTCGTTTTGAATAAATGAAGGAACAAAATATTTTACCCGATCGGGTAAAACAGGGTGATATTTTCTTAGCACATCAAAAATATCTTCTTTATAATCATCGAGCGGCACCGGGCAAAATTTATCCCAGTTTTTAATCAGGAAATGATCATAGGCAATATCGACCACAATTCCTGCCCATTTATGATACTTGGGAGCAAAATATTTTTTACTCTGAAGCACAATATTATGTTTATCGGTGTACCAGTCAATTCTCCGGTGCAATACTAAACCCTTCCTAATGTTCGGAGGATACATTAAATAATCGCTCCCCTTAACATAGTCACCAATAAAATTACCAATTACAACTGCCTCATCAGTTCCGGACAGGAAAATGTGCGCTAAATAGTTCATCTCTGCCGGTAATATACAAAATTGGAGCCAATATTGAAGCTAACGACAAAAAGTTTTTCCCACAATATTCTTAAAAAAACAAAAAAGCCCCCGGGTATTTTCGGAGGCTCACTATTTAATTCCAATAACTTAGATTCTTTCTTTAATCTTTTTTGATTCTTCTTCGAATCCGGGCTTTTCAAGCAGTGCAAACATGTTTTTCTTATATGCCTCAACACCAGGCTGGTTAAACGGATTAATATCCATAAGATAACCACCGATACCACAGGCTTTCTCAAAGAAATACATAAGTTGACCCAGGTAATACTCTGTTAATCTGGGTAGTTCAATACGTATGTTTGGCACTCCGCCGTCAACATGGGCAAGTTGTGTACCCAGTTCGGCCATTTTATTAACATAATCAAGGTTTTTCCCTGCCAGGAAGTTCAGTCCATCAAGGTTGTCTTTATCCGACGGAATAGTTAAGGAATAATCAGGCTTTGCAATGGATATAACTGTTTCCATCAAAGTTCTCTCACCTTCTTGTATATATTGCCCCATTGAGTGAAGATCTGCTGTTAGGTCTACACTGCTTGGATAGATACCAAGACCATCTTTACCATCACTCTCGCCAAATAATTGCTTCCACCATTCGGCAACATAATGAAGTTTGTTTTCGTAATTTGCAAGAATTTCAATCTTTTTGCCTGAATTGTACAATGCAATACGGGTTGCTGCATAAATAGCTGCCGGGTTGTCATTAAAAGAAACCTCCGAACTACATTTAGTTTCCATATCACGGGCTCCATTTACCAATGCCCTGATATCGAATCCGCCTATTGCAAGCGGAACAAGACCCACAGGTGTTAATACCGAATAACGGCCTCCAACATCATCGGGAATTACATAAGTTTTATAATCGTTTTGATTTGCAAGGGTTCTGAGTGCCCCTTTTTTCTCATCAGTTACCGCTACAATCAGATCTTTTGCCTTCTCCTCCCCCACTTTACTTTCAAGATGGTTTTTAAGAATTCTGAAAGCAATTGCAGGTTCGGTAGTAGTACCTGACTTTGAAATAACAACAATTGCATATCTTTTTGTGTCAAGCAACTGCATTAGTTCTGTAAGATAATCTTCGCCGATATTCTGACCTGCAAATAAAACAGCAGGCTTATCGCTGCTTCCTGCATAGGCTGTAAAAGCACCAGTCATTGCTTCTGAAACTGCTTTTGCTCCAAGATAGGAGCCACCTATTCCGACAACAACAAGAACATCAATTTCCTTTCTTATTTTTTGAGCTGTTGCTTCAATATCCTTCAAGTGTTCTTCGGTAATCGAAGATGGTAAATTAACCCAGCCTAAAAAATCGTTTCCCTTTCCGGTTTTTTCCTCCAAAGCCTTATTCGCTTTTTGAACTTTCTCTGCTGCCGATTCTATTTCATTCTTATTAACAAATCCATAGACCTTCGACACATCTAGCCTAATATATTCCATCTGTTGTTTTATTATTATTTAAGTTTCTCTGTTAATAGTTTAATTTCTAAAGCAGGTGAAACCCTGTTCACCAGAATATTATACACAGCATCGGTAATGGGCATTTTAACCTTATACTGCTGGTTTATCTGATTAATACATCCAACAGCATTTATACCCTCGGCTACCATATTCATTTCGAGCTGAGCTGTTTTCGGAGAATATCCTTTCCCAATCATGGTACCATAGGTTCGATTCCGACTAAACTGAGAGTATGATGTAACCAATAAGTCGCCCAGGTATGGAGAACTATTTATTTTCCGTTTACTTTTATAGGTATTATCTAAAAAGCGTTTAATTTCCTGAATTGCGTTTGAGAGTAAAACTGCCTGAAAGTTATCGCCATAACCCAGCCCATGGCAAATTCCGGCAGCAATTGCAATAATGTTTTTTAAAACTGCTGCATACTCCGTTCCGTAAATGTCGTGTGAAACCTGGGTGTTTACATAATGACAACTTAAGCTGTCTGCAACATACTTGGCATCGTCAACTTTTTTTGATGATATTGTCAGATAAGACAACCTTTCAAGAGCAATTTCTTCGGCATGGCATGGCCCTGAAATAATACCCAGTTTGCTAAAAGGTACGTTATAACAACGATTGAAAAATTCTGTAACTGTAAAATTATGCTGAGGAATAATACCCTTAACTGCCGAAAAAATTAATTTATCGGTATAATCGCCATGATATTTCTTAAATAATTCTTCGATAAAAGGTGCCGGAACAGCAATAATCAACAAATCCGATGCAACAATTGCTTCTGGCAGATCGCTGAAAAAATTTATTTTATCAACATCAAGTTCAATAGAAGACAAATAGCTGGGATTATGCCTGAATTTTTTAATCATTTCAATGCTTTCAGGCTTTCGTATATACCAGTTAATGTTGTCGCAATTATTAAGTAACAGCTTCACAAGTGCAGTTGCCCAGCTTCCTCCTCCAAGTACACCAATTTTGCTCGGGTGTTTCATATTTTTAATATTGAACCACAAAAATACTATTCATTCAATAAACTCAACCTAATAAATGCACAAAATAAATTCAGGCTGCTTTTTTCTGTAAAATATCCCGGTTATTACTTTTCGTTTTCCCTTCTGACAAGAGCAAAAAAATCGTTTTCGAGCCTAAGATAACCAAGCTCATAACAGAAATGATACACATTACCGGTTTTGGTAATATACTGACTGGTAAAATAATTGAAATCGTACCCCTTCTTTTGTAGTTGATGAATATGAACTTTTGTTTTTCCGTTTGGGTTTAAATCTTCGAGAATTTTTCTGTTTTTACGAAGAATTAAATTTACCTTTCGAACGTAATTGTTCGAATACCCCATGTTCCTGTTGTTGTAAACATTTCGGCATTGATCGGAACAAAATTTTTTATCAATACGACCATATATGGGATCTCCGCATTCAGGGCAGACTCTTTTTCCTTCCATAGATTATTAAATGATATAGAGCATAGGCGAATTTACAAAATGAGATTACAAACAAAAAAAAACTTCGCTTTTATTTAAACTTTCCGAGTTTTTCAGCAAGCTTTTTCCTTAGTCGATACATATTATCGCTTATCAGTTCTATATTTCCTGAACGATTCATCATTTCAATCATTTTTTTTGTTTCTGGAAGTATTATTTCTCTTTTCCCTTCTTCAACAAATTCTTTGTAAGTATATGCTGCAAGCTCTTCAACTGTAATTTTACTTTGAACATCAAAGCCCTTAAGGCCAGCGTTATCCTGAAATTCAGTTTTAATATCACCGGGGCATAAAACAGATACCTGAATATTTTTATGTTTGACCTCTGATGCCAGAGCATGCGTAAAATTCAACACAAAAGATTTTGATGCAGCATAGGCAGCAATATAGGGCCCCGGTGAAAAAGCGGCCATGGATGCAACATTAAGAATCTGTCCATATCCCTGCTTTACCATAAGAGGTAAAATGTGATGAGTTAATGAAAGAACAGCATTAATATTCAGAGAAATCATCTTCTGCATTTTACCATGATCTGATTTTAAAAAGGGAGCAAAATCGCCAACTCCGGCATTGTTAATCAGGGTATCGATATGTATTCTGTTTGATTGAATTAGACTGCAAAGATCCCGGATGTTTCTTTCTGAAGTTAAATCGCAACAAACAATTCTAACTTTAACATTATATTCCTGATTCAACTCAGTGGCTAGTCTATCAAGCAACTGCTGACGCCTTGCCACCAAAATAAGTTTATGCCCCTTCGAGGCAAATACGCTGGCTAAAGCTTTACCAATACCACTTGACGCCCCGGTAATTAAAGTATAGTTTTTCATTTATTTAATATTAAGACCTATTTGAATTGGGATAAACCATCATAGAACTGATTCTTGAAATAAATAAGATTCCGGTTTACTTTAACATGAAGCAAAATTAATCCCCGGTATAAATCAAATGAATGAATCAGCTCATTAGTCAGGTATTTTTTTTCTCCATCCTGAAACAGCCATATTCTGTTGCTCTGATCCAAATAGGCTACTGTATTCCAATCGAATTTATATATTTCTGGAACATAGGCTTCAATTTCATAAACCTCACCTTTGTACCAGATTTTAAAATACCCATCCTCGTTAAAGGCCAGCAAATTATCCTTGGCAATATACGATTGAGGCTCAAATGAATTAATCAGTTGAATTTCTCCATCAGAAAACACTTTAAAATCGCCCGTTTGACTTACAAATGCGACCATATCATCGGCAACTTTAAAAGATTGAGGTAAAAAATCATCAAGTAAAAAGACTTTACCTTTATAATAAGCTTTAAAGTTCTGTTCTACTTCATCTGTATATGCCACAATATTTCTTCCGGCTTTAAAGCTGGTATTTGAAACATTACGGTTTATGGTTTCAGTAATCCCTTGATACCAGATTTTAAAGTCGTTATTGCGGCTTGATATATAGGCTACAATATTATCGCCTGCTGCCCAGAAACTAATGGGTCTTCCTATTAATCCCGATTCTATTTCAAATATTTCACCCCGATAAAACACATTAAAGGATTCGGAGTTTTCGTCATAAAAACAAATCAGGCTATCGGAAACATTGTAGCTCGAACACCTGCTGCTTAGAGTAATTACTTCACCATTATATACCACCTTAAGTTTTTCATAAATATTGTAAGCAGCCAGATGATCTGTGGCAAAATATTCAGTAACGCCGCTTCTTTCCAGTTCTGTAACTTTACCTTTTGAATACATTACCAGATGTCCGGCACTACTGGCAAAGAGCACACAGGTACCACCTACCTTTAACGACAGTGGAGGTAAATCGTCAACTTTAATGCTTTCTCCACTATCAAAAACATAAAAACGGCCCATGTAATCTGTGTATGCTGCCAGATTCTGTCCAAAACTTATAGTACAAAATATAAGTTGTGCCAATCCAAAAAAAACAATCTTCAGTTTTATCATTGAAGCAAATTAGGCTTTTTTAAATAAATAAAAAAGCCCGATGAAGGATTATTCATCAGGCTTGTCTCATTAGGTTTATTGTTTCTTACAAAAGTGTTGCTACTTCGCCCCCGGGTTTAAATTTGTTCTTATAAGCATTTTTTATTTGCCAGGATATCGCAATGTAAACTACCTTACTTGAACGATACTTTGTTAAATCAGAAACCACACCGGTAAGACCTGTTTTATTAGTAATATATTCATGATTCAAAAAATCTTCAAAATAATATTTCAGTTTAACATTCAGACCTTTTGGTAATTGCACACCTATAAATGCCGAGGGTAAAACAGTTGTTATCTGTTCAGGCATCCAGATGGTATTTTTAATTTTGTCTCCCTTTCGATTATGGTCGTCCCAATATTTTTCTTTCATGTGGAAAGCGTATTCATACTCACCTCCGGCATAAACAAAGAAGTGATCTTTAAAAGAACCCAACTTAACTGCCAGAGGAATACCTGCAGTATAAGCTCTGCGGATAATCTTGGTATTTACATAATTGTCTGAGCCAACTTCGTCGGGCAATACTTCGTCCGATATCATACCAATATTGCGCAATCCAAAGCCGGAAAATAAACCAATATTATTAGTCAGGTTTAAATGAACAAATTCTCCGATATGGAAAAAACTTGTAAAACGAAGAGGTTGCTTAACTATATCAACTCCGGGATTTTCATTTATAAAGGCTTGAGTATAGTCCAGTTGACCAACTGAAAAAATAGTCTCGGCACCCGATGTTAAGTATATTTTACCTTGAGAATAGGCACAAATGTTTATTGAAAAAAAAAAGGCAGAAAAGAAAAATATGTAAAGCTTTTTCATGTGTTGAATTTTTGAATAATTAATAAGTCTTTATGAATGGGACGTAGTAATGTTGAATAAAGTTACACAGTTTTCCAAGACAAATCACATTTTACAAATTTTAACAATTCATTAAAAACAATTTATATAGCAGAGCGTTATACTATTAATAATAACAAAAATGTGCTGATTTAAATCACCCGATCACAGTAACTAAGATCACTAATGTTCTTTACTGTTTGGAATACAAATTTGGTACATTTGTATTGAAGCTGCAACCATCTAACACAAACTATATGCTCGACGTAAAATACAACATTAAAGGCATTGTATCAAGCATTTACGAATGCCAGAAGAAAATAATCCTCAACAGACGTTTCATTCGTGAAATTGAATCTGAGGGTAAGGATGCAACAAAACTGAACCTGGAAAATGAAAAGCTTGAAGGCAGAATTTCTGAGCTTCAGAAAGAACTGAAAAAGAAATACCAGTTCTCGTATTAACCGGGTTATATTTCTTAAGAATATAAAAGCTGATGTTTTATGAACACCAGCTTTTTTATTTTCTAGATATGAATTACTTCTCCGTAAGCAGCAGCTGCTGCCTCCATAATTGCTTCAGACATTGTTGGATGTGGATGTATGGCTTTAATTAGTTCATGACCAGTGGTCTCAAGCTTACGCGCCACGACCATTTCTGCTATCATCTCGGTAACATTTAAACCAACCATGTGTGCCCCGAGAAGTTCTCCATATTTTTCATCAAAAATGAGCTTGATAAACCCATCCTTATTCCCTGCTGCCGTAGCTTTTCCCGAGGCAGTATATGGAAACTTGCCAACTTTAATGCTATAACCAGCATCTTTAGCCTGTTTTTCGGTCAGCCCAACAGAAGATACTTCCGGTAATGTATAGGTACAACCAGGAATATTTTTATAATCGACCTTTTCAGTATTTAAACCGGCAATGCTTTCAACGCAGCTAATACCTTCTGCTGATGCTACGTGAGCAAGTGCTGGTCCGGCTACTATATCGCCAATAGCATAAATACCTTCTACATTAGTTTTATATTTTTCATCAACCTTCACACGTCCGTTTTCAGTTTCAATGCCTAATGCTTCAAGTCCAATATTTTCAGTATTGGGTGTAATACCCACAGCTGAAAGTACTATATCAGCCTCCTCAATTTCTACACCTTTTTTTGTTTTGATGCTGACTTTGCATATTTTACCAGAAGTATCTACCGACTCAACAGTTGAATTTGTCAACACCTTCATTTTATTCTTTTTAAAGGCGCGTTCCATGGTTTTTGACACTTCCTCATCTTCAAGCGGAAGGATGTTTGGCATGAATTCGACTAATGTTACTTTGGTTCCGATGGTATTATAAAAATAGGCAAACTCGCTACCGATTGCGCCTGAACCCACAACAACCATTGATTCAGGTTGTTTCTCAAGGCTTAAAGCCTGACGATAGCCTATAACTTTTTTTCCATCGATGGGCAAATTGGGTAATTCTCTTGATCTGGCTCCGGTAGCCAGTATAATGTGTTTAGCTTTTACTTCAGTTTTATTGCCTTTCTCATCTTCAACTTCAACTAAACCTTTGGCTTTTAATTTTCCATAGCCCTGAATATGTTCAACTTTGTTTTTCTTAAATAAAAACTGAATTCCTTTACTCATATTACCTGCCACCTCACGGCTGCGGGTTACCATTTTTGGAAAATCTGCTATGGCTTTTCCTTCGAGAGTTACACCGTAATCTTCGGCATGTTGAAGGTAATCATATACCTGGGCACTTTTTAATAGCGATTTTGTAGGAATGCATCCCCAGTTTAAACATATTCCGCCTAATTCGGCTTTTTCTACAACCGCTGTTTTAAACCCTAATTGCGAGGCTCTGATAGCTGCAACATAACCTCCAGGGCCACTGCCAATAACCAGTATATCAAATTCCATATTGTATTTATTTTTTTGTTTCTAATTTACTGTTTCGAATATATCTAACAAAATAAACAAAAAATAGTTGGTAGCCAAGCAAAATAAAGTAAAATCAACAATAGTAGTAATCTGATTCTCTATTCATTAGCGTGTCAGTAATATTTCAGAAATTTGTTTTTGAAAGTTATTTACGCAGATCGTTATAATATTTATCCAGAAGAATTTTTGCTGCAGAATAGGAACTCAATTCTTTGCTTAATACACTTTGTCTGACTTTCTCCAGATTAGCATCTATTATGCGGTTGGTATAAAAGTTTTGCTTCAGCTGTTCTTCAATAGTCTCAAACATCCAGTATTGCGTTTGCGACATTCTTCGTTTCTCAAAATAACTATTTGCTTTAGTAAATATTCTGTATTCTTCAATTTTATTCCAAATAGAAGGAATACCGGTATTATCGAGAGATGAGCAGGTTACAACATCCGGAATCCAGCCCGATTCAGTCGGTGGAAACAAATGTAAAGCTCCTGAATACTCAGCTTTTGCCTGCTGCGCCTTTTTAATATTGCTCCCGTCGCATTTGGTTATGGCAATCAGATCTGCCATTTCCATTATTCCTCGTTTTATTCCCTGCAACTCGTCGCCTGCACCCGAAAGCATTAACAGTAAAAAGAAATCTACCATAGAGTGCACAGCAATTTCTGACTGACCAACGCCAACTGTTTCGATTATTATAACATCAAAACCTGCAGCTTCACATAAAAAAATTGTTTCTCTGGTTTTTCGGGCAACACCACCCAGTGTTCCTGCCGAGGGCGAAGGCCTGATAAATGCGTTTTTATCGGAAGACAATAACTCCATCCTGGTTTTATCGCCAAGTATACTGCCTTTTGAACGTTCACTACTGGGATCGATGGCAAGCACTGCTATTTGATGACCATTATTGGTGAGGTGTTTTCCTACAGACTCAATAAAAGTACTTTTACCAACCCCCGGAACCCCGGTAATTCCAATTCTGATTGATTTCCCGGAATGGGGCAAACAGTTGTTTATTACCTGGTGAGCCAAATCAATATGTGAAGGTAGATTACTCTCTATAAGGGTTATAGCTTTACTGAGCAACATTCTGTCTCCTTCCAGAATACCTTTGGTAAGTTCTTCGGCAGAGTAATTTCTCCGTCGTACTTTTTTAAAATTGTTAACAGCATTTTCATTAATAACCGAAGGTTGTTCTACTCCATCGGATACGGATAATGCAGATTTATATTGTTTGTGCTGGCTCATAATAATGCGCAAATATAGGCATCCAAAGCCAATTGAACGATAATTTTGCAGAATAAATAATTATTGAATGAAGCCTGAAACCCAGAGGAACTGTTTGTAATTTATTGGATCATTTGTTATTACAGTCACACCTTTTTTTGTAAAACCCGAATAACCCTTAGCATCGAAATATACACTAATGCTGGTCGATTCTCCGGGTTCAATCACAGTCTGTTCGGGCAAAGCAGCTGTACAGCCGCATGTAGGTTTAACTGCACGAATAACCAAGTCCTCTATGCCTTCATTTTTAATTTTAAAATCGTATTTCACTTTATCCCGGGCCGAAATTGTATCGAAGTTGTATACTTTAACAGGTATGGAAGCAAGTGGTTTTTGATGCAATTCTTCTTCGGTAAGTTGTCTGAAATCTTCGCGAATATTGGCGGTAAATGTTATTAACCCACTTACTGTATCCGTTGATATAACATCGACCATCACTTTATCAAAGATAAAATCCCAATCATTACACTCCAAACTGTTATAGGCAAGCTCAACTACTTCTCTTTCACCAGGCATAATTGAATCAAATAATGTATTAACACTCAAGTAATCGGGCAAATCATGAAACCGAATTTGCAGGGGTTCTGAGGATTTATTCAAAACAGGTATTAATCTTGTTACTACCTGTCCCTTAAATACATACCCAAAATTCATTTGAGATTGTTGAAAACCTAAATTTCCAATAGAATATTTATAATCAGCTACAATAGAACCAGGTAGTATTTTACCTGTAACCACTATAGAGTATGGAGAATTTGCAGCATTACTGAAAATTATAATGCTTTTGTTATAATTTCCAACTTTAGAATAGGGATTTACAGAAATCTCAATTTTGCCTGATTCATTATTCTTCAGTAATTTTTTTCCGGATTCTTTCACTTTGAGACCGGGAGCAATAATGCGGTTTATTACCAGATCTTCTATTCCTGCATTAGCATAATCAATAGTGAGGCTAAATTCTCCATCGGCTTCATAGACCACGCCAAAATCAATTATATCTTTTGAAAAAAATATAACTGCACTGTCCGATTGAGCCTTAATTTTACTGTAACTAAAAGCAACATTTAATACAAAGCAAACTATCAATGAAAACTTCATCACTAATCTCTCTTCAGAATTACTTATCTCTAATACTAAGTTACTAAATAAAAAGTTTCGATTGCAAGCTTTTTAATTTGTCTTAATTCATCTAATTTTAACATGCTTAAATGCATGTTTGTTTAATGAGACCAAAATATTTCATAATTCTGTTTTTTTTCTTCCTCCCTCTTTCCCTAATGGGCCAGTTCTATAATGGCCACCAGATGCAATTTGGGAAAAACAGGGTTCAGTTTAATGAGTTTTACTGGACATACCTGAGGTTTGACCGCTTCGATACCTATTTTAACGAATACGGCAAACAGCTTGCCGAATATACAGCTGAATATGCAAATAAAGAAATTTCGCGTCTCGAAAGCTATTTCGATTACAACATCGATAGCAGGATTATTTTTATTGTTTACAACAAGCTTTCTGACTTCCGGCAGAGTAATATAGGACTGGTTACCGGAAAAACGGAGTCAAACATCGGTGGCACAATTCAAATTGATAAGAATAAAGTATTCCTGTTTTTTGAAGGAGATTATTCGGAATTTGAAAAACAAATTACGGCTGCAATTTGCAGAGTTCTTATTAATGAAATGATTTATGGAGGAGATTTTAAAGATAATGCAACAAACACAACACTTATAAACCTCCCGGAATGGTACCTTGAAGGGTTGATATCGTATGTTTCAATAGGTTGGGATTTTGAATCAGAAAACAGAATTAAAGACGGTATTATTACCAAAAAGTATAAGCGCTTTAACCGTCTCGAAGGTGAAGACGCTAAATTTGCCGGTCTGTCTTTTTGGCGATACATCACTGAAACATACGGCAATACAGTAGTTCCCAGCATTTTAAATCTGACAAAAATTAATAAAAATGCGAATTCGGGGTTTTATTATGTACTTGGCTCACAATTAAAACAACTCTCAAGAGACTGGTACGATTATTATTATACCCAATACACCTTGCAGGATTCAAAAACAGATCCGATTACTGAAGAACCTCTTTTAAAAAAACCTAAAAAGAAAACTGTTTACCAACAAATTAAAATTAGTCCGAATGGTAATTACATTACCTATGTAACTAACCAAATGGGAAAATACAAGATCTATCTGTACAATACTTCAACAGGAAAAAAGAAAAAAATTATCAGAAAAGAACATAAGCTGGAACAGATAACCGATTATTCATACCCGGTGCTTGCCTGGCATCCTTCGGGACAATACCTGACTTTTATTACTGAAGAAAAAGGTGGTTTGAAAATGTATTACTACAACCTTGTTGATAAAGAACTCACTTCAAGAAACGTACTCTATTTTGAGAAGGTATTAAACTACTCATTTTCGCCGGACGGTTCATTACTAGTTGCTGCTGCCATGAAAAACGGACAAAGCGATATTTTTGTGCAGAACATCGCTGCAGGTTCAAACTTCCAGGTTACAAACGATATTTCAGATGATTTTTCGCCACGATTTATTAATGGTGGTAACGATATAATTTTTGCTTCGAACCGCCAAATAGATTCGCTAATTACACATTCCAGCAAGAGTAATGCAGGATTTACCCAGGATCTTTTTATTTACAATTATTCAGCTAAAAACAACAAATTAAAAAGGTTGTCGGATGCGAATTTTATTCAAAAAGATAAACCTTTTGAAATAGCCAATAATCAATACATCAGTTTAAGTGATAAAAGTGGTATAGTTAACAGGTATCTTTCAAAATTTGACAGCACCATAAGCTCCGTTGATACAGCAATTCATTACAGGTATTATGCTTCTACCGTTCCAATCACCGACTATTACAGAAATATTCTTGAACAGGACTACAACAAGAAACTTGGTAAGCTGGGTGAAATTGTGTTTAACAAAGGAAGATATCATATGTTTTATGATGATTTCAATTTAAATGATATTTCCGAAACTGAACCGGCAATTACTGATTTTCGCAGGCAATTAACTCAAAACCTCACTGAAAAAGACAGTCTGAATAAAATTGAATACATAACAATTACACTTGATTCTCTTCTAAAAAACGGTGTTATAGCAGACCAAGATACAGTTGAAGTTGAGATCCCGGCAATTGATATAAATAATTACATTTTTGAAGTTGAAAGAATAAAGCTTTTAAACGAAAAATTTAAAGACAAGAACCTAAATATTACCGTAGTTGAAGAAGAAAATCCTGAAGAACAAAGACCAAGAATATACCAGAAAGCCTTCTATCAGAACTATGTAGTTTCTCAGCTTGATTTCAGCTTTCTGCATGAATCATACCAACCGTTCACAGGTGGTGCAGTTTATTTTAATCCCAAAACTAATTTATTATTCAAGCTGGGCACACAAGATTTGTTCGAAGACTACAAAATCACAGCCGGGTGGCGACTTCCCATCGACTTCCAGAGCAGTGAATATCTTATAAGTTTTGAGAACTTAAAGAAACGCTTAAACAAGCAGTTTTTCTTTTACAGGCAGACTTTAAACAACGAAGCCCTGGAAGACGATGTAACCTACGATGTAAAAAACATCACACATGAAATTACAGGAGTTCTGAGATACCCGTTCAGCCAGGTAGCAGCAGTTTCGGGAACCATTGGAGCCAGAAGTGATAAAACTGTTTTTTACCCATTATCTGTTAACAATTCAGGGTCAATAATAAGTGCAATAGATAAAGCTAACCAGGAGAAACTCTGGACTGAGATTAAAGGAGAATATATCTTTGATAATACCCGTTCCCTGGGATTAAACCTCACAGAAGGTACCCGGTTTAAAGTATTTGCTGAAGCATACCAGCAGGTTAACAGTAATTACGATAATTTATACGTGCTGGGTGGTGATTTCAGACACTATATCAGAATTCATCGTAACCTGATTTGGGCAAACAGGTTCGCCACCAGCACTTCGTTTGGTAGTACAAAGCTGGTGTATTACCTCGGTGGTGTTGACAACTGGGTTAATTTTTCAACCAAAACCCCGACTTTTATTCCTTTAAGTGAAATAAGGTTAACACCCGATGTTAATTATGCTTTTCAGACAGTGGCTACAAATATGCGCGGCTTTTCTCAAAACATAAGAAACGGGAGTAATTTTGCCTTAATTAATTCCGAAATCAGATGGCCAATTATCCGGTATCTTGCAAATTATCCTTTAAGCAATGCTTTCTTTGAAAACTTCCAGGTGGTTGGCTTTTTTGATGTTGGTACTGCCTGGTCGGGCATTTCACCATGGGGTAAAGAAAATGGTTACGACAGAGACTATGTTTACAGGGGGCAGGTTGAAATTGAGATTGATGCACAGCGTGATCCTGTAGTGGCCGGTTATGGTTTTGGCGTAAGATCTCAGTTATTGGGTTATTTTATCCGATTAGACTGGGCACGGGGAATTGAGAACCAACAATTGTTAGACAGGGTATTTTATTTTTCATTGTCATTAGATTTTTAATTATGGATTTTAATCAAATTGCATTACTCATCATTGCAGGTTTACTGGCAGGATTTATTGCCGGAGGTTTTGGTGTAGGCGGTGGAATCATAATTGTACCGGCACTGGTTTTTATCTTCGGTATGACACAGCACGAAGCACAGGGTACCAGCCTGGCCGTTCTTGCTGTTCCAATAGGTTTTGTATTAGCAGCAGCAAACTACCACAAAAAAGGTTTGATAAACTATAAATTTGCACTCATTCTTATAGTTACCTTCTTAATAGGAAGCTATGTTGGATCGAAACTGGCGGTTAACCTGCCGGCAAAAACATTAAAAAAGGCTTTTGGAGTACTTATGCTTGTTGCCGGACTCAAAATAATTCTTGGAAAATAATACACTGTGATAAAAGAAATAGCAGAACTGGCTAGCCGGTTTTTCGAAGATTCCGTGAGAATCAGAAGATATTTACATGGGAATCCTGAATTATCATTTCAGGAATATCAAACCACAAAATTCATAAAAGAACAATTGGCAGAGTATGGCATTCCTCTTATTGATATAAAGCTCGAAACTGGTACAGTGGGCATTCTCAAGTGTAAGAATCCTGATAAAAAAGTTATAGCCTTGCGTTCTGATATTGATGCCCTGCCCATACAGGAAGACAATCAACTTGAATACGCTTCGAAAGCTGATGGTGTTATGCATGCCTGTGGTCATGATGCACATATGGCTATACTTTTGGGTGCAGCCAGGATTCTTAGTGGCTTAAAAAATGATATTGAGGGTACCATCCTGTTTATTTTTCAACCTGCCGAAGAAACCCTGCCCGGAGGTGCAAAACAAATAATTGAATCGGGAGCCATAAGCAATCCGAAACCTGAAATAATTATTGGCCAACATGTAATACCCGACATGACATCAGGAGTTCTAGGCTTCAAAGCTGGTGAATTTATGGCCTCAACAGACGAAGTTACATTAAGTATAAAAGGAAAAGGTGGCCATGCGGCTATGCCTCATCAAATAACCGATACTATTCTGATTACCTCTCACATTATTGTAGCATTACAGCAGATAGTAAGCCGTAAGGCTTATGCAGCAACGCCAACGGTATTATCTTTTGGAAAGATTGATGCTCCGGGCAGAGATAACATAATACCATCGGTAGTTACTGTTTATGGCACTTTGAGAACTATGGATGAAACCTGGAGATACGAAGCGCACAAACTTATTAAGAAAATATCAGAATCTGTTGCCGAAGGTATGGGAGCCAGATGTGAAGTTGAAATAACTATAGGCTACCCGGCTTTAATTAATGACAATAATGTAACTGAGAAGGTTAAGCATCTGGCAAAAGAAGCCATTGGAGAATCTTCGGTAGAAGACATTAACCTTAGAATGATATCGGAGGATTTTGCATATTATGCACAATTTGCTCCGTCGTGTTTTTATTATTTGGGCGTTAAACCAAAAGACTCTGAAGAATATTACCCCTTGCATTCATCAAAATTTAATATTGATGAAAGAGCACTGAAAACGGGTATAACAGCCTTGTCCTATATTGCAGCAGGCTTACTAAAACAGAAGAAATTTTAAATTTTATCTGTTTTCTGATGAATATTTTTTTTAAAATTTTAAATTTGCCTGATATTTAGTAACACAATAAATTTTAAAGTATTATGGCTTACGTAATTAGTGATGATTGTACAGCGTGCGGTACATGCATAGGCGAGTGTCCATCAGAAGCAATAAAAGAAGGTGATATCTATACAATTGATCCTGATGCATGCATCGATTGTGGTGCTTGTGCTGATGTTTGTCCTGTAGAAGCAATTAGCCCAGAATAAAAACCGCATTAAAAAAATTAAAAGTCCGCTTAAATTAGCGGACTTTTTTTTTCTTTGTATTAAAGCAAATTTCAGAAAGATGGAAATTATCTTACTTGTCGCGGGCCTTATACTTGGTATACTTATCGGATGGTTGTTATTCAGAAACGCTAACAAATCAGAGATAAGTGTTAGTGAACAGAAAATAAAAATGCTCGAAGAATCAAATCAGGAGCTAAAAAATGAACTTGAAACAAAATCAAAAGAGTTGCTAAATACCAGCAACAACCTTTCGTCGCGTGACACCGAACTACTGATTCTAAAAAAAAGACTGGAAGAACAAAAAGAAGAATTGCTGAAAATACAGGAGAAATTAAACCTTGAGTTTAAAAACCTGGCAAATGAAATTCTTGAAGAAAAAACCAAAAAATTTACCGAGCAGAATAAAACAAACCTTGACGAAATATTAAAACCCCTCAACGATAAAATCAAAGACTTTGAGAAAAAAGTTGAAGATGCTTATGTAAACGAAACCAAACAAAGATTCTCACTGCAGGAAGAAGTAAAGCGCCTTGCCGAGCTAAATCAGCAAATAAGTAAAGAAGCAAACTCTCTTACAAAAGCACTAAAGGGTGAATCGAAAACTCAGGGAAACTGGGGCGAAATGATTCTGGAAAGCATTCTGGAACGAACAGGCCTGAGAAAAGGAGAAGAATACACAGTACAGGAATCGCTCACCATGGATGATGGAAAGAGATTCCAACCCGATGTTATTGTTCATTATCCGGGCGACAGAAGTATTGTTATCGACTCCAAAGTGTCTTTAACAGCATATGAAAGATATATCTCTGCTGATAATGAAGTTTCCAGGGCTTCGGAACTAAAAGAACACATAAACTCTGTTCGCAATCATATTAACGGACTTTCAGGTAAAAATTATGAAGACCTGAATGGGATAAAAACCCTGGACTTTGTGATGATGTTCCTGCCAGTCGAACCAGCCTACCTGCTTGCCATACAAAACGATTCCCAACTATGGTCTTATGCTTACGAAAGGCGCATTCTGCTTATTAGCCCTACAAATCTTGTTGCTGTATTAAAAATGATCGAAAGCCTTTGGAAACAAGAATATCAAAGCCGGAATGTGCTTGAAATAGCAAGGCAGGGCGGAGCTTTGTACGATGATTTTGTTCTCCTAAGCGAACGCTTAATAAAACTGGGTAAAAAAATAGAAGAGACATCGGACTTGTACAAAGATACGATGAAGAAGATAACTGAAGGCAAAGGTAACCTGGTTAGCCGGGTTGAAAAACTGAAAGACTTAGGAATAAAAGCAAAGAAACAAATACCACAGAATCTTGTTGACAGGGCTATTGAATTTGAAAACCAGGATTGATTCTTTTGCAAAAAATATGGACGCTAAGCCGATTTTGAATATTTCTATTAATTATTTTTTGCACCAATATTCCAATAGCTCAAATCAGTCATCCAGGGTTCAATCTGCATTTCTTCATCCTTTTGTGGTTTAAGACAATCCTGGAGCTTTGCACATTCAAAAGGCTTCATCATCCAGTCTTCCATTTGAATATCTTCCTCCATTTCAACAGCAAGCAACGACGAAAGTTCTGATTTTGTAAGATACCTGTCAGTTGCAGAAAAAGTAATATTTACATTATCAGTGTTTGATAACATACTTTCTGTTTCAATGCTGAACTGATTGGAGTCGTAAACTAAAACAATATTCGCTACTGATTTAGCATCAGTAGATAAAGATTTAAGCTCAATAATCAGCTTATCATCATTCTCGTCGTAGATATTTACAACTGTTTGAGCATATGACACAGCGAGTAAGCCAAATACAAAAAATAAGCCGCAAAACAGTTTAATTCGTTTGGTATTAATTTGAGTAATCATGGTTAAATAGTTTGGTAAAGAACAATCATAAGCCATGCCAAATAAATTTTAATCACTGATTATTAGAGTTATATGAATAATAAGTATGTGTTATATTGTTTAGATCCGAACGGATTTAGAATTTTTCTGTACGAAAATGCACAATTTAATATCAAAAAATGAAGCCAGCGAATTTTTTATCCGTTTTCAGGCATGGCAGCTTAATCTGAAAATATCAAATAGCTTGTTTGAGATACCCTTTTACTTGTATGAGTGATCAATTGGAAACCAGGAAGTATTTAAGCAACTAAATTTTCGGACTAAAAACTATAACTATTTCGCCTTTGGGTGGGTTTTCAGAGTAATGCCGAATTAACTCTTCCAGAGAACCTGTTCGTGTTTCTTCATAAATTTTTGTCAGTTCTCTTGACACTGAGCCTATATGTTGGATTGAAAAATGTTCGGCAAGTTGTTCTAATGTTTTTACCAGTCTGTAAGGAGATTCATAAAATATAATTGTTCTTTCTTCGTCCTTTAATTGTTCAAGACGCTTGTTTCTTCCTTTTTTCTGAGGCAGAAATCCCTCAAAAATAAAGCGTTCCGATGGCAAACCTGAATTCACCAAAGCCGGTACAAATGCAGTAGCTCCTGGCAGACATTCCACCTCAATTTCGTTTTTCAAACATGCTCTTACCAACAGAAATCCCGGATCAGAAATTGCAGGAGTACCGGCATCTGTTATAAGTGCAAGAGTTTGTCCGTGTTCAATCAAATCAACATAATGTTCTACCTTTTTATGCTCATTGTGCATATGAAAAGACTCAGTTCTTGTTGAAATTTCGTAATGTTTAAGCAGTTTTGAGGAAGTTCGGGTATCTTCAGCAAGAATTAAATCGACTTCTTTCAAAATACGAATTGCCCGAAGCGTAATATCTTCAAGATTTCCTATTGGTGTAGGAATAAGATACAGTTTACTGCTCATTTTTGCGCACAATTAACTTTCTTCGAATCAAATCAAGAATTCGTTGGGCATACACACTATCCATATCCCAGTTTAATGAGTTAGCAAGGTAGTCGTAAGCATCATTAAAGTTTGTGGCCGAATTTAAAACCTCCATTGCATGCTCGTATCTTGCCTTGTCTCCTCTAAAAAGATTGTTAATGAATTCGAATTTCTCATTCAGACCAATCGAACCGCTAATACTAGATATTGGTTTTGTTTTAAGCTTCTCTGTTATTTGAGAATCTTTTGATTTGCCCGATAATTCCTCGTTTAATGTAGGTTTCTTACTACCCAGACTCTCTCCGAGAAACTTTTTTTCTTCAGGCAAACTTACTTTTAAATCAGGCTGAACACTTTTCGGAGCCGGTTCTGAAAGTTTTTCCGGTTCTTCCTTAATTTCTTTTACAGAATCTGTTTGAATAGTTGAGCCTTCTGTTTCATTATGAATATCTGAGCTCTCATCCACAGTATTAAACTCAAATTCCACATTAGAACCATCGTGCTTTTCAAATGCTTTCTCAACATGCATTTTGGTCTCAAGGGGTAAATCTCCGACTTCATTTCTTAAACTTAAAAGCAAATCGTAAACACGCCTTACTTTTTCAGTGGCCAGGTCAATATCAATCCTGTGAATTTCTTCTTCAGCGCCAAATTCCGAAACCAGGTTCTGAATCTCTTCAAGAGAAATATATATAGCTTCGACCGTGTTTTTATATTGCATGAGCTAATAATTATTAAATTCAGTATTCAGCAATAGTTTTTTATTTTTGTGTATAATACAACTTGTACAAAAGTCGTAATTTATTTTTACAAGCCGGGACAAATCATTAACAATGATAAACCGCTGTTGTAATTAATTAATAAGTATAACGTAACAAAGCTTATTATCTTGCATATATGTTTACTGAAGATATTATAAACCCTGAAAATCGCACAGGACATATTGAAGTTATAGCAGGCTCTATGTTTTCCGGTAAAACCGAGGAGTTGATCAGGAGACTGAAAAGAGCAAAATTAGCCAACCTTAAGGTTGAAATATTTAAGCCTAAGGTTGACACCCGTTATAGCCAGGAGGAAGTTGTTTCGCACGATGAAAACTCGATACATTCTACACCGGTTGATACTTCGGTAAATATTCTTATGCTAACTAGCAATGTTGATGTTATTGGAATTGATGAAGCCCAATTTTTCGATAAAGGACTGCCTGATGTTTGTAATAAACTGGCAAAACAAGGGGTACGGGTAATCGTTGCCGGACTTGATATGGATTACCTGGGAAAACCTTTTGGCCCCATGCCTGAATTGCTGGCTGTTGCAGAATACATTACCAAAGTTCATGCAATATGCATGAAATGTGGAAATCTTGCCCAATATACACATCGAAAAACTACAGAGGAAAAACGTGTTTTGCTTGGCGAGAAAGATATATATGAGCCATTATGCCGCAAATGTTACATCGAATCCCAATCAAATATAAAATGACAGAGTACAGTCTTAAACAATTAGCTGAAATAACAAAAGGTGAATTATCAGGTGAGGAATTTTTAACTTTCAGTTCTTTATCGATTGACAGCAGGAAAATAAACACTTCGCTGTCTACTCTTTTCATCGCAATTAAGGGTGAACGACACGACGGACATTTGTACATCAACGAAATGGTTGAAAAAGGAATTCGTTGTTTTCTTATTTCAGATAAAACTGCAATTCCTGAATCTGCCAAAGAATGTGGATTCGTTGTGGTAAAAAGCACTACACGAGCTTTTCATGAGCTTGCCAGATTTCATAGAAACAGTTTTACGCTGCCTGTTTTGGCCATTACCGGAAGCAACGGCAAAACGATAGTTAAAGAATGGATTTCTGCCGGTTTGGGCATCAAACACAAAGTTACGCGCAGTCCTAAAAGCTATAATTCACAAGTAGGTGTTCCTTTGTCACTTTGGCTGTTAGACAACGAAAGTGAATTTGGAGTTTTTGAAGCTGGTATTTCAAAACCGGGCGAAATGGAAGCATTAAACGAGCTTATTCGTCCCGATTATGGAATAATAACAAACATTGGAGAAGCCCACCAGGAAAATTTTAGTTCGCACAATGAAAAACTGCTGGAAAAAATAAAACTCTTTAAAGGCTGTAAAAAAATATTTTATTGCTCAGACCATACCCTTATTCATGAAGAACTGGTCAAACAATTTAATGCGGAGCAATTAGTAAGTTGGTCAACCAGTTCAATAGATGCTTCTTTGCATATAATAAGCCTTAAAACTATTGACAAATCAACTGAAGTTGAACTTAAATCAAAATATGGCAGCATAAAACTTAAAGTTCCGTTTACAGATAAGGCTGGTATTGAAAATGCGATTCAGACTTTTAATTTCTTAATTTACCAGGGCTATTCTGAGTCTGATCTTAAACAGGTGATAAGCAACATACATCCTGTTGCAATGCGTCTTGAACAGTTGAGCGGCATAAACAATTGCATATTAATTAATGATTCTTACAACTCCGATATAAATTCGTTGCAAATTGCGCTCGATTATATGAACCAGCAAAAAGGCAGACCGGGAACAATTATACTTTCTGATATCGAACAAAGTGGTAAAAGCTCTACGGAACTATATGAACAAATTGCACTTTCTGTTCAGCGTGCCGGGATAAAAAAATTCATAGGAATTGGCCCCGGATTAATGAGTCAGAAAGAGAATTTCGGTTTTCTTAATTCAGCTTTTTATTTGTCGGGTGCGGCACTTATCGAATCGGGAATGTTAGGTACACTAAAGAATGAAAACATACTGATTAAAGGCGCCAGAAGTTTCCGTTTTGAGAACATTGTTCACCATCTCGCTGAAAAAAACCACACCACAGTTCTTGAAATTAACCTGAATAACCTGCTTCATAACCTGAACTATTTTCGTTCTTTGTTAAAGAGTCCAACCCGCATAATGGTTATGGTTAAAGCACTGGCATATGGTAGTGGAGGCAACGAAATAGCCACACTCCTGCAACACGAAAAGGTTGACTACATGGGTGTTGCCTTCACCGACGAAGGTGTGCAACTACGACAAGAAGGCATTAACATTCCGATTATGGTAATGTCGCCCGGAAAAGAAGATTTTGAGCGTATAATCGACAATGATCTTGAACCGGAGATTTATAGTTTTAATATTTTAAAAAACTTTATTGAAACTGCCAAAAGATTACAGGTGAGTGAATATCCTATTCACCTAAAAATTGATACAGGTATGCATCGTTTAGGATTTCTACCCAGGGAAATACCAACGGTTATTGACCTTGTAAAATCTTCTGGAACAATAAAACTACAAGCTGTTTTTTCTCATCTCGCTGCCAGCGATGCTGCCAAACACGATGAATTTACAAAACACCAAATAAAAACATTCAACCTGGCGTATAAACAAATCAGCTCAGCACTGGGTTATAACCCCATAAGGCACATTTTAAATTCTGCCGGAATTGAACGATACCCCGAAGCTCATTTTGAGATGGTTCGTTTGGGAATCGGACTGCATGGGATTTCTGCCCTTAACGCTGATGTTAAACCTGTCAGCACCTTAAAAACGCACATATCGCAAATCAAACAAATAGATTCGGGAGAAACCGTAGGTTACAACAGAAGAGGGCTGGCAAACCAGGATATTAAAATAGCTATTATTCCCGTAGGCTATGCCGATGGCCTCGACAGGAAATTTGGCAACGGCAACGGAGAAGTTATTATAGCAGGCCAAACTGCTCCTTTTATTGGAGATATTTGTATGGATATGAGTATGATTAATATAACCGATATAGTTTGTTCTGAAGGTGATGAAGTAATACTATTCGGAGAAGAAAACCCAATAACAAAGCTTGCTGAAAAAATTAACACCATACCCTATGAAATTCTTACTAATGTTTCGTCAAGAGTTAAACGAGTATTTTATAAAGATTAATGCCATGATAACTAAACCTGCCCATACTTTTACATCATTTTTTTTAGCTGGATCTTTCCTATTCCTACTGATCTGCCATACCTCCTTTTCTCAGAATACAATTCAAAACGGAATTGTTTTTGAAGATATAAACAGAAATAGCCGCCTTGATAACAATGAAAAAGGACTTGCAAACATTTTAGTATCATCGCTCGACACCATTGTTCAAAGTAACTTGTCCGGGTGGTTTTCAATTCCTGTAAAGGAAAACGATATTATATCTGTGATTAAACCAGCTGAATATGAATTCGAATTAAAAGAAAACAATGTACCCGATTTTTATTATCTGAGATATACCAAGGGTTCTCCTGAGTATTTTAAATACAAAGGCATTGATGCCAATCGTGCTGTTCCCGACACCTTGTTTTTCCCGTTGCATAAAACCGCAAAAAAGAAAAACTATATAGTAAATTTAATTGGTGATATTCAAACACCTACAAAAAAACATATAGAATATTTCAGAAAAGGTGTTTTACCTGATTTATTAAAAACCAATGCAGATTTTCATGCATGTCTTGGCGATATAGCTGATAATGACCTAAGTCTTTATCCTGAAATTGAGAGCTCCTTAAGCACGCTGCAAGGACCCGTATATATGGTAGCCGGCAATCATGATGTGAATTACCTTTCGGTTGACAGCCTCACCCAGGTTGAAACTTTCAGGAAGCATTTTGGACCCGATTATTATTCCTTTAATTATGGCTCTACACACTTTATTGTGTTAAATACGGTAGATTATGACGGATGGAATTCCAGCGAAAACTGCCAGGGTGGTTATACAGGAGGCATACACACTTCGCAGGCTAAATGGCTAAAACAGGATTTATCTTTTGTCAGTAAAAACAGCCGGGTGGTAATAATGGCTCACATTCCCCTTTTTCCGGGTTATTTTCAACCCTCCAGGCTGTTGAGTGCCTATGATCTCCTTGAAAACCAAAACAATATTCTTGGAATTTATGGCCACTTACATACCTGTGCCAACTGGGAATATACAAAAGCCATAGCCCAATGGCCCTACTCGGGCAAATTCAGAGGACTTGTTGCTGGTGCTACAAGTGGTTCATGGTATACCTCACCATTCAATTCAGACAGTATTCCCGAAGCTGTTTGTTCCGATGGCTCCCCAAGCGGATTTTATGTTCTTGATTTTTCAGATTCAGATTACAAACGCAGCTTCATTCCGGCAGGCAAATCGAAAGATTTTCAATTAAGAGTAAGTGTGCCCGATGTTAAGGTTTCGTTTGACAGCCTACCCAACACCGAAATAGTTGTAAATGTGTTTGATGGTGAAGAAAAAACCCTTGTTCTGTGTGAGTTTGATAATTACCCTGCCGATACCATGAAGTATTTTTATGGTCAGGATCCTTATATGGTCAGGAACAATTTCAAACGCTTGACATACGATGGTTGGAATCCGCCTCTGACTACTTCAACTCATTTATGGAAATCGGGGATACCAGCTGATATCAAAAGAGGCACTCATACACTTAAGATTACGGCTTTTTTATCAAACGGTGAAAAACATACCACCTATAAAGTGTTTGAAATATACTAAGCCTTTAAAAGGTTGATTCCCGATGCAAAGCTTATATTTGCAGTGATTTCAAAATAAATCTTATGCCAAAATTATCTGTTGTAATAATAACCTATAACGAGGAAAAAAACATTGGTCGCTGCATCGATTCTGTTAAAGATATTGCTGATGATATAGTAGTTGTAGATTCCTATTCGACCGATAAAACCAAAGAAATTTCAATAGCAAAAGGAGCACGCTTTGTTGAACATACTTTTGAAGGACATATTCAACAAAAAAACTGGGCAATAACCCAGGCAAAATACCCACATATTCTTTCTTTGGACGCCGATGAATTACCAGATGAAAGGCTTAAAAAAGAAATTCTAAAAACAAAAGAAAACTGGACTGCTGACGGTTACTATTTTAACAGGCTGAATAATTATTGCGGCAAATGGCTTAAGCACAGCGGCTGGTATCCCGACAGAAAACTCAGACTTTGGGACAGCAGAAAAGGGAAATGGGCAGGCCAAAATCCTCATGACAGATTTACAATGACTGAGGATGCAACAACACACTACCTTAAAGGCGATTTATTGCATTATTCTTTCTACAGTGTTTCGCAACACGTTTTACAAGTAAACAAGTTTACCGATATCGGATCGCAGGCAGCATTCAACAAAGGAAAAAAGTCGAGTCTGCTTCAGATTTTCTTTTACCCGAAATGGAAATTTATACGCGACTACTTCATAAAACTCGGAATTCTGGATGGATACTATGGTTATGTAGTATGCAAAATTTCGGCACATGCCAAGTACCTCAAATATGTAAAACTTCGTGAGCTAAGAAAAGCAGCCCGGTAATATTTATTCTGAATTATTGTGAGGATGACAAAAACAGGTAACAACATGATCATTCACCATACCTGTTGCCTGCATATGTGCATAAATAACGGTTGAGCCTACAAACTTAAACCCTCTTTTCTTCAGGTCTTTGCTTATCTCGTCGGAAAGTTCTGTTTTTGCGGGAATTTCTTTCAAGGTTTTATACTTATTAACAATTGGAGTTCCATTTACAAATCCCCAAATATATTTGCTGAATGAACCGAATTCCTTCTGTACACTAATAAATGCTGCAGCATTAGAAATCGTTGCCATAATTTTTGCTTTATTCCTTATTATTCCGGCATTCTGCAATAATTCTTCCTTTTTACTATCAGTATATTTTGCAATCTTTTTGTAGTCGAAATCATCAAAAGCCTTCCTGAAGTTTTCTCTTTTACGAAGAATGGTTATCCAGCTTAATCCTGCCTGGAATGTCTCCAAGGTAAGAAATTCAAACAATTTATTATCATCATAAACAGGCTTTCCCCACTCATTATCATGATATTCGAGATACAAGGGGTCGGTACCGGGCCATTCACACCTTACTTTCATACTTGTTATTGGATTTTTGTATAATCAATGCTTGATTTTTCAACCTTATAACCGACAACCTGCAATAAGTTGCTTATTGTTTTTTCATGAATACTATTGTAAATACTGTTCAACAGGCACAAGTGCACATGCTTCTTTCCTTGACGATAAATTGCTCTAAGCACCTTGTTAATATTTGACTCTGCCATTTCAACACAAATTACACCATTAGAGTCAATTTGCTCTTCAATTTCAAAAATCGAATCTTCAATAAAAAAACCGGTTTTAAGAACGGCCTGTTTAAACCCTTTAGAAACTACCAGCACCTCATTCTTTTGTATTATGTTAATAAAAATGAGATTTCCCTCCGGAAAAGAATTATTTTTCAAATCACCCGAGAGCTCTGTTCGTGTTTCCAAAATCCATTCACCATTTGCCAGACCAAACAGATGTTTCAGGACACTTTTTTCATTTCGAATTACTACAGAAACAACTTCCGCTTTGTTCTTCATATTCATTCCGGTAAATTGGTGATATATATCACCGGCAATAACACCGATACAAATGTACTCATCATCAGGCATAAAACCTTGAATGGTGAATATTTCTGTAACAGAATTGATAAATAGAATTGAATTGTATTCTTGTTTTTTGTAACTTATGTCAAACACTTAATAATTAATACTATGAAAAGAACTATATTATATTTTCTGATAATTGCTTTTGGAATTTTCCTGCTTAGCAGTTGTTCCAAAACAATCCGCGTTGGCTTTCTTATGGATGAGTCAGTTGACGGAAGGTGGCTTAAAGACAAGGAAATCTTCATTAATCAGGTTGAATCTCATGGTGGTGAGGTAGTTTTCAGAGCTTCTGAAGGTGACATAAAGAAACAAACCCTGCTTGGGAATGAAATTTTAGAACAGGGTGTTGATGTGCTGGTATTAATACCATCAGACCAGTACGAGGCAGCCAATATTGTTTTGGCCGCACACAAAAAAGGTGTTCCGGTTATTTCGTACGACCGTATGGTAAAAAACTGCAATCTTGATTTTTATATTTCATTCGATCATGTTGATGTTGGGGAATTACAAGCCAAATACATATCAACTGCGTGCCCAAGCGGGAAATATGCCATCCTTGGTGGAGCTGTCTATGACAACAATTCCTTCTTATTAAGATTAGGGCAGCTTAATGTTATTCAGCCTTTAGTTGACCGTGGCGATATAAAAGTAGTATATGACAACTACGCCAACTACTGGAGCCCCGACGAAGGTTACAGGTTAATGAAGGAATGCCTGAAAAAATCAAAAGATGTTGATGCTGTTTTAGCCGCTAACGACAGGTTGGCCGGTGGAGCTATAAAAGCACTCGAAGAAGAAGGCATTGATCATAAAGTATTTGTATCCGGAATGGATGCAGACCTTGATGCTGTGCAAAGAGTTTTCGGTGGCACACAGACCATGACAGTATACAAACCCATTGAAGCTATTGCAGTTAAAGCTGCTGATATTTCGATGCAAATTGCACTGGATCAGAAAATACCGGCAACCAATCTGTCGGTGAACAACGGGTACAAACAAATTCCATCATTATTACTACCCGCCATGATTGTAAACAGGGAAACTATTAATCTTACTGTAGTGGCCGATGGCTATCTGGAAGAAAACAATATTATTAAGAAATAATTGTGGCCTGTAATTAATATTTGGCTACCAAAGGCATTCTGCGGCCAAAACCAAAAGCCTTTGAAGATACTCTGAGAATTGGTGGTGTCTGGAAACGTTTATACTCGTTTGCATTCACCATCTTTATTGTTTTAGCAACAATTTCAGCAGGCAATCCCTGGTCAATAATTTCCTGTTCAGATAATTTTAACTCAATATAACTATAAAGAATTTTATCCAGCAAATCATAATCGGGCAACGAGTCTGAATCTTTTTGATTCGGACGCAATTCGGCCGAAGGAGGCTTTATTATTGAATTTTCGGGAATGATCTCCTTGTCTTTATTTATAAATCTGGCAAGACGAAAAACATCGGTTTTATATACATCACCCAACACACTAATACCCCCAGCCATATCACCGTATAAAGTTCCGTAACCAACAGCAGCCTCACTTTTGTTTGATGTATTAAGCAGAATATTTCCAAACTTATTAGAAATAGCCATCAGGATTACTCCCCGAATTCTTGCCTGAATATTTTCTTCCGTTAAACCGGGAGGTAAATCTTTGAAAATAGCAGCCAAATCTGAAGAAATCTGGTTAAAACTATCTTTTATAGGAACAATATCATACTGAATGCCTAAATTTTCAGCCAGATCTTTGGCATCTTTTAGTGAATGATCTGAAGAGTACTGTGAAGGCATTAAAAGTACACGAACATTCTCATGTCCCAAAGCCCTTTCTGCCAGTACCAGCGTGACAGCCGAGTCAATGCCACCCGATAAGCCCAAAACAGCCTTTTTAAAGTTCATTTTTGAGCAATAATCCCTGATTCCAAGAACTATCGCATCATGAATCTTCGTTATCCTGTCGGCGGCAGGTAATGCATTTTCTTCTGCTTTTGAAACAAGCACTTCCTCCAGGTTAAAAGTTTCAACACTTTCTTCAAAAAATGGCATCCGGTTAAGTAAAAACCCACCCGAGTTAACCACTCTTGATCCTCCGTCAAAAATTATTTCGGTTTGTGCCCCAACCTGATTCACATAAAAAACAGGCATTTTATATTTCGAAGCATTCTGAAATAATATTTCGCGCTTTATATCGTCGTGATTGAACGCAAACGGTGATGCCGCAATATTTATAATAAAGTCGGGATTCTGAGCTGCCAGTCTCTCAATTGGATCAACTTTATATAGCTTGTTTTTTCCAAATCCGGAAAGTAAAGGTTGTTTGAACCACAGATCTTCACAAACAGTCAGGGCAATTTTATACCCCTTGTATTCTACTAATTCAAAGCTGTCGGAAGGTTCAAAATACCGGTATTCATCAAACACATCGTATGTTGGAAGAAGCGACTTATAGATTATTTGCTGAATTTTTCCATCGACACAAAAAATCGCAGCATTTCTTAAGTTTTTACCCAGGGGAGCAGTATTTACTACCGGAGCTCCAAAAATGGCTGCAATACCCAGGCATTCTTTTGCTATTATTTTAACCGATTTCTCAGCTTTTTCAATAAAAGACTTATACTCCAGCAAATCTAAGGGAGGATATCCGCATACAGCAAGTTCACTAAATACCACCAAAGAAGAGCTTTGCCGCTTTGCTTCATGCACAGCATTAATAATTTTCCCTGTATTCCCATCAAAATCGCCAATTGTATAATTAAGCTGAGCAAGTGTTATCTTCATAACAACAATCTAAAACAAAATTCCTAAGCGTATCGATATTACCCGTGAATTGACTACCGAAGAAGCCTTTGTTACATCCAGAAATCCATTATGGTACAAAGCTCCAATTGTTAAAGCTGTATCTTCTCCCAAAGCATATTCAAATCCGGCTCCAAAGTGATAACTAAGGTTATAAATACCTATCTCATCTTTAATTGAGTCATCTTCAAGACCATTGTTGTTATCGCTGGTAGCTTTTGCTTTCACATTTACCTGATTTGTTAAGCCAATATTTACAAACAGGGTAGTGTATCCCATCTGGTTGCTTTTAAGTTTCAACCCTAATGGCACCGTAATGTATTGCAGATTATACTCAACAGTTGTTCCGGCGGGTAAAGAATCGACTTTATCATATACCTGTAGGTTAAGGCCTTCGTCGTAAAGCAACTTTCCGCCTTGAGTACCAATACCAATAGCGGTTGAAAAAGCATAATTCTTTGCAAAGTATTTATCCATTACAAGTCCGCCATTAATACCAAAGGTTGTTCCCTCTGATTTGACTGTTCTGGCGTCGGGGCTGAACCAGCAAATTTGAGGATCAATAAAAACTCCAAACTTAAGGTGTTCCTGGGCTGATAGAAAAACCGTAAGAAAAAGACCCAAAATAATTAAGATATGCTTCTTCATGATTCATTGTTTTGATATACAAAAATACATTTATAAGCACATTTATAAAGAAAAATAAACCAGATTATATTAACAGGAGACCAGGCAGACTTATGCTAAAGCCTAGTTAAACTTAAAAATATGAATAATTTTTTTGGTCTCGAAAAATTCATCTTCGAAAAAAGACCTGATATTCTTGGTGGTATACCAATCTTCAAATGGTTCAAGCTCTTCGGTTAAATCACCTCCCTTTAAATAGATAATCCCATTTGGAATGGTGTTTTTCGATTTCTTATTGATGTTTTTTCTCACCCAGGCATAAAACTTTGGTAACTGGGTAACTGCCCTGCTAACAATAAAATCAAACTTCTCGTTAATATTTTCTGCTCTTTCAACCCGGCTCTTACAATTTCGAAGTCCGAGTTTATCAATTACCTCATCTACCACCTTAATTTTCTTTGCAATAGAATCAACAAGCAGAAATTCTGAGTCAGGGAAAAAAATAGCCAGTGGAATTCCGGGAAAGCCACCTCCGGTGCCTACATCCATAATTTTTGAGCCCGGCTGAAATTCAATAAATTTTGCTATTGCCAGGCTATGCAAAACGTGATGTGTGTAAAGCTTATCAATGTCTTTCCTGGAAATCAGGTTTATACGTTCGTTCCAATAGACATAAAGATCCTTAAGCATCGAAAATTGCTCAATTTGCTTAGAACTTAAGCCAGGAAAATACTTAATTAATTCATCCATTACAGATGGTGAGTAGTGTGCTTAAGAATGTTGAATAATAATTCGCGGGCTCTGAAAAGCTGTGCTTTTACTGTTCCAATCGGCAATTCAAGCTCCTCAGAAATTTCTTCGTAGGAATATTCTTTGAAGTAACGCAATTCTATCAGCTTCCGGTATCGTGGTTTCAACCGTGAAACTATTGAGCGCATCAATTTTAATTTCTGATCTTTTATAAGACTCTCCTCCGGATCGAGAACCGGAGCCATTATATCTGTTGAAGCCTTATCATCGTCGTCATCGTTTTGATCCAAAGAAACAGTGTTTGCTTTCTTTTTCCGGATAAAATCGATGCAATTGTTTGTAGCAATTTTAAAAAGCCAGGTACTGAATGCATAGTTTGGAGCATACTGATCGATATTTTTAAATGCCTTGCCAAAAGCTTCAATTGTTAAATCTTCAGCATCGCTGGCATTATTAACCATTTTGAGAAGCATAAAATATATTGCATCTCTATATCTGTCCAACAACTCGGTATAAGCCTTCTGATCTCCCTTAATAGCCTTTTGCACAAGCAAGTAGTCTCGTTGCGCCTTCTCTGAGAGATTATTGTTATTTTGGTTTACTTCCATTTATTCTTTTTGCCTCTGACAGCTTGTGAAAAATACGCTACAAAATTAAAAAACAAAGAAATAACATCAAATATAAAACATGTTAGCCATATATTTTTTTCTTTAAAGCGGTTTCCTGCTATTCCATATATAATAATTTGAAGTAGCAAACGAAAACAAGCAACAATGGCGGCCAGTTTATAATATTGAGTTAAAGTTAGTAAAATTATCAAAGTTGTATAAAACCAAGCCCTGCTAACAGATTCCATACCAATTAGAAATATATGGAAACTTTTGTATTTATCAGAAGTAGTAAAATGACGTACTTTCTGGGTAAAAAATTCTGACCATGTTGCTTTGGGTACCGATCGTGTAAACGATTCGGGATTTATAGTAATAGTAGTGTTTTTCTTGTTTGAAACTTCGTTTACAAATAAATCATCATCGCCCGATAATACGCCATAGTGTTTGGCAAAACCCTTATTTTGAAAGAACAGCGATTTCTTATACCCCAGGTTTCTGCCAATCCCCATGTATGGTATACCTGCCCGGGCAAATCCAAGATATTGCATCGCAATTGTCAGGGCATCGTAACGAATATAATTATTCAGAATTCCTCTGCTGTATTCATAACCGCCATAGCCTAAAACAATATCTTTCTTAAGGAAGTGCCTTTGCATCGTACCCAGCCAGTTTTCACTTTCCGGTGTGCAATCTGCATCTGTAAATATGAGGTTCTCGTTCGTTGCTGATTTAATACCAACAGTAACTGCCAGTTTTTTACCATGAGAAAACTTACGATCAAGGGGAATAGTTGTTGTCTTGAGATTTTTATATTTAGTCAGGTAGATTCCAAGAACCTCATCGGTATTATCGGTTGAACAATCGTCAACAACAATTACCTCGAAATCGGGATAATTTTGTTCAAGTACAAAACGAAGATTACGCTCCAGGTTCTGTGCTTCATTTCGGGCACATATAATTACAGAAACCGGTTCCTGCTTAAGATTACTTTTATCTTCCTTAAAAAATAAAAGTGGCAGGTAAATACCCAGGTAATAATAAAGTTGAATAAGAAAAAACACAACAAAAACGACCAGTAAAGTCATTTCTATATAGTAGGTATATTGTGGCCAGTTAAACACTAAAAAAAAATATTTCGTTGTGAAGTTATAAAAGTATTTCTAGCAAAGATGATATACAACAGAAAATCAAAATTATTATTCACATCGTTAAAATTCCATAAAAAAACCTCAAATCTTATATAAGAGCTTTTTATCCGCCAAAAGAAGAACTTTGCTTAAGGAATCTTAATTATATTTGCGCGAATTTAGGCTTTAGCCATAAGCAAAATATTGTTCTGAAGTGATATTCAAAGTACAATCAAAAGATAATAATTCCAGGGCGCGTTCAGGTTTACTAAAAACAGGACATGGTGAAATTGAGACACCAATTTTTATGCCTGTAGGTACAGCAGGAACCGTAAAAGGAGTCCATCAGCATGAACTAACAGAAGATATAAAAGCACAGATTATTCTGGGAAATACCTACCATTTATATTTAAGACCAGGAACCGACATTATAAAAAAGGCCGGAGGGCTTCACAAGTTTATAGGCTGGGAGAAACCAATACTTACTGACAGTGGTGGTTACCAGGTTTTTTCGCTGGCAGATAATCGAAAATTAAAAGAGGACGGGGCTCATTTTCAATCACATATTGATGGGTCAAGACATATTTTTACTCCGGAGAACATTGTTGAAATTCAGCGTGCAATAGGAGCCGACATAGTAATGGCTTTTGACGAGTGCACTCCATACCCCTGCGATTACAAGTATGCCAAAAGCTCGATGGAACTCACTCACCGATGGTTGGAAAGAGGAGTAAATCATTTTAAAAGCACCAAGCCTTTATATAATTACGAACAACTGTATTTCCCGATTGTACAGGGAAGTGTATACAGCGATCTGCGTAAAAAGTCAGCAGAAGTAATCTCGTCCTTTGATATGCCGGGGAATGCAATTGGAGGCCTTTCAGTGGGAGAACCTGTAGATGAAATGTATGCTATGCTGAATGAAGTTACTTTAATTCTTCCGGAAGACAAGCCCAGGTACCTGATGGGAGTTGGCACACCCACCAACATTCTCGAAGCCATAGCTATGGGAGTTGATATGTTCGATTGCGTTATGCCTACACGTAATGGACGAAATGGAATGTTATTTACTTCGGAAGGAATTATCAACATAAAAAACAAAAAATGGGAAGATGATTTATCTCCCATCGATCGCAACGGCAATTCGTTTGTCGACCGGGAATACTCAAAGGCATATCTTCGCCATTTAATTGTTTCGAAAGAAATTCTGGGTGCACAAATAGCTAGTATTCATAATTTAAGTTTCTATCTTAGCCTCGTTAAAACTGCCAGGGAAAAAATTAACAATGGCAGTTTTTTAGCATGGAAAAATGAGACGATTGCTAAACTATCAAACAGATTATGAGTATACCGGGTTTATGTAAAATTGATATTTATATTATCAGGAAGTTCCTGGGAACATTCTTTTTTGCAATTGCAATGATAATGTTCATTACCATTGTTTTCGACCTTTCAGAAAAACTGGACGAATTCATGGAAAATGAAGCTCCGCCAAAGGTAATTATGTTTGATTATTTTTTGAATTTCATACCCTATTTTGCAGCATTAATTGCGCCCCTTTTCACCTTTATTGCGGTTATTTTCTTTACATCGAGAATGGCCTACAACACAGAGATTATAGCTATTTTGAGTAGTGGCGTAAGTTTCCGCCGTCTGATGGTTCCCTATTTAATTGCTTCAACTATTATTGTTGTATTAAATATCTATATGAACAACAACGTGATTCCCAAGGCCAATGATGAGCGATTTCAGTTTGAAGAGAAATATTATCATACCTCCTCAAAAACATTTAAAGACCGTAATGTTCATAAACAGGTTGACCCGGGAGTATATGTATATCTCGAAAGCTATAGTACAGCAAACGATTATGGCAGAAAATTTTCCATGGAAAAATTTGAAAACGGTAAACTTGTTTCAAAACTTATGGCACAAGATGTAAGGTGGGATACAGCCACAGACAAATGGAAAATCAGGAACTATATGATTCGAAATTTCACAGAAGATGGTGAGGTAATTGAAACAGGAAGAGCTATTGACACTACTATTAACCTCGACCCGGAGGAATTTAAAATGCGGGATAATGCTATTGAGGCAATGGACAAAGAAACATTAAACAAATATATTTCAACCCAGCTTTTACAAGGATCTTCGCATGTAAACACCTTACTTATTGAGAAATACAGACGAACAGCGGTTCCATTTTCAACCTTTATACTTACACTAATCGGTGTTTCGGTTTCGTCAAGAAAGGTGAGAGGAGGAATAGGAATGCACATTGCTATTGGCCTCTTGCTAAGTACATCCTATATTTTATTTATGAAATTCAGTTCAGAATTTGCAATAAGTGGTTCATTATCACCACTGGTTGCTTCTTGGATACCTAATGTATTGTATTCTGTTATTGCCGTAATATTATACAGACTGGCTCCAAAATAACATTGTAAATATTTAGAATTAATATTTTTTATTCAACGTATAATCTTAATTTACTGATACATACAAATTTTTCACATTAAAACATTTCCTTAATTTACTCCTTTTTAGTAATGTTGTACCGCAATTAATCAGACCAAGTATTAAAAATAGTATTAATTAACAATCTACTTATGCCACTTAAAAAGAAAATCCAGGAGCTTAAAAAGAAGCGTGAAGAAGTTCAAATGGGTGGCGGTGAAAAAGCTATTGAGAAGCAACTCTCAATGGGTAAGCTTACCGCAAGAGAACGTATAGTTTCTTTACTCGATCGGGACTCCTTCCACGAATACGATTTATTTGTGGAGCATGAAGCACGCGATTTTAATATGGATAAAAAAGTGCTGCATGGCGACGGTGTTGTTATAGGAACAGGAACAATTAACGACGAGCCAATTGCAATTTTTGCGCAGGATTTTACAGTTGCCGGAGGTTCTCTGGGACTTATGCACGCGCGAAAAATCACCAAAATTATGGATCATGCACTTAAAATGCGCATGCCGCTTATCGGTATCAATGACTCTGGTGGAGCACGTATCCAGGAAGGTGTGAATTCACTTGCCGGCTATGGTGAAATATTCTTCAGAAACACTTTGTCATCTGGTGTTATTCCTCAAATATCAGTTATTTTAGGTCCCTGTGCAGGAGGTGCTGTTTATTCTCCGGCACTCACCGACTTTGTGTTTGTGGTTGAAAACATATCTAAGATGTTTATTACCGGACCCGAAGTAATTAAAACTGTTCTGGGCGAAGAAATATCTATGGAAGACCTTGGAGGTGCCCGTGTACACAGTGAGATAACAGGTAATGCACATTTCTTTGCTGTAAGTGAAAAAGAATGCTTCGAACAAATCGAGAAACTTCTTTCTTTTATTCCCTGGAACAACAATATGAAGGCTCCCAAGAAAGAGCCTAAGTTGCCAAAAGCCAAATACAATATAGACAATATTGTGCCTGGCGATGCAAAACAACCCTATGATATCAGGGATGTTGTAAAGGCAATTGTTGACGACTCCGACTTTCTTGAAGTTCAGGAATTGTGGGCACAAAATATGGTTATCGGGTTTGGTCGAATAAACGGAGAGACCTGTGGTTTTGTTTGCAACCAGCCATTGGTTCTTGCCGGCGTTCTTGATGTAGACTCATCTGATAAAGCTGCCCGCTTTATTCGTTACTGCGATGCTTTCAATATTCCTATTATTACTCTTGTTGACCTTCCAGGTTATTTACCGGGAATTGACCAGGAGCACGCCGGAGTAATCCGTCATGGAGCTAAAATACTATATGCTTACAGCGAAGCTACAGTACCCAAAGCTACTGTTATAGTAAGAAAAGCATACGGTGGCGGTTACATTGCCATGAGTTCACGACACCTTCGCAGCGACTTTGTTTTTGCATGGCCAACAGCAGAGATTGCTGTAATGGGACCAGAAGGCGCTGCAAATATAATCTTCCGTAAAGAGATTATGTCAGCAGAAGATCCTGAAGAAATGAGGAAACAAAAAGTTGCAGAATATAAAGAGAAATTTGCTAATCCGTATGTTGCTGCGGCAAGAGGATATGTCGATTCTGTTATTGAACCTGTTGAGACCAGAAAACTACTTATTCATGCTATTGAGGTTGCTAAAAACAAATCGATTAGTGGGCCTAAAAAGAAACATGGGGTACCACCTTTTTAATTGATTAATAAATGACAGTAAAACCGGATTTCCGGACATGTCACATGTGAATGAAAATTATTAATTAATACACATGAAAATGAAATCTCAAAAAAAAATAAAAGCTGAAGATACCACTAGTGTTGATTCAGAAAAAACTACGGCGAAGTACCAAACACTAATTGTGCATGGAACCAAATTTCGGACTCTTTTTAATAAAAAGTATGAGAATAGAAAGAAATGGTCGAAACCTAACGAGAATCATATTTTATCTTTTATACCCGGCACTATATTAAAAGTAATGGTGAAGGAGGGGCAAAAAGTTAGTAAAGACACTCCATTGCTTATTCTTGAAGCAATGAAAATGGAAAACACACTTTTCGCTCCAATTTCCGGAAAAGTAAAAAAGGTAAATGTAAAAGCCAACGATAAAGTACCAAAAGGAACATTACTCATTGAGCTTGAATAGAATAAAAAAAGAGCGCCATTAAAAGGCGCTTTTTTTATTTTTGTACCCACACAAAGGTATCTTTAAATGCAGATTCAAGGTTTTCCGGCACTTTTTCAAAGATCCCAAATACAGTTGAACCACTACCCGTCATAGCCGAGTAAACAGCTCCCAGTTTAAGTAATACTTCTTTTATTAATTTTATCTTTGGATGTTTTACTGTAACGGTTTTTTCAAAATCATTAACCAATAATTCCTGCCATTTGCTAATCGGCAAATTCAGTATATCGGATATTCGTTTCCCGGGAATGCAGGGTGTTAATCCACTATATGCTTCAGCGGTTGAAACATGAATGCCCGGGTTTACCAAAACTATTTTAAATGCATCCAGATTCAGGGAGAGGGATTCAAGTATTTCACCTCTACCAGTGGCCAGTGTAGGTTTGTTTCTAATAAAAAAAGCACAATCGCTACCCAACTGAGCTGCCAGACTTTCGAGTTTTTTATCTGGAAGTCCAAGTTTAAAATATTCATTTAGACCCTTTAACATAAAAGCTGCATCAGATGAACCACCCCCTAGTCCGGCACCAATGGGTATTATTTTATGCAGATGAATTTTAACCCGGGGAATTTTACATTCTTTATAAAGGAGTTCCCAGGCTTTAACACATAAATTTTCAGAAGACTCTCCGGGAATACTAATTCCCGAACTATAAAAACTTGTTTCCTGATTTGTTTCTACAAATTCCAAAACATCGGAAATCTTTACCGGCAGAAAACACGATTCAATATTATGAAATCCATCATCTCTCCTGGAGAGAACATTTAGGCCTAAATTAATCTTTGCATTTGGAAATAGTATCATAATTCTGAATTCGCTATAAAATTAACAGTGATGCATGTCACCACCAAAAATTATTCTGTTTAAAAAAATAATCAATAAATTTAATTTAAGCCTTCAATTATGCAAGAAAAACAAATCCCCGATATTACTGAATCTCTAAAAAAACTCGCCCTTATAGTGTATTATTTCACTATTTTTTTTGGGGCAGCAACGCTTATCTGGGATAGTGTTTTTATAAGCTTAAACAGCAAAATTTATACATTAAATGTAATTTCGATATTAGTACTTGGTATTTCTTTATACCTGCATATTACTAAGAGGTTAAAACCATCAACAAACTATGGTTTAATAGGTTATGTCTTGCTGTTAAATATATTTCTCACAATTATTATCAATATTAACAACCCCCAAATATCCAGTATTTTTCTGAGAGACTCAATAACCATACTTATTTTAACTCCCCTGATAAGTACATTTTCGGGAAAGATTAACAGCATTATTATTGGATTATTGTACCTGAGTTTATTTTCATATATAGCCTACACCAGCAAAATTAGTTTTCTGCTTGAAAGTCTTGGAGGCTCCATATTCATTATCGGAGGATATTGCGTAAGCATATACTTTTTAATCAGTATTGTGAGTAAAGGAGTTGTGAACCAGGAAGTGTTAAACAAGCAAATCAGCATGCAAAACCAGGAACTTACTATGCAGACAAATTACCTGAATGACATTAATAAAATGCTGAATGAACAAACAACCGAGATACGCTCCCAGCAAAAAGAACTTCAAAAGCTAAATTCAAATAAAGACAAATTTCTGTCGATTCTGGCACACGATTTAAAAACACCAATGAATTCTATTTTGGGATTTTCTGAAATTCTTTCAAACCAATTCATGGCTTTAAGTGAAGAGAAAAAACTAAAATATATAAAAATAATTCGCAAATCAGCTAAAAACACATATGACCTGCTTGAGAATTTATTGGAATGGAGCCGAACACAATCGAATTACATCACCTTTATTCCCGGAAAAATTTCAATTGAGGAAGTTATTAGTGAAGCAATAGACCTATTGACTTCTGTTGCTGAACAAAAAGAAATCAATTTAGTATCTGATTTAAACGAAAACTTCATGATTTTTGCCGATAAAAACATGATTGTAACAGTTCTCCGAAATCTGATTTCTAATGCAATTAAGTACAGTAACCCAAAATCGGAGGTTAAAATCAGCATTGAACAAAGAAATGAAAAAATAGCTATAAGCGTAATTGACAAGGGAGTAGGCATGACAAAAGAGCAGGTAGATAATTTGTTTAAAATTGATAAATCTGAGTCAACCATAGGCACCTCTGGCGAAATGGGCACCGGCCTCGGGTTATTTATATGTAATGATTTTATTCATAAACATAATAGTCAATTACAGGTCAGCAGTTCCTCAGATACCGGAACAACATTCTCATTTGAACTTCAGCTGGCTGACAAATAAAACCAGACTTTTAACCGGTAGTCGAATTTTATTTTGTAAAGCTCTTTTATTCTATAATTGAGGCAATATATTTTATCTTTAGTCCCTTAAAAAAACCGGAAATGATTTTAACAGATTCAACAAATATTGATGCACTGGCAATACATAAAGTAGGGAATAAAGGCGCCGAAGAGGGTATCCGATTATCGAATTCTCTTATTCATCCCGACGACTCAATAAGTCAGTTACTTATAACCTACTTTTTCAGTCAGTTTAAAACAAATGAATACTTCAACCTGCATCACGAAACCGACTTGCAAATGAACGAAGTATACAATTATGTGTCAACAGTATTTGAGGATCCCGATTTATTATATGATCAGTCTGTAAATATTGCAGAACACCTTTACAACCAATCACTTCACCCTAAGGTAAAAAGCGGTGAATTATATGTTGTATATTTCCAGGATTGCATGGTTGAGGGAGAATGTGTTGATGCTATAGGTATCTTTAAATCGGAATCAAGGGAAACTTACCTTAAAATTTACACAAACGACAATGGTTTTGAGATTAGGTCTGACGATGGAATAAGCCTTAAAAAACTGGATAAAGGCTGCCTTATCTTCAATATTGAAAAAGAAAATGGTTACCTGGTAGCTATTCCGGATAATTTAAAAAAATCGAGTGAAGCCAGGTTTTGGAATGATGATTTTCTAAGAATTATTGAACGTACCGATAGTTTCTTCCACACCAAGAATGTTATTAATATGTGCAAGTCGTATGTCGAAGAACGAATGCCGGAAGATTTCCAGATCACGCGGATAGATCAGGCAGATATCATGAATAAGACAGCCAAATTTTTTAAGGAAAATGACACTTTTGATATGCAGGACTTCTCTCAGGAAGTAATGGAACAACCAGAATTAATGAATTCCTTTAAAGCCTTCTCGAAACATTACGAAAGAGAAAACAAAACTGCGCTTCAGGATGTATTTGAGATTTCGGACAATGCAGTAAAAAAACAATCAAGAGTCTTTAAAAGTGTAATTAAACTCGACAAGAATTTTCATATATATGTGCACGGCAAAAGAGACAACATTGTAAAAGGCTACGACGAAGAAAGCCGGATGCATTATTACCAAATTTTTTTCAACGAGGAAACATAAAAAAAGGCCAGATAGAGGTTTCTCCCTCTTTTCTGACCTTAACGGTTTGTCAATATGGGTAGGCGTGGTATTCGGAGCCCGTTACTATCCACCAAGGAAAACGCTGAAACGGACACGAGATTCTGAATACAGCCACTATCTCCACGCTTACCTATATTGGCTGTTGTAGCAAACGTTATTCTTAATATATTAATTTTTTAAAATTTTAAGGGAGTTAATTACTACCTAAACTACAATCAAGTATAATTGGGGATTCATTTTTTGAAAAACGAATTAAATTCTCTTCAAATCTTCTTATAGACTTGCTATTACATCCATTTAAAGCTAATAAATGATCAATATCAGAATAAGCTACGTTTTCGTCTTGATATACCTTTTTTAAGGGATCCATATTTATTTGTCCTCCCCCTTTATTGGCATAGATTAAATCTAATATAGTACCTCCGACATTGGAACTTCTATTATCAAATTCATAATCCCTTATTATCTTATAAGCAGAATAAAGTTCCGGAGAACTAAAATAGCCTTGAGGTACTTCCCCCCATTTAGAACAATATTCGCTAGTTACCACACCACTCCAATAATCTTTTTCCTGAGTAGTTTCAATACATTCAATTTCATAAATTTCTTCCTTATTTTCGGGAAGATAAGATGCGTATTTTTTCGCTTTTATATAAATGTAACTATGTATAATATAATAGAATTCAATAGCATCTCTTTTAATTGAAATTTCGTCAAAATTACCTATAAAAATATTCTTTAATAAATCTTCGTTACTTATCCCATCCGATTTGAAATCAAAACCATAAGCAGCCATTGCTTTTGCCTCTGCTAATTGTTTCTCCCTTTCTTCCCGAGCAATTCGTTGTTTAATTTCCTCTTGTCTTTTTTGTTCAGCAAGTTTAATTTGTCGATTAATTTCAATTTTCCTGTTTGAAATTCTAGTTTGAAGAGCATATATTTCATTATTATTTATTTTGTTAATATATGAAAGGTATATTTTTTCAATCCTTTCTAAGTCATTAACAATTTTAGATGATTCTACCTGTGTTTCAATATCATCCATATCTTCAAGTATTTTATTGACCTTTTTTTGTATTATATCGTTCTTTGCGCTTATTACCTGTGGATAACTTGATACTGAAACATATTTATCACTAAAGCTTTTATAAAACATATTTAGTTCATTTATATTTTGAGATTTAACTGTTAGTTCTTTCAGTTCATTAGGTATTATGATGTCAAGAATTTTATTTACTTTGCTTTGTGTCTCCTGATTGATTTGATTTTTTGATTCGTTACTTGCTGACAATATCAATTGACGATAATCATTTTTAAATGATAATACTTTGTTTAATGAATTATAAGAATTTTCCAACTTTTTAATATCGTTTAATTTATTATTTAGTTCTTTATCTGCTAATTGTTGTTTTATACTTATTATTTTATTGGAAATTAACGTAATTTCTGAAGGTAAAAGTAAAACTGCATATTCACCTTTAAGATTTGATTCCCATTCTACTAGACTGGAGAAATTAATGTCTAAATCATCATTCTCAAACTTTTTAAGCAGAGCATTGTATTCCGATCGAAGTCTTCTTATTTCTATTACTTTTTCTTTTACAATTTCGTAGCTAAAGTTCTTGTTATAATAGTTTTTGTTCATACCTAAAGCATCTCTAGCTGGCGAACATAGTTCATAATTATTACCGGGGATTATTCTAGTACAGGCAGCACTATGACCACTTATAGCAATTACTTCAAGCTTTTTAAATTTTATCTCGTCAAAAGGTTTTTTAAAAAAGTGGATAAAGTATTCATCAGAATATAGATTATAAACTATTGTTTCAATTTTTTTGCCGCTAACTCTATCTATATCTTCATTAGGATATTCTTCCTTTATCTGTTTAATCCACATTTGGATTTTAAAATCACATTGTTGCCCATTAAGTTCTGCCTTAAACAAAGTTAAAAATACTAATACAGTATAAATGATTTTCATATTACTTTTCTAAAAGTTATTGTTTTAATTATTATTAGTCTAATAAATGTTATATTTTCCTGTTTTTTTGCTTACTAATTATCAATTCTATTTTAATCCCTAGAAAATAAAGTCACTTTATCTACTATTGTTTTATAAACTTTAAGGATTTTTGTTATCAATCTGAAAGTCCATATCTCTTTCATTAATATCGAACAAAATTCTCACAAATATTAAATTACCATTTGAGCTATATTTAGCAATATAGGTAGAACGATCTTCTGCATATACTATATACTCAGAATCAATTGAAGTAAAGTTTGCTGTATCTTCGAATGTTCCAGCTAACCATATATTCTTATTCTAGTCAACTTCAAAACTTTTAACTCTAATTCGTTCTCCAATCGGTGAGTTTTTTAACCAGCTATTTTCTTGGGTAAATACCCTACCTAAAACAAACATCAAGTTAATGCAAATACAATTTTCTTTTTTAGTTTTTTCATTTTCATTATTTATTTAATTGATTTCTCATTTTTTAATGTTTGCTACTTTTAAGCATAACCGCTAAGCCTGCTCAATCAGTGCAACTTGTCGTTCGTGGTATTCTTTCACCTGGTGCATAAAGGCTTCGAATCGAGTATCTACACCAATGTTTTCGTGACCATCGTAAGCAAAATTTTCCCAGGGTATACCGCCGTGTTTTTTACGAAGGTTATGAGAAACCGTGCAATTTATAGTTCCGGGCATACATGTAAACGGCAGAATATTAACTACCCCGGCAATCTTTCTTTCAGCAAGTAATACTGCCGAACCCAATGCCAATGGAGGATCGCCGTCATAATCTTTATGTATGAATTCACCGCAGTTATCCAGCATTTCTTCTACCTCAACCTCACGGGATAATTCAAATATGCTGTGAATACTACCTATAATTTTCTTTTCCATTGATTTCTGGAAGAAAAGCTGAAGCCTGGCCTTAAATAGATTTTTCATATGACCACGCCATCTGCTGTCTCTGATGTACCTGATGGTGGAATAGTTAACCCACTCTGCAAATGGTGCCATTTGTGTCTCTGCTCCAAGATCTTCCAGTCTCTTAACAAGGTTGTTTGAGCAATACGGGTTATCCCGCATAAAAATCTCACCAACAATAACAACAACTGGTTTACTTCCCGGATTATCAACCTTAATGCTTTTAAAATCGTCAGCAGCACGGGTAAGAATCTTGCCCAGGTTTTTGCAGTTATTCTCAACCGAATTAATAACAGCATTTAGCTGACTTTGGTATATTTTATCCGATGTTCCTTTCACCCTCTCATAAGGCCTTGTCTGCTCGAGCATCTTTCTGAGTAAGTCAGATGCAACTATTCCTTTCCAGGCATTCATTCTCCATTTGAAGGAATATCCCGGAGCAATGCTCGCATAAGCGTCCTCGTTGCTCGGATGTACAATCTCGGCATCGTAATACCCCAGATTATCAAAAATTATACGTTGAAGCTTATTGTACTCACCAAAACGGCAAGGCCCGTTATGATCAGGCATAAAGAAACTGGCCTTTTTTGGATCTACGCCTGGTTCCTGAAGTTTCTTCAGAAAGCTTCCGGTAGTACAGATTGCCGGAAAGCATTCCTGTCCGTTTGTGTATTTACGACCCAGCTCCACATCATCCTGATTTTGCATAGGTAATACTTCGCTTGGGATTCCGCAGCTTCGGGTTGCAGCAGAAAGAATATGTACAGCATCCCTTGCATAGGGGAAATATATGGTTCTGCCGTTTAAAGCAGATTGTCCGTTTGATTTAGCCTGCGGAATTTCTATCAGTTTCTTTTCTGCATGATTAACCTCCCAGCCTTTCAAGCTATCAAGGAAGGCTTCAATTCTGGTAATCATTCCGGCATCGGCACTATGCTCGTCTACTTCAAGATGCAGGAAGGGTTTACCCTTCAATTCTTTCTTTACAAAATGCAGTAAGAACGAATCTGGTCCACAACGGAAATTACTAAGATAAATTGCAAATAAATCGTCTCTCTTTGCAATAATTCTCGATGCTTTAAGAATTTTTTGACCATTTGGCCAGTACATGCTTGGATAGTCATCAAAAATATCTTCTTGGTGCAAGGGCAGAAAGTCCATTGGAATTGGAAGCACATTAATATTCAGTAATTTCTTAACAAGCCGCAGATTAAGCATGGGATCGCCCGTGTTATAAGGCCTGCCAATAATTACAACTTTTCTTACTGAATCATTCAACTCCTTAAACACAGCTTCGCCTTTGAGCTTAACCTGCATTTCAAAGAGACTCTGGGCCTTGTCTGCTGCATCAACAGCTTTATTTATTTTTGATTTCGGAATATTAAATTTCTCACTGAAATAATCTTGCAGTTCCTTGCGCAATACCCTGTCGAAATACCTGAAATGTAAAGTAGGAACTAGCATCTTTTCCTGTAAATTTTCATCGGTAAATGCAGCTTTTAACAAGTAAGGATGAGCCTGCACCCAGGGACAATTACAATTATTCGTAGGATTTTCTTTTTCGCCTTTTGCATTAACAATAAATGGCAAGAATACATAATCAACTCCCTTGTCAATCAGGTTCATGAAATGTCCATGAATTAACTCCACAGGCAAACAGGTTTCTGAAACCATAGTTTCAAGCGAAGTTGTTATTATTTTCCTGTCGGATTCGTCTGACAATACCAGATTAAAATCCAGCTCAGAAAAGAAAGTTCTCCAGAACGGGAAATTCTGGTAAAAATTCATCAGACCCCTGGGTAAACCAATGCTAATTTGTTTTTTATTTTCGGTTATTTCATAATCATCAACCAGTAATTCTTCCCGTTCCTCGTATAAATTCGGAAGATTATTACCGGCTTTTTTTCTTTCGTCGAACTCGTATTTATCGCAAATACCACCATAGTAAAGCGGTTTAGTTTCACCTTCAACCTTTACCCTTTTAATTTCGCAATGGTTAGCACACGATTTGCAAATAAAGTTACTTGTTTCATAGCTTGTTTTACTGACCTCAAAACCTTTAAATTTAGATTTCTGGCCAGCCGGCATTGCTTCACGGGCCAGAATTGCGGCTCCAATAGCCCCTGTAATATCAAAATGCGGAGGTACATGTATCGGTTTGCCGGTTACCTGCTCAAATGCAGCGAGAACTGCCTTATTATTCGTTACACCGCCCTGGAAAAATATTTTATTCCCAACCGGTTTATCGCGCACTACCCTGTTCAGGTAATTGTGAACAATTGAATAAGCAAGCCCGGCTATTAAATCATTTTTATTTGTTCCCTTTTGCTGGTGTGAATTCAGGTCACTTTCCATAAATACGGTACAGCGCTCACCCAGTTTTGCAGGCCGATCGGACTTTAATCCCAAATCACCAAATTCTTCCTTAATCTGAACTCCGAGCTTATCAGCCTGTTCTTCAAGGAAAGAACCTGTACCGGCAGCACACACCTTATTCATTTCGAAGTCGACAATAACTCCGTTTACAATACTGATATATTTTGAATCCTGTCCGCCAATTTCAAAAATTGTATCAACTTCAGGATCAATTCTAATAGCAGCAGTTGCCTGGGCAGTAATTTCATTCTGAATACTGTCGGCACCAATAAAATCTCCGGTCAGGTACCTTCCGGAGCCTGTTGTTCCAACTGCTGTTATCTCAACTCTATCAGCTATTTCCTCACCTACTTCAGAAAGGCCTCTTTTTATAGCTTCAAGCGGCTTGCTGGCTGTAGGTAAATACCGGCGGGCAAGAACATTATTGTCTTTATCAATTACAACAACATTTGTACTAAGCGAGCCGACATCAATTCCAAGGAAAGCCTTTACTCTGCCCTGACCATTCAACTTGTAAACTTCCTTATTAACGGGATGTTGTTTGTCTATCAGTTTTTTAAGACTCTGTGCATCATCAAAACCACTTGTAAGGTAATGGTTAAGCTTAGCAAGAGATATCTCCTGTTTCTTTATCTGGTTTGTTTGCTGTGCATATAATACGGAGCCTATCGCACCCATAGAAGCATAATGCTCAGGAATTATCAGTTCCCCATTCTCTAAATTATAGATTTCAGAAAAAGCCCTTATCATTCCAGCATTTGCAGCAACACCTCCCTGGAACATAATTGGCTTTTCAAGGGGCTTACCTTTTCCGAGTGTACTTTTAAAATTCCGGGCAACTGCAAAACAGAGTCCGGCAATAATATCATAAACAGGAGTAGCAACTTGTTGCAGGTGAATCATATCGCTTTTTGCAAATACGGAGCACCGGCCTGCTATTCTTGGCGGCTCCTTCGACTTCAGAGCCATTTCTCCAAATTCTTTTTCAATTGAAACACCGATTCGTTTTGCCTGCTGATCAAGAAAAGATCCGGTACCAGCAGCACATAAACTGTTCATAGTAAAATCGGTAAGTTTCATGCCGTTTTTTACTTCATCCCTTTCAAGGAAGATTAACTTTGAATCCTCGCCTCCCATTTCAATGATAGTTCTCACATGAGGATAGAGTACCATCACCGATTTTGACTGGGCAACTATTTCATTAACAACAACTCCATCAAGCAATTCAGCTGCCAGTTTACCACCTGTACCGGTGAAAGCAATAGTGGAGTTAATATCTTTATGTTCTTTGAGAATTTTAGACAGCCTGTCTGTTAAAATCTGAAAAGGCTTGCCATGACTGAAATCATAATATTCTTCAATGATATTATTCTTATCATCAAGAATAATAGTATTGACTGAAATTGAGCCAATATCGCATCCGATATACTTCATTTTGGTTTGGTTTATTAAATCAAGATAGCCCAATATTAGAAAAAAAACACTAAATCAGGAACACCAAAAATCTATTTAATTGATAATATGATTAATACAATTATAATTTATATTGAATTCAAAGAAACATAATTTTTATTGCTGAGGTATAGCACGCATAATACTATAGGATAAAAAGGAATAAAAAAAACCTCAACACTAATTTTCTGGTTATTGAGGCTTTTCAGTAACTCTTATTTTTTAATTAACCAATACCCTGCATGCCCATTGTTTTATAATAATCAAATCATTTCTGCCCAGGTTTTTGAATTTTGGGTAGTTTAATTAACGAATCTTTTTCATTGAGACCTTTCTCGAGTACCTGATGCATGTTTATCAGATTCGTAGTTTTAATATTTCTACCGCAATGAACAAAGCTATTAATTGTTCAGAAGTGGGCTATCTGCCTGCTGCCGGATTTTCGTAGTACTGATAATAATTATAAATTTGACCTGCCATATTTTTTTATTTTTGAAACTGAAAAATTAATGTGTATTTATATGTATATATTTACATATTTGTTTATTTTATACTTTAATTTAAAATTTTGTCAGACAGAATAATTGCTATAGGCGATATACATGGCTGCTCAGAAACCCTTAGCAGCCTGTTGCTGATAATAAAGCCAGATAAAACGGATACGCTTGTTTTTATTGGCGATTATATCGACAGGGGACCTCGTATAAAGCAAACGATAGACCAATTAATTAACTTAAAAGAATCGGGATACAATACTGTTTTTATTCTTGGGAATCATGAAAAACTACTATTGGATGCATTAACAAGTCCAAGACAAATGCATATCTGGCTTTTTAACGGGGCAGATGAAACACTAAGCAGCTTTGGTATATCATCAATCACGAAATTAAACAAAAAATATATTCAGTTTTTTACGAAATTAAAACACTACCATACAACAGGTAATTATATGTTCTCGCATGCCGGATTTGCCGATAATTCCACTAAGGCATTAGTTGATATCGAAAAAATGCTTTGGACAAGGAATGAAATCTATCGCGACCCCTTTTTCAGGAATAAGCAAATTATACACGGCCACACTCCCATTCCCGTCTCCGAACTACAACAACGTATTAAAAATCAAAGCAATGTATTCAACATCGACACCGGCTGTGTTTATACCCGAAGAGAAAATCTCGGTTTTTTAACAGCCATTGAATTTCCATCAAAAAAACTATGTTCCCATAAAAATATCGATTGAGTATATAATGAAATCCTTTGAGAGAAAGACTTCCAGACTTTATTAACAATTGTGAATTTCGCTGCTTAAAGATTGTGTAAAACAATTCACCAAAAAGCTAGTGTTAAGGTGTTATTGAATTGTATTTTTGAAGCCCTTTTCCGATAATCTCAGAATATCAAACAATGGCACAAAAAAAACAGTCGAAACCCGTTAGCGCAAACCCTATTAGTTTTGATCTTGGTAAACTTCCACCCCAGGCAGTTGAATTCGAAGAAGCTGCTCTTGGAGGTATGATGCTCGAAAAAGATGCAGTTATTGAGATTATTGATATTTTAAAACCCGAAAGTTTTTATAAAGAAGAACACCAGAAAATATATTCAGCAATTCTTGATTTGTTTGGCAACGACAAAGCAATTGATATCTTAACAGTTACCGACAAACTAAGGCAAAGAAAGGAGCTGGATTCAATCGGAGGACCGGCATTTCTTACCCAACTGACTTCGAGAGTGGCTTCGGCTGCTCATATCGAATTCCATGCCCGCATAATACAACAGAAATTTATACAAAGAGAGCTTATTCATGTTTCATCGGAAATACAGAACAGAGCATTTGATGAGAGTGTTGATGTAAACGATTTACTTGACTACAGCGAGGGAGCTCTTTTTAATGTTGCCCAGGGCAATATTAAGAAAGAAGCTGCTAAAATGAGTGTAATTCTGAAAGAAGCGATTTCGCAAATCGAAGAAGCTTCGAAAAACAAAAATGCTCTGATAGGAGTACCCGCAGGTTACACCCAATTAGACCGGATGACAAACGGATGGCAAAAATCTGACCTGATTATCCTTGCAGCGCGGCCTTCTATGGGAAAAACAGCCTTCGTGCTTTCCATGGCCCGTAACATGGCAGTCGAGCACAAAAAAGCTGTTGCTATTTTCAGCCTGGAGATGGCTTCAGTGCAATTGGTAAACCGTTTGATATCTTCGGAAGCCGAGTTACCTTCCAGTAAAATCAGAACCGGACAACTTTCGGATGAAGAATGGCAAAAGTTGGAATACCGTGCCAGGAGGCTCGAAGATGCCCCTATGTTTATCGATGACACACCAGCAATTTCCATTTTTGAACTAAGGGCAAAATGCCGTCGCTTAAAAAGACAACACGATATAGATATTGTTATCATTGACTACTTGCAGCTTATGACCGGACCACCTGAGTCAAGAGGGAACAGGGAACAGGAGGTGAGTAATATTTCACGTTCATTAAAGGGTATTGCCAAAGAGCTGAACATTCCCATAATCTGTTTATCGCAGTTGAACCGTTCTGTAGAATCAAGACCCGACAAACGGCCTCAGTTATCGGATTTACGCGAATCCGGTGCCATTGAACAGGATGCCGATGTTGTAGCCTTCATTCACCGACCGGAATACTACGGTTTCACCGAAGATGAGAACCAGATGTCACTGCGCGGAATTGCCGAAATAATTCTTGCGAAACACAGGAATGGTGCTGTAGGAGATGTCAGACTGCGCTTCCAGCATGAATTTACCAGATTTGTTGATCTCGAAGAAAACCTAATCGGTGGTTTTGACGATACTGATCCGGCTATTGATGAACCCGTGGTACAAACTTTTAGATCGAAAATGAACGAAAATGCAGTAGCTGAAAACCAGAATAACAATTTAAACGATGACATATTAAATAATAAAGGATTTTCTGAGGAAGTACCTTTCTAGTTTCTGGTTTCTGGTTTTTGGTTCCTGGTTTAAGAGTTTGTTGATTTATTGCAAGTAGGGTGAAGCTTCAGAATTTAACACTTTTGACTTTTATCTGAATAACTATTATTCACCTGGTATCCCACCTGAAAGGGGAGACTCCAAATCGGCATTAATAAAATCTTCGGTAACCTCGATATTACTTTTATTCAAGGCCCTGTCCCTGATGTAGAATTCAAGTCGCATGGTATCATAGGGTAACTCTGCAGGAAAAAACATGCCAATCCTGATGGTTCCCTTAACTGTTTTATTCTGACCAACCCTATCTAATTTTTCGTCATAGGGTAAAAGTTGATTCAAAGATATCGTATCAATTAGGAGCGTATCGTATTTTATGGTATCATAAACCCAAACAGTATCCATAAGAACGCTGTCAATCCGTGCTAATGTCATGGTGCTTTCTTCTGTAAAAAAACGTTCAAAATAAACACCATCAAGTTTTTCGAAAAAAGATATAAATATGCCATGTCGAAAAGAATCCGGCAAATAGGTAAGTTCATTCATTTCATCATAAACGCCCAAATCGGCATCGCCATCAATAAAATCGAATTCCAACACACGAGTAAATAAACTCTCATCAAGCTCCAGGTTATAAATATAATCGTAGGCAAAACTTTTGTAAGTAATCTCCGGAACAGGCGACACTTCCTCAATTTCGACGCAAGAAGCAAACAGAATTACAGATAATAATATTGAAACTTTTAACCTCATGGCTTTTACTCTTGAAACCTATAGATGCAGAAAACCTAAAAATGGTTGCTACTTTTTCCGCATAAAAATACGAATAGGTACTCCGGTAAAGTTAAAACTTTCTCTCAATTTATTTTCAAGAAATCTTTTATATGGATCTTTTACATACTGCGGTAAATTGCAGAAAAAAGCAAAGGTAGGTGAATGTGTTGGTAACTGCGACACATACTTTATTCGTATGTATTTGCCCTTTGTAGCCGGGGGCGGGTTATCCTCAATTACTTTTAGCATAAGCTCATTCAACTTATGAGTTGGAATTTTTTGCGTACGGTTCTGAAAGACTTCAATTGCTGTTTCCAGTACTTTATGTATTCTCTGCTTGGTTAAAGCAGAAGTAAATAAAATGGGGATATCTTTAAAGGGGGCAATTCTTTCCTGAATAACCTTGGTGTAATCTCTTGCTGTATTGTTTTCTTTTTCTACCAGGTCCCATTTATTAACAAGAATTACAACTCCTTTATTGTTTTTCCTGACAACATCAAGAATTGCCATATCCTGAGACTCTACCCCACGTGTTGCATCGATTAAAAGAAGACAAACATCGGAACTTTCAATTGCTCTGATTGAACGCAAAACAGAATAGAACTCCAGGTCTTCGTGCACTTTACCTTTTTTGCGGATTCCGGCAGTATCAACCAGGTAGAAATCGTGGTTATATTTGTTATATCGGGTATAAATTGAATCGCGCGTAGTACCTGATATAGGAGTTACAATATGTCTCTCCTCACCTATCAGCGCGTTTAGAAGAGACGACTTACCCACATTCGGACGACCAATTATAGCATATTTTGGAATATCAACAATATCTTCTTTGGTGTTTTTCACAAAAGAGGATACAACAGCATCAAGAAGATCGCCTGTGCCGCTGCCATTTGCCGACGAAATACAATGAATTTCTCCCAGTCCGAATTTATAGAATTCCTGGGCATCGTATTGCCTTTCCGGTGTATCAACTTTATTTACACCAAGAATTACTGGCTTTTTGGTCTTACGCAGAATTTGAGCCACTTCATCATCCAAATCGGTAACCCCGCTGAAAACATCAACCAAAAACAAAATTATATCACACTCTTTAATAGCAATGTGTACCTGTTTGCGAATTTCATCTTCAAAAATATCGTCTGAATTTGTTACATACCCTCCGGTATCTATTACAGAAAATTCTTTCCCGTTCCAGATAGCCTTCCCATAGTGCCTGTCGCGGGTTACCCCCGACATTTCATCAACAATGGCATCACGCGATTCTGTTAACCTGTTAAAAAGAGTTGATTTACCAACATTCGGACGACCGACAATAGCTACAATATTTCCCACTGCGCAAGATTTTGGGCAAAGATAATAATCTTCTTCTTAGTGAAGGACTTTCGGTTAATTTTCGTAATCAACGCAGGCCCGGTTTTCCAATTTCAGTTCACCTACCCATTTCACAACTTTCTGATGTTCGGGATGTACCCTGTAGGTTTCCAGATCATCCATGGTGCTGAAACTCGTATCGAGCAAGATATCGAAATTCTTATCGGACGCCTGCGGTGAATTAAAATGAACGGCAATTGATTTTAGCACGCTAATTTTGCCTTCGAGCTGAAGTAATTTGCTTTCAAATTCTTTTACTAATTCTTTCTTTTCTGTTTCAGAATATGAAGCATCAAGCTTCCACATTACAATGTGCTTAACCATAATATCCCAATTTTACTACCAAAGGTATTAAAACTTAAAGGATAATCCGAATTTTAAAAAACCTTCATTGCCATATCCAAATTCTGAATATAGACCAAGATTGTTTAATAAATAAAATGAAACTCCACAATAAGTACCATACCTGAAATATGCCTTATTTAGATAATCTGAGCCTTCAGAAAAAGTAAAATACGTCAGACCTGCTTTAGTTGAAAGATATGCATCAAATCTAAAATCATCCTCATTTATTAAAAAGGGAATAATATGAAAATTTATATTTGCACCAACGGAGTATCCAAACGTATTTTTTTCTGAAGGATTAAAACTTTCTCCAATATCAACAACTGTATTATCAAAAAAACGTGTATAGCCCAAGTATACACCTGTTTCAATATATTTTTGAATACCATAATTAACTTCGACCCAATAACAAGATTTACCATTATTATAATTCCAATATTTGGTCTCCTTAGGAATACCATACCTAAAATGACTAAGTTTAATGTTTACTCTACCTTCAATTAGTAACTCCTGGCTTTTTACCGATGAAAACAGCGTAAATACTCCAAAAAAAAATATAATTATTTTTCTCATTTGTTTTTAATATTTGTGATATAACCATCTTCTAACTTTCTCTCCACGAACTTTACCTTCTGGCTTTCTTAATGAATTACGTTCAAAAAACACTTTATATGAAAATGTAGGTATTAAAGGAAAAGCTGTTAACTGATATAGTTTAACCGGATGATATTTTGTGTCAATTTCATAATCAGGTGGCAACATCTCCATTGTATTTGTAGTATTTAAGTAATATAAATATGGGTTTTTCCTGTTATAAAGATTATAAACCGAGAATGTCCACTGAGCATTATTACCTCGTTTTGTTATTACATCATAGTTTACCGACATATCAAGCCGATGATAATCCTTAATTCTCTCACTATTTCGCACACCATAAATTAAGGCTTCAAAGTATTCTGGCTCTAATGCGCTTATACCTAAAATATTAGCATATCGCCTTCCAATAGCAGGGGTATAGGGTAAACCAGTTTGATAAACCCAGACAAAATTTAGCCTAAAGTTATGATTCAATTTATAACGAAAACCAACTGAGGCAGTATGCGGCCTGTCAAAATCAAAAATATACTCAACCCCGTTGTTAATATTGTTATACTGACGAATAGACCTTGAATAAGTATAACTGGCAAAGCAATTTAAAGTCTCTAAGTTTAATTTCGAAAGAATTTCAAGGCCTTGAGAATGGCCACTACCTTCTGTTTCCAGTTTATTTCTCCAGTAAACATCACCCAATATTGTATTGTATTGCTCCTTATAGGTAGTAAGAGAACTCATTTCTTTCCTATATAAATCGCATTGCAAAGAAACCTTATTCTCTAGTAGGGTTGCTCGCCAACCAGCTGACCATTGCATAACATTTGCTGGTTTTGCATATTCATCAGCCGGTATCCATATTTCATTATTGCTTATACTACCCTGTGTAAAAAGTAAATGTGAAAATTGCTTGGTTGACATATATGAAAAATTAATCCATTGATTTTTAACAAAACCCAAATTAAGACTTATACGAGGTTCGAAGTTATAATCAGTGAAACCTCTGGTATAATACCCAATAGCCCTTCCACCAAGATTAATCGAAGAGTTATGCAGAAACTGTATTTTGTTATTTAGGTACAATGATGTGTTTGAGGTAGTAATACTATAACTATTGAATAAGTGTTCTTCATTAAATATTTGGGAACTGGGGTTATAGAATAGTAAAGATGACTGAACCCCAAAATTTACTTTATAGTTATTTGCGATTGAATATTTCCAATCTGACTGTAGAAGGATTTCTTTTAATTCGGATTTTAGCACGTTCTTTAAACTAAACAGGCTATCAACTCCCGAGCCAAATAACTGTTTGTTTTTTAGCCGGTATCTGGAATATGATAAACTCGTTGAAGTAAATAGTTTTTCTGTTACCATTGTCTTCCATATACCTGAAATCATCCAATTACCCCATATTGTGCTTGTACGTGATTTAGATTCGGATATCTCATATTCCTTTTTCTTTTTATAAAAAAAATAATCATCTCCCTCGTATAAATTAATATGGAAGCTGTTTTTGCTATCAGCCCTTAAAGTATATTTTGCATTAATATCATGAAAACCGAAGCCACCCATTGCATCATTACCATCCGAAATACCCGTAACTGCCATCATATATGTCTCATAAAATGTCTTTCTCCCTGTAAGTACAAAGTTTGATTTATTATTTACCGGTCCTTCAAAAGAACATGAAATATCTGTAAGACCAACACTTACGGTACTTCTAAACTTTTCTGCATCACCTTCTCTTTGGGTAATATCCACAATAGATGAAAGCTTACCTCCGTACTTTGGAGGAAATGATGCTTTATAAACTTCTGTGTTGCTAATCATTTCGGGATTAAATACCGACATATAACCTCCAATATGATTAACATATAATAATGGTATTCCATCGATAAGAAACAGGTTTTGTCCTGGATCACCCCCTCGCACTAACAGTAGACTAGACCCTTCATTTTGCGATTGAATCCCAGGCATAAGTTGCAAAGTTTTAAGCACATCGGGTTTTGAACTAATAGATGGTAAAGATTGAAGCTCTTTTGTTGAAATATTAATTACATTATTTCTGATCGGTTTATTTGCACTAACTACAACCTCTTCTAGCTCATTAGCCGACTCCAACAACGCATTAACAATTACATCTTTTTTTGAATTAATATCAAGTATAAAGAGTTTATAACCAACATAACTATAATGTATTTGGCAGGTATCGTTTAAATGAATAGAATAATACCCATTATTATCGGTTACACAAGCAACTTTTTTTGTGCTCTCATAAATATGAACTCCAATCAAAACCTCCCTTGTATTTGCATCCTGTACAATACCTGAAACTGTAATTTGCGCTTTTATCTCCAATAAAAAAAAGGTAAAAACAATAGAAAAAAAGATAAATAGCCTTCTATCCATAATCGCTTATTTGTAAATAAAATTAAGTGTGTCTGATACTGTTGAAGAATATCCTGCAAATATCCCCATACCTTCTTTGATGTTTGAATATAACTGGACAGGTAGCTGTCCATTTCCAAAACCTGGATATCGGCCTTGCAAATAAAAATATAAGTCCTTGAAATAGGTATAATAATCTTTGTTTACTTTTCTTAATTCAACAAAAATATTTTTTGCAATACTATCACTTTCATTGAAACTCTGAATCATATTCATCAATGGTCCTGCAGGAAATTGAAGATTAATATTAAAAGTATCTGATGTAGCCAATTCATTACTAAATAGGGCATATGGTATTCCTTCGTTAACAAATACAGGATCACAATTGTTATGTTTTGTATGCTCAGAGTTTAATAAAAGCTCAAAATACTCTGACTCAACCTGATCTGTTAGAAATGAAATCTGTATCTCTGCAAAACCACTGATAGTAAAATCAACATCGCCCCCGCTGATTTTATTTTGAACACCAAGATATTTCAAATCCAGAATCTTTGGTTTTTGTGGTATAAATGTTGAACAGACTATAGTACTTATATCTGGTACTGTTAAACTGCATATATATTCCTGACCAGGAATAACATATATTTTAGAAAAGTAAAGACCTTCATCCTGGTAAACTAAAGTGTCACCCTGTCCAACCCCTGGGTTAATAGTCACCAATGCATTATCAATAATACCAATAGGGTAATCATTTTGTTTATCAGTTAAAGAAATATGGGCATTTATCAGACTATCTGCACTTAGTATGCAATTTATTACTGGTAATTTTGGATAGTCTGGAAATTCAAAGTCCAACTCTTTTCTGCAACTAGATGCTACTATTAGCATAATGCTACAAATCAAAAAAAAACTCCTCATTTGTTAATATTTATAATTAAAGCATGGGGGTTAATCCCCATGCTTTAATGCTATTCATTACAATTATCACATTCACTTCTGCTACAAGGATACCAAATACCAAATAATTTATAATAAGGTCTGATTTTGTGTGATGTCATACACCATTTACCTAAAGAACCCCATAACATCTTCTCTATAATCCATGAAAGTTTCAATGGTAAGTTTTACTCTGTCATAAGAAGTGGCAATAGCTACTTGTTTGGATCCCCCTCTTGGACAACTCATTGTTGTATTTTTTAAACCAGGGTCATGTTCAATTTTTTTACTAGCGATACTTAAATCTTTATCAAGACTTTCAGTTATACTTTTTCTCTAATTGCTAAATAAAGTTCTTTGCAAGGAGCTTATTCTCAATGCTCTTTTTATGCTAAAACTAAAAGATTTATTAATATATCATCCGTTATATCCAAATTTTTTCAGCTGGTAATCGCTGTTTCTCCAGTCTTTTTTCACCTTCACAAACAGTTCCAGGAAAACTTTTTTATCGAGGAATTTTTCTATGTCCTCACGCGCTTTAGTACCTACCTTCTTAAGCATCTCGCCGCCCTTACCAATCAGAATGCCTTTTTGTGAATCCCGCGCCACATATATAACAGCCGATATTTTTACAAGTTTTTCAGATTCTTTAAAACTCTCCACTTCAATCTCAACAGAATAGGGAATCTCTTTCTGGTAATTCAAAAGAACCTTTTCACGAATTATTTCGGCAACAAAAAAGCGTTCCGACTTGTCAGTAAGTTCATCTTTTGAATAAAAAGGCGGCCCCTCGGGCAATAATTCCAAAACCCTGTCGAACACACCGGAAATATTGAATTTCTCAAGTGCAGAAATTGGTATCACCATGGCATTAGGTAATAATTCATTCCATTCGGCTACTTTGTTTTCAACCTCTTCCTGGTTCGATTTATCAATTTTATTAATTAGAAGCAAGACAGGCACCTCACTTTTTGCCAATCTAGTAATGTATTTCTGGTGTTTATCTGCTGTCTCCACAACATCGGTTACATAGAGAATAACATCAGCATCGAGAAATGCTGTATTTACAAACTTGAGCATGGATTCCTGCAATTTGTATTTCGGATCAAGAATGCCCGGAGTATCAGAATATACAATCTGGAAATCTTCTCCATTAACAATTCCCTGAATGCGATGCCTGGTTGTTTGTGCTTTCGATGTAATAATCGACAATTTCTCCCCTACAAGGGCATTCATTAATGTTGATTTGCCAACATTAGGATTCCCAAGAATATTTACAAAACCCGATTTATGAATCTTTTCTGACATTGATTAATTTATTCTGTTTTGCGAAGATACCTATTCCGCATTGAAATCTGAATTTTAGGAAAAAAAGAATCAGAAGAGCAAGAAAAAAACTTTTTTTGTGTCTGATAAAAAAAGAGAACCCGGATATTCTGTTTATTCTGAAAAAAATTTAAAAAATAAAATTCCGGAATGGCATTGATAATAGATTTCAGATTAAGTAACTTCATTTCTCAGAAAAGGCCGAATGGATCAAAACTTATTTCTCAAGCAACTCAAAGAAGGCGATAAAACTTCGTTGGAATTTCTGGTAAAGGAATACCAAAAACCGGTATTCAGAACCTGCATGGCCTATGTACAGAATGAACACGATGCAGCAGATCTTACTCAGGATGTGTTTATAAAAGCGCTGGAAAAAATCAATCAATACAAGGGAGATTCTAAAATTTCGACATGGCTGGTAAGGATTGCCATTAACCTCTCGCTTAATTTCTTACGCGACAATAAAAGAAGACTTCAGAATATTGAACTCTCCGACATTCATATCATATCAGATGAAAAGGATAATTTAATTAGTATAGAAACCAGAAAAAAGGTAAGGGAAGCTATTTTTAATCTGAACGAAAAACAGCGTAAAGTTTTTATTCTGAATTTCTACCTTGAATTATCTTACCAGGAAATTACAGAAATAACAGGCTATAGTTTGTCGGCAGTAGAATCGCTGCTTTTCAGAGCCAGAAAGAGTTTAAGAAAGCTGCTTGAAGATTATTATACAGGAAATATTTCAAAAACGCAAGTTTTTGAATCTGAGCGTGTCAAACAAATGAATTAAACACAAAATGAACTGCAAAAAATTTGAAATATGGTTGATTAGTGCAGAAGAAAATGAAATTCTGAATCCATCTTCTGAAATGCTTAATCATGCTGATAATTGTACAAGCTGTAAAATAAAATTTCAAAATTTAAAGGAGTCTTTGCTTTACATGAATCATCAAAAAAGTATGAGCCTTGGCAGAATTCAGACAGAAAACCTGATTAACAAACTACAAGCGATAAAAACAGGCCGGAAAGATCAGATTTTCAAAATCAGTAAATTTGCTGCCGCCATGGTAATAATCATCGGATTACTTGTTGGTATTACTCTCGGAGGCTTGCTGTTTTCGGATCAAAACACAGAAACACCGAATAACTGGGGATCAGAATTCACTTTACTTTCAGACAACTCGGGTTACGACACTTTTCTGTTTGACTAAAAATTTCTATACAATGAAAAGAAACTGGATTTATATAACAATTATCTTTCTTTTAACTGCAAACCTCGCACTGCTTGCAACATCTCTTATTTTAAAAAACAGAGACAAAACCATCGTTGAAGGTACGAGAGAAACACCAGGCAGACTAGGAAGCTATCACCAGGAGGGAAGTTTTGAAAATCACCTTGCCAAACATTTGGAAATGACTCCGGAACAGATTGAACAACTCGAAGCTTTGGGTGATGAGTTTCACAATAATAAAAAAGACCTCGGTCGTGCCATGTATAGTTTAAAAAAAGAATATTTTGATGCCCTGGCAAATGATAATCCTGACGAGGACTATTTAAGAAATCTTGCCGACAGCATTGGAGCAATTCATGTAAAACTAATGATTGAAGATCACAATCATTATAAAGACATCCGATCTGTTTGCTCTCCTGTTCAGGCAAGAAAAATGGATAGCCTGGGTAAAGAATATATGCATAAACATAAATTGAAAAATGATGGATACCATAGGCGCCATGGTTCCAAAGATTAAAAGAAGTTGAATTTTTATTAATTACAGATTACAATGAAAACAAATAAAATAAAAACAGTAATAATAGGCTTAAGTGCACTATTTATATCTACAGTAGTTATGGCTCAAAAGCCGGCTTATTTAGGTAGCAGAGGAACAAATGGTATACCTGACCTAACAGATGAGCAAAATGAACTAATTGATAACTTAAGAACAGATCACCTGAAAAACAGTATGAAATACCATGCTGAAATTGATAAACTTGAAGCGGAGTTAAAGGTTCTTGAAATTGCCGACAATGCCGATTTGAATAAGATTAATGCCAAGATTGATGAAATAGCTGATGTTAAAGCAAAGCTGGCAAAAGAAAGAAGTAAGCACAGACAGGATATCAGGAAAATCCTGACTGAGGAGCAGAAAGTATACTTTGATCGCCACAGCATGAGAGGCAGACACAATGGTCATGGAAACTACCAGGGAATTCATAAAGGAAATGGGTACGGACAAGATCAAGGTCGAGGCCAAGCTCGAGGACCAGGGAAAGAATATGGACAGGGTCAATGCTGGCGGAATTAGGAGATTTCAAATACTCTTTTTTAGTAGTATTTTATCATAAGTTAAACTGTTAGGGTAAGGCCGGATGTTTTCATCCGGCCTTTTTATTTGATATTCTGGCGCGCGGTTGCACCTCTATTCTGGCGCGCGGTTGCACCGCGTGACTTATACCTTTGGCACGGATGAATCCTGACAGCAACCGGTATCACGCCAGGGGCGATTCCTTACCCTGTCAGGGTATTAAAACTCTGTCAAAAAGGGTTTTCAATACTGATGCACGGTTGTGTTTTTTGACACCAGGGCAACCCTGCGAGGGGTTTTAAACCCCTCGCGGGATTAGCTTTAAATAAGCTGCACGCAACCTTTTTACACCTTCATACATCATATGCATATTACACAAAGTTTAACCTAATCTCACCTACTATGAAAACTAAAAAACGTATCTTTCTGGCTGCTGTCGGAGCAACATTTCTTTCTTTAAATATATTGTTTGCACAGCACGAAGCCCCTATTAGAACAGAATATTGTCCGGCAATTTGTTCTTTAGCAGATGTACCGTTTATAGACGGTGTAGCAGACGAAGCAAGCTGGAGTGCGGAAATGGCTTTAACTGAAATGTTCAACGCAGCCGGTTACAACGGAAACGAATCAGATTTGTCTGGTTATGTTAAAGTTTGTTGGAACAACGCTAACCTTTATTTCTTTGCAGACATAACTGACGATGTTGCTATTAACTGGGACGGTGGTTCAACTAACAGTTATGACCAAGACAACGTTGAGGTATTTCTTGATTTAGATACCACAATTATTAATGCTGACGGTGCATACATTGGCGATGAGTTACAATTACGTTACAACCGTGGTTATAACGTTTATACTGGTAATGCTCCGAGAAACGGTGCTTCTTTTGACGATTTTGTTCAAGTTAACGGTTCAGGCAGCTGGCAGGTTGAAGCTGTTATTCCTTGGTTATCTTTCATGCCTGAAGGGACACTTCCGGAAGACGTTCACGATTACTTATTTGTTAATGCTGGTGCTATCGGATTTGACGTTGCATTTGCTGATAACGACACTGAGCTTGGCACTAACCGTGACGCTCAAATGGCCTGGGATGCTGACGTTGAGGGTGAAGGCGCTACCGAAGACAATGCCTGGAAGGACACAAGAGTATTTGGTACGATTAATTTAGCATTCACGTGGGATGCCACCACATATACAAATAGTGAGCAAATAGAGATATACCCTAATCCTGCACATTCAGAACTTAGGTATAAAAAACTTGTTGGGGTAAATAAAATAGAACTAATTAATCTGACAGGTCAGAAGTTAAAAGTCGTAAATGTTTCTTCCGAAGAAATAACCCTAAATCTAGAAGACCTGATTCCCGGAACTTATTTTACCAGGTTATCGACAAATGAGGGCTTTATTGTGAGGAAGATTGTTGTTGAGTAAAAGGACATTAACATACGTCATTCCCAGCTTGTACCGGTAATTATCGATACAAGTTGGGAATGACGTTGAATTGTGTATGTTCTTTAATACTGGCGCACGGTTGCACTGCGTGACATGACATATCAATACAGAATAATAAATTAAACAGCTACCAAAACTTTATCAGTATTGCTATTATTGAGCAGATTGCTTCGTCCTCGCAATGACGTAATAAAATAAAAGATGGAGATTCCCCTTTTCAGGGGAATGACGTTGAATTATTGAATGTATGTGTGTTTAGTGCAGGTTGTATGCGCCTATTCTTCTTCCTCGCCCTGATGAATCGAATACTTGCGCCATTTTTCAATAAGCGTTTTCATATCGTCTGGTAATTCCGATTCAAAAAAGACTTCTTTGCCCGTTTCCGGGTGAACAAACCCCAGTGATTTTGCATGCAGGGCATGCCTGGGAAGAATTGCAAAACAATTGGTTATAAACTGTTTGTATTTGGTGAAAGTTGTTCCCTTTAAAATGCGATCGCCGCCGTACCTGTCGTCATTAAACAGCGGGTGACCAATGTATTCCATGTGAACGCGAATCTGGTGGGTTCTGCCTGTTTCAAGCCTGCACTCAACAAGAGTTACATAACCAAAACGCTCTAAAACTTTGTAATGTGTAACTGCAGGTTTTCCTTCTTCACCTTCCGGAAAGACACACATTTTGGTCCTGTCTTTTATACTCCGGCCAATGTTGCCAACTATTGTACCCTCTTCGTCTTCAAAATTTCCCCAAACCAGTGCCAGGTATCTTCTTTTAGTAGTTTTTTCGAAAAACTGCCTTGCAAGATGGTTAACCGCATACTCGGTTTTTGCCACAACCAGTAATCCTGAAGTGTTTTTATCAATACGATGAACAAGACCCGGCCTGATTTCTCCTTTCTGAAAAAGCGGTAAATTCTGTAAGTGATAAACCATGGCATTCATCAGCGTTCCTGTATAATTTCCATGTCCCGGATGAACAACCATTCCCGGCTCCTTATTTATTACAATAAGCTCATCATCTTCGTGTACAATATTAAAAGGAATATTTTCCGGAATAAGCTTAAACTCATGTGGCGGATGCGAAAGCACAATTGAAATAACATCAAGAGGCTTAACCTTGTAATTTGGCTTTACAGGTATGCTGTTAACCAATATATTGCCAGCTTGGGCTGCAGCCTGAATTTTTGAACGTGAAATACCCTCGAGCTTATGATAAAGAAACTTATCAATTCGCAACATGCCTTGTCCCTTATCAACTTCTATCCGGTGATGTTCGAACAGTTCGCTGTTCTCCGACGAATCGGTCAGAAAATCCTCATCATGTTCAGTCAAAGTGCTTAGTTTTTAAGAAATTTTTGAATAAATATTTTACCTGTTTCCACATTACGAATCCGCACGATATACATTCCACTTTGTAATTGTGAAACAGAAATTTCATCCGACAGGTTTTCAGAAACAAGAACCGTTTTCCCAAGCAGGTTTATGATCTCAAGCCGATAATCCGTTTGAAACCCCTGATTTTCAGACAAATAAACATATATTACATCACTTGAGGGATTTGGTGCGATAAGCAGGTCTCCATAATTATCAACTGAGGCACTTTTGATGCTATTAAATATTTTATGGTCGAAAACAGGCCGAATCATAACTGTTCCCGGCGGAATTGTTGAATCAGGTGTCATCCAGCCATTACCATCGTTGTATCTTATTTTTTTCAGGTTATTTGTATTTATATCATACCCCAAACTAATAAAGTCTGTTCCAAACTGAACAAACCCTACAAACACAGTATCAGGAACCAGAACATCTTCTTCAAGTTCGATTCTCATAAAATCATTTATTCCAAGGTTCGTATCAGGATAATATCTCGGCCAGGACTCAACTTTACCCGATGGATAAATAATTTCTCCGGGATTTCCATTATCGAATGCCCAAATACAGGGAGAAAACTCCGCATCGCCATGTGAATTGTTGCGTGCTTTAATAAATTTTAAATCAATAGCAGTAAGTGTATCAGGAGTACCATTTCTCAGATTAAAAAAATTGAAATAGTTTGCAAACTGCATATAATTCCCACCATTTCCGGGTAATCCGAATGCATATTCAGCAGAACCATCATCGCTGGCATAATAATCAAAAAACTCTTCTTGTATTTCAATGGTATCGTTCCACCTGTATTGACTGGTATCTTTAACAACCAGGTAACATTTTTTTAGAAAATGACCATATTTCTGACTACTCAGGTAGCTGTAATTCGGATTAAAATCATCCTCCCAGCTTTCATAACTTACCGAAGCCACCTGGTTTTCAGCGGAAGCCTGGTTTAAAATTTCCGACTTACCCTTATATACATTGAAGGATTCATAAACTCTTTCAATATCAATATCTGAAATTTCCGGGAAGTTTGTCCTGAAAACCGATTCGTGCATAAGTATCCTGTCGCTGTTGCTATACTGAAAATGCTCATAAGGCATACTAAAATAGTTCTTAAACGAGGGCTTAATTTGCTTTACAAATGCTACATCGTTTACATTTTCAAGGTCAGATGCATTTTCTGTCTGCACTAGTTGTATATAATCGAGGTGCCAGAAGTCACCATTCGACAGGGCACTTTCAGTACCTCCGGGTGCATCCCTTACATCGCTCGAAGTATAGTTTCTGAAGCGAAACCTGAAATCTTCGGCTTTAAAACTATCGGCAACAGGAAGAATTACCTGGGAAAAAGAGTGAGCTTCTTCACCGGTCTGATGCCAGACTTTATACCATTGTGATGAATCGCTGTAATAGAACTCCAAAATGAGTGTATCCTTCTCTTCGGGAGCATCAACTTTTCCGCCGGGTTCAACAAAGAACGAAAGAAAATAATTCAGATTGTCATCGGGAATATTAATCTGAATGGAGGTTAAAGTATCTGAAGGCACATGGGAATTGCTCGTAGCGTACATTTCGCCTTTCTCGTTAACAGCATCCAAAGAAATAACTCCCATGCTTATTAACGAGTCGGCAAAGGTATTATTTACATAAGCATATTTATCGGTCCACAATTCATCGTTTGGATAGAAGTACCCTTTATAATAGGAGAAATCGTCAAAAAACAAGTTGTTTGCTGGAAATGGCGGGGTATACACATCCTCAGGAATTGACTTAAAGCCAACCCCATGCTCCTGTCCAGCTTTAATTACGGGATTATGATCCAGTCCGGTAATATGCTGTGAAAACAGGGTGCCGGAAATACTAGAAATTAGTGCCAATATGTAAATTCGAGCTATCTTCATCATAATCCTCTAAGTCGTCCCAAACAAAATTCGGGTCATTTTCAAAATACTTTTTAGGTAATTTTGTTGTGTCATTTGTAAGCCATATGGTTATACTTGAGCCTAATGGAACAAGAACTGACGGATCGCTAACCGGTTTCTGTCTGAAAATCCTGGGTTCTACAGAATCTGATTCCGGCAACACAGAATCGTCATTAACAGCATATCCAAGACTAAACATTGCGTTACCAAGTTTTTCTTTTGCCTCTTCTTTTGTAAGGCCAATTAAATCGGGTATCATTTCACGTTCATTACCCAAACCTTTACCAAGCACCAGGTCTACCATAGTACCTTTTGGTATGGAATCGCCCGGAGCAAGAAGTCTGCCATTCAGTTTTTGTTCAAGTATTACATTTTTTGAAATATCGTAACGATAAGATAATTGCCCCAGAAGCAAACCAAACGACTCAAGACGCGCTTTACCTTCACGAAGTGTAACGCCTACCAGATTTGGAACCTGTATTTTTTCCGGAGCCGAGGCATTAATGGTAAAGAACATTGTCCGGTTCTTTTTTACTGCCCTTCCCGATTTTGGATGTTGATCGATAATTACTCCGGGTTCCTGAGTTGAAATATAAATCGAATCAAAGATCTGGTAACGAAATCCACGTTCTTCAAGCTTTGGAATAACTTCCTCAAGTGGTAAACCGGTAAAATCGTTTACAGCATAAGATTTACCATGTTGGGTATAAATCCTTAAACTGACAGCAACAACGAATAGAATGAAGATGAAAACACCAAATGCTATTACTACCTGCTTCCAGAATCTTTTGCTTGTCAAAAACAGAAGAAAATCTTTCATTGTTTAAAGGTTTACGAATACAATAACGAGTGAACAAAGATAAAATTATCTGTCAAATAGCTGTTTATTTCAAAGCCCTATAATTTAATTGTTCAAAGCAAGCGACTTTTAAAATAAAACCAAAGCCAAAGCAAGAAGTTACAGGAAGAGCATCTGAGAAAATTAGAGCAAAAAAAAGGAAGGCATATGCCTTCCTTGATTTGTATGTAATACTAATCTTTTACTTTCTTCTAATTTCGTCAGAAACAGTTAATCTTTTTCTACCTTTAGCCCTTCTACGTGCTAATACTTTCCTGCCATTTGCAGTTGACATTCTTTCTCTAAAACCGTGTTTGTTTCTTCTTTTTCTTATCGATGGTTGAAATGTCCTTTTCATCGTTCAATATTTTTAAAAAATTCTCTTCAAATTTTGGAACTGCAAAAGTATGTGTTTTTCAATTAAAATCAAATATATTCTAAAAAAAATACTTTAAATCAAAAGATTTTAAGTTTCCTAACCTATTTATCTCTAATAAATGCTGACAGATGTTTATTTAAAAGCATTTAAATAAAAACCTGTATTAAGCGTTCCTGTTAACAGGGTGCTAATTTCTGCAGGTAATCTGCTCAATTATTAAGATTATATTTGTCGTTATTAATTTTAACGCAGAACAAGAATTTATTAATACGAATGCACTATTATGAAGCGTTTAACATTACAATTAGAAAACAAAATTCTCTTACTATTAATTATTTGCCTGGCTTCCTGCAACACCAAAAAAGATAATATAGAACCGCTGGAAGTAAGCATTAAAGTTGTACGCTTTGAAAAAATACTGTTCGAATCGGACATTTATGCCATAAAAGATAGTGTGGTGTCATTTCAGGCAAGGTATCCCGAGTTTTTATCGCTTTACGGAAACAGAATAATTGAAATAGGTGATCCGCAGGAAGAATGGTTCGATGAAGCCTTAACTGCTTTTACTACCGACCAGGCTATTTACGAAATATACAAACGGGTTGTTGATGTGTTTCCCGACATAGATATTCAAACCCGGGAAATTGAAAATGCCTTTGGGAGAATTAAAGCTGTTTTTCCGGATAAGAAAATACCAAATTTGTTTACTTATGTTTCCGGACTTAACCAGTCGGTAGCGATCACAGAAAAATTTATTGGCATTAGTCTTGAGAAATTTCTTGGTGAAAATGACCCCTTGTACAACCAGGTATATCCACCAATTGCTCAATATCAAAAAACACTGATGACTCCCGGAAGAATTTCGCTCGATGTGATGCGTGGCTGGATATCCAGTGAGTTTGATTACCAGCCGGAACAAGACAATTTACTCTCAAGAATAATATTTGAAGGCAGAACCATGTATTTGCTTCAAAAACTTTTTCCGGAAGTTGCCGATTCTGTTTTGTGGGGATTTGAAAAATCGAAACTTGATTTCTGTTTTGATAACGAAAAACAAATGTGGACTTACCTGATTGAGAACAAACTGCTGTTTATTACCGACAATTTCAGAATAATGCAATTTACCGCAGAAGCACCTTTTACCAAGGATTTTCAAGACGATTCTCCCGGAAGAGCTGGCGTATGGCTGGGTTACAGAATTGTTGAGCAATACATGAATAGCAATAATGATGTGAGTTTAAATGACCTGATGCACGAAACGAACTATCAGAAAATACTCAACAATTCGAAATACAATCCTTGATTTTAAACGGCACAAAGTAAAACAGAGTGAGAAAATACAAGCATCTTTTTTTCGATCTTGACCGCACCCTCTGGGATTTCGATCATAACACTTCTGTCACTCTTCAGGAATTACTTTCTGCTTTTAGTGAATTGTCGGAAATAAAAGATTCTTTGGGATTTATAAAAAATTATCACCGGTTTAATGATTATGTCTGGAATCTTTATCGTGAAAAAAAGATAACTAAAACCGTTCTGAGAAAAGAAAGATTCAGAATGCTTCTTCAGGAATACAACATGAACAATGAATCACTTGTCGCACAAATTGAAGCATTCTACCTCAATAATGCCCCCTATAAAAGCAAATTGATAAACAATGCTTCGGAGGTATTAAACAAAGTGAAAGATTACTATTCTTTATATATTGTATCAAACGGATTTTACGATGTACAGCTAACAAAACTAAGATCGGGAGGCATCGATAAGTTTTTTAAGAAGATATTTACATCGGACCGGATAGGTTATGCCAAGCCGAACAAAGCTTTCTTTGAATATTGTATAAAATCTGCAAATGCAAAAAAAACCGAAAGTCTGTTTATTGGCGATGATTTAACAAATGATATTATGGGGCCGGCTTCGTTTGGAATCGACCAGGTCTGGTTCAATCCAAACAATCAACCAGCATCTTTTAAACCGAGTTTCGAGATTAAAAATTTAATACAGCTAACAGAAATACTTTAATAGTTTACTATTGATTGTAGTCGGTTGTTAACACCTTAAACTCTGTTCTTCGATTCAGGAAATGTGCAACCTCTTGTAAATCTTCGTCGGTAATAGTATTAATATAATCTTCGGTTAATAATTGACCTTCGGGCAGGAAAGGATATGATTCGTGGTCGCGTAAATCGACTGTTTTTGGCTGAGACTCACCATACCCCTTGGCAACAAGCCTGTCTGCTTTAATGTCTTTAGAAATAAGGTAATCAACAACTGACTGTGCCCTGTTTTGAGACAAAGTCATGTTAAAGTCGTCGTTACCCCTTGCATCGGTATGCGAACTGAGCTCAATCGTAATATTGGGGTTATCGTTCAGGGTTTCAACAAGCTTATCGAGCGAAACAATAGACTCGGGCCTTAGCTCAGCGCTGGCAAAGTTAAAGAATATGTTTTCAACTGTAATCGGCTCATCAATGGGCGGCAGGTAAATAACAGAAGTAAAGTCGGTACTTGACTCAACAGATTTCGTTGTTTCACGTTCTTTTCCTTGGAGAAATCCTTCTTTTTTAGCCAGGAAGATATAATCTGTACCGGGTTTCAACATAAATTTAAATGAACCATTATCATCGGTTAAAGTCTCGAGGGTAGTTCCATCGCTACCAATAGATTTTACGCTGGCTTCAACAAGCGGATCATCGGTTTTTTCATTCTTAACTACCCCAGTAATTGAAAAACGCAAGGGCGGTAATAAAAAGGCATATATATCATCGCTCCTGCCCGTTCTTGAAGAAGATAAAAAACCAGCTTCTCTTTCAGCTTCGAAACAGATACCGAAATCATCGGAAGAAGAGTTTATTGGATACCTCATGTTTTCTATTGTCCAGTTTCCGGATTCATCCTTCACCGCTTTATAAATATCGTAACCACCCATACCCACGTGTCCGTTTGAAGAAAAATAAAGAGTTCCATCGACATGGATATATGGGAATGCTTCATCATCAACTGTATTAATCGCATCGCCCAGATTCTCGGGCTTACCAAAATCATCGCTAAGCGACGACCGGCTAACCTTCCAGATATCTTTACTGGGAACGCCATCGGCACCGGCCATACTTCCCGGCATATCAGAAACAAAATACAAGGTTAGCTCATCGGCCGAAATAGCCGGGTGGGTAATTAAAACACTATCCTCGGCAATTTCAAGTGATTTGGCTTTTTGCCATTCATCATTTTTTCTGATTGATGTGAGAATTTCACAACCTGTACTTTTGTTATCGTGCACCGCACAACGCGAAAAGTACATTGTTTTATAATCCCTGGTAAGCACCGGAGTACCATCGTCATATTCGGTGTTTATTTCTTCCGAAAGTGGTACCGGTGTACTCCATTTACCCTTTCTATCAAGAGTAGTCTCAAAAATATCGGTAAAACCCTGTCCGGAAACTCCGTGTTCATTTTTACCTGTAGTTTCTTCGCGTGCCGAAGTAAAATAAATTACTCTGTAATCTTCGCGTGCAAATGCGGGATTAAAATCATCACTTCTGGAATTAAAAAAGCTTGCCTCTTCTACAGTATATCCATTAGGAAATTCAAGCCATTCCATTGACTGATCACAGGAAAGAATACCGTCATCGGCACGTGAATCGCCAGGTAAAAGCTCTTTATAGGCCTGATATTGAATCTTTGCTTCTTCATAATCGCCCAGCATTTTTAACATGTCGGCATAATGCAGATATATTAACGGATCGCTGTAATTCTTTTTTATTGCTTTACTGTACCATAAGGCAGCTTTGCTTGGCTGATTTGTCTTCCTGTAACATTCGGCAATAGTATATATAATTCGTGTTTTTTCATTTTTGTCGGTTGTCCCGTCATATGCATCTTTAAATAGCGGAATAGCTTCGAAATATTCCCCGGCATTAAATGTATTATACGCTTTTTCAAATTTTTTACTTTGAGCATCAACGGCAACAGTAAATAATAATAAAAGGCTAACTCCAGAAATTAGTTTATATAATCTCATAAAAATGGTCTTTTTAGATGCAGTAAATTTAATCGATTTTATAGAAAAAAGCGGTTAATCTTATTAACCATCTATCATGAATAACTCGAAAAGTAATCTATTTATTATAGAAGGAAAAAAAACCAGACAATAAATTTCACAAAAACATAAATAATCAGTCTTTGGAGAAATAACTAATCAAAGCCTAATAATTAAGGTGAAAACATACATTGTTTAGAAGGCGAATGCAAAACAAAGCTCGATAGCAAAATAAGGACGAACTGTAGTTTTTTATATTTATTTTTAATGTTACCCCTCATATATCAAAGCTTCATGTAGATTTTTTATGTGATTTTTCAATTACATCCTTGTTTTTTACACCTTCCTCTAAAAAATGTTTCCATTTTTAATATTTTTCTTTATATTTGCCAAATATTTGAATATTTTATAATCTATAATCGAAAATAGGCTGCAATATGAAAGCAAAATTAGAGTACATCTGGTTGGACGGTTATAAACCAACCCAGTCATTAAGAAGTAAAACAAGAGTTGAGGAAAATTTCAGTGGTAAACTTGAAGATTGTCCAATGTGGGCATTCGATGGTTCTTCAACCGAACAAGCAGAGGGCGGAAGCTCAGACTGTTTATTGAAACCCGTTTTTATTTGCCCTGATCCTGACAGGAAAAATGCGTATCTTGTAATGACTGAAGTATTAAATGCTGACGGTACTCCTCACGTATCAAACGGTCGTGCAATGATAACTGAAGAAGATGAAGACTTCTGGTTTGGTTTTGAGCAAGAATATTTCTTAATGGATCCTGAAACAAATCTTCCATTAGGTTTCCCAAAAGGTGGATATCCAAAACCGCAAGGGCCATACTATTGTGGTGTTGGAGCAACAAAAGCTTTTGGCCGTGATATCGTAGAGGAACACTTTGATATTTGTTTGGAAGCTGGATTAAATGTAGAAGGCATCAATGCTGAGGTTGCTGCCGGACAGTGGGAATTCCAGATTTTTGCTAAAGGTGCACATAGCGCAGGTGATCAAATCTGGGTTGCTCGTTACATTCTTGAAAGAACAGCAGAAAAATATGGCGTTTATGTTGATTGGCATCCAAAACCACTTGGAAAAGACCTTGACTGGAACGGTTCCGGTATGCATGCGAACTTCTCTAATGGTTTAATGAGAACATGTGGCGATAAAAAAGTGTTTGATGCTATTTGTAATGAATTTGGTAAGCACATTACCGAGCACATCGAAGTTTACGGTGCCTACAACGATCAGCGTCTGACAGGTAAACACGAAACTGCTGCAATTACAGACTTCAGCTATGGTGTTTCTCACCGTGGTGCTTCAATCCGTATCCCTGTAGGTACAGTAGAAGCTGGCTGGAAAGGTCGTCTTGAAGATCGTCGACCTGCATCTAACGGTGATCCTTACAAAATTGCTGCTGTTATTATCAAAACAACTCACAAAGCTAAAGTTTAAGAACAGCCTGATTTCTATAATACAAAAAAAGCTGCTGATTGGCAGCTTTTTTGTTTTTATACCTTTTAGTTTATTACAACTGACTCACAAATATGAGTCGGAATAATTCCTGAGGATGCTATTTTCATTGAAGCCTGGTCGGGGATTGTGTTCCCTGTTAACACTAAGGCTGTGTCGAGCCCAAACTTGTTCCCTCCAATAATATCAGTCTTCAAAGTATCGCCAACCATCAGAATTTCGTCTTTACGCATGGGACTTTTAGCAAGTACCTGTTCATAGGCATACATAAACATCTGTGCATCCGGTTTACCAAAACGGATAAATACCTTTCCAATTATTTCTTCGACCAAATCAGCCAGGCCTCCAATAGCTATGGCAATTTCATGCTTATTTACCGGATAGGATATATCTGTATTAGCAACAATTACCGACATATTTTTATGCCTTAAAATATTTATAACTTTGTTTATATCGTTATTCCATACAAACCCCTCATCGTCGAGAAACACCATGGCTCTTACATGATCCAGTTCTTCGAGATTTGCATCTTCAACCGACAGTGTTGTTAAGCCCGAACTTTCGATGTAATGAGCCGAGTTCTTTGTTCCCAGGTACACTACAGTGCCGTGTTTAATTTTATACTGTAAATATTCCCGGGCAAGCATTCCTGATGAAATTATACGTTCGGTTGTAACAGCTGTTATTCCCCTTGACCGGTATGTATCGGCCAATTGCTCGGGACTTCGGGAAGCATCGTTGGTAAGGATATAGTAGTCAATTCCGTTATCAATTAAAAATTGAAAGGTATTCTCGATTCCGGGTATTAATCCTTTGTAATTTTTTAATACCCCGTAAGCATCAAAAAATACAGCTTTGTATTTGAGAACGACTTTTTTAAAATCTTTAGTTTTCATACATGAAATTTTTTATTGACATCCTTTGTAATAGATTATAAAACTCAGATTTTTAAAACCTTAAGTAATTTTTCGGCATTAAATCTTTTATCTAATTCCGGGAAATAAACTTCATAGGCTTCTTTCTGTAATTTGTTTGCATATACTTCGTTAAAAAAATGACGCCCGTCTTTTATCACATAGTTCAGAATAAAAAACCGGTAAGCTTCCTTCAGAAATAAAATTTCGGAATAACTCAAAGGGAAAGTATTATGGTAAGAAAGAAGAAATTTCTCGAAACGTTCTTCGGTAAATGTTTCCACCACATAGCTAAAAACTGTTCTGTCGCCAATATCGGATACCACCCTGCTAAAAAAATAAAAATCTAAAACCCTGCTTGAAACTCTGAACCAATCGTAATCCCATCGGGAGTGAAATTTCCCATCATGAGTCACCGAAAAATTTCCGATGTTCCAATCAACGAACACAGGCAGTTTTGGAAAACTCTCGTAGTTTAACTTTTCGATATTTTCAAGGAATGTATCGCATTGTTTCCTGACCATGTCTTCATAGCCATTTAGCACCCTGCTGTTAGGCCCTTCGATATGACAAGTCAGGAAGTTAATATCGGTAGTTAAAGTTTTACTGGATTCCGGCAGGGTATTTCTCACATTCATACAAGCCTTATGAAACAAGGCCATTTCATGACCCATTTGCACAATATGATTATTATTCAGCCTGCGGGGCATTTTCTTTTTAATCCGGATCGGATTATAAAAAATAACCCATGCTTCTGTACCATCATCCATGTAGCGGTATATAAACACGTCGTTCTTTTTCACCAGGCTTCGGGCAAGAAAATTATCGTATGGAGCCTCCAGGTTATTGGCCAGGTTATTTATTATAATATGATCTTCATGAAAGTGCTCATATTTGCCATAATACGAAAGTTTAGCAAAAACCGGATTCCTGGCTTCAAAAGTTACTTTAAAAACATGGTTGGTAGAAACCTGTGCACTCACATCGAAAATTGCCTTAATTTTCATTGAGCCATCATAACTTGCCCAGGCTTCTCGTATTACTGTAAAAAAATCTAATCTTGCCATTTAAAGTTCACTAAATAATCTCAAAGTATCTCTTTAATTCCCAAACACTCACATTCGAGGCATACTGTCTGCATTCCCATTCACGGGTTTCCACAAAATGTTTTGTAAACGCTTCGCCAAACAGTTCGTTTGCCAAACCCGACTCCTTCATCTTTTTAGTTGCCTCTTCCAAACTTCCGGGTAAAACACCATTTTCCTTTATATTATAAGCATTGCCGACCGTTGGAGCTGAAGTTAGTTTTAAATTGTTTTGAATACCATAAAGCCCTGAGGCTAAAGCGGCTGCAATAGCCAGGTATGGATTTATATCAGCGCCGGGAACCCTGGTTTCAAGCCTTGATGAATTTATGTTTTTATTGATAACCCTTAGAGCGGTTGTCCGGTTATCGATTCCCCAGGTTAGTGTTGTAGGAGCCCAGGCACCTTCGGTGAGTCTTTTATAGCTGTTAATTGTGGGCGCATACATAGGTAATATTTGAGGCAGGCAATACAACTGACCGGCAACATAACTTTGGAAAACATCACTCATTTTATAGGTACTGTTTTCATTAAAAAACAGGTTTATATCTTTTGCTATATCGCGCAGACTTTGGTGAATATGCCCGCCACACCCCGGAAGCTGCTTGTTCCATTTTGCCATAAAACTGGCTATAATGCCATGCCTGTGGGCAATTTCCTTCACTGCCTGCTTAAACAATATTGCTTTATCAGCTGCACGAAGCGCATCATCGTAACGAATGGCTGCTTCATAAACTCCCGGACCGGTTTCGGTATGCAGGCCTTCCAACTCAACCTGAAATGCTTCGAGGTAATTAAACAAATCATTAAAAAACCCGCTATACATCGATGGCCTGTTCACCGAATATCCAAACATGCCGGGAGTTATGGGTTTTAAGTTTATAAAGTTTTTCTCTTCAAGACTGTGTGCTGTTTCCAGAAAATTAAACCATTCATATTCAAGAGAAAAAATAGGCCTAAATCCCAGACTTTCGGATTGATTTATAATTTTTTTTAACAGACTGCGTGGACAAACTGTATCTTTTTTGTCCGTTCCGCTTAAATCAGCTAAAAAAAAGGGCAGCTCATTATCCCAAGGAATAGTGCGAAAGGTAGACAGATCAAAGAATACGTCAACATCGGGATAACCGCTATGCCAACCAGTATAACTAACATTATTATAACAAGCATCGTTGGTGTCCCAGCCAAAAATAACATCACAAAAACCTACACCTTTTTCAATTACCTCGAAGAATTTCTCCTTGGAAATTATTTTACCTCTCAAAATTCCATCAATATCGGCAACAGCAAATTTTACCTTTGAATGCTGTGAATCTTTTATTTTTTGTATAATTTCCTGTTTGGTCATCCTGAAAAAGTTTTTAACTAAGCACAATTTATATTTAATCTCCTGAAATCTGTTATTGGCAGCATAATTTAGTTAATAAAATCCGGATTTATATATCTAAACCAACTTGTTTGTGACAAGCACAAATAAAAAAAGAATATGCCTCAACAACTTCAAATTGTTCAAACATATTCTTCGTTTTTCAGAATTAGTAACTATCGGGTAAACAATAGTTCGGAATACTTAGGCAAAGGCCACATTTCGTTATCAATAACCCGTTCGAGTTTATCAATGTGGTATCTTATTTCGGCCAGGAAAGGCACAACTTTTAACGAGTACTCGTAAGCCTTATCTCTCGATATATTTTTTGTATTGGCTATTTTCCGGGTATTGTTCATCTCTTTTACTTTTGCCTTAATGGAAGAAGTATGTTCCGATAGCTCTTTTATTAGAGCAATGCGTCCTTCAGTCATTTCTTTAGCATCATCCCCAAACAACTCCTTTAAGCCTTTCACATTATTTATCAACCTGGTTTGATATTCGATAGCCGTTGGTACTATTTGGTTAATCGCAATGTGAGCTAATACTCTTGATTCAATCTGAATTTTCTTAGTGAAATTATCGTATCGAACCTCTGTTCTTGCTTCAAGTTCTTTCTCACTGAATACTTTATTTGCAACAAATAGTTTAACTGAAGTTTTCGAAGTATATGCATCGATGGCCTCTATAACATTGGTAATATTTGAAAGACCCCGTTTTTTTGCTTCTTTATGCCATTCTTCGCTATAACTGTTCCCCTCGAAACGTATTTTCTTCGATTTAATAATAAACTCTCTGATTACCTGAAAAATAGCCTCATCTTTCTTTACGCCCTTTTCGATTAGTTTATCAACTTCGCGTTTAAAGTCTTTCAACTCCTGCGCTACTGCAGTATTTAAGACTATCATTGGTGCAGCAGGATTTGCTGATGCCCCTACAGCCCTGAATTCAAAACGGTTTCCGGTAAAAGCAAAAGGTGATGTTCTGTTTCTGTCGGTATTATCAAGAAGTATTTCAGGGATTTTACCCACGTCGAGTTTCAGCTCCGTTTTTTCATCGGGGGTCATCTTTTTGTCGGTAACCCGTGTTTCAAGATCATCCAGCATTTCAGTTATCTGATTCCCAACAAACGCTGAAATTATAAGCGGAGGTGCTTCGTTGGCTCCTAACCTCAAAGCATTCCCAGCTGATACTATTGATGCTCTTAGTAAATCCTGATGTTTGTATACTGCATTAAGGGTGCAAACCAAAAAACTAAGGAATTGCATATTGGTTTTAGGCTTAGCCCCGGGTGATAAAAGATTTACACCTGTATTCGTTATTAGCGACCAGTTATTATGCTTTCCACTACCGTTTACTTCCTGAAATGGTTTTTCGTGGAAAATAATCCTGAACTTATGGTGACGGGCAATCTTTTTCATGATATCCATAATGAGCAGATTGTGATCAACCGCAAGATTGCATTCTTCGTAAATAGGTGTTACTTCATACTGGTTTGGAGCAACCTCGTTATGACGGGTTTTTATTGGAATGCCTAATTTATAACCTTCGATTTCAAGCTCCCGCATAAAAGAGCTTATTCGTTCGGGAATTGAGCTGAAATACTGATCGTCAAGCTGCTGATTTTTAGCGGACTGGTGTCCTACCAATGTCCTGTCGCAAGCTACTAAGTCGGGACGTGCATTAAATAATGCTTCGTCAACCAGGAAATATTCCTGCTCCCACCCTAAAGCTGCTGACACCTTGGTTACGTTTTTATCAAAATATTCACATATTGCTGTTGCAGCTTTGTCTACTGCATTTAATGCTTTTAACAAGGGTGTTTTATGATCAAGAGCTTCTCCTGTATAGGAAACAAAAATGGTAGGTATACATAAAGTACGATCAAGAATAAAGGCCGGTGAAGTAGGATCCCAGGCTGTATAACCCCTTGCCTCAAAAGTATTTCTTATACCACCACTTGGAAAACTACTTGCATCGGGTTCCTGCTGCGCCAGTAACTTGCCTGAAAATGCTTCAATAACACCACCGGTATCGGTAAACTGAATAAAAGCATCATGCTTTTCAGCTGTCCCATCGGTTAAAGGGCTAAACCAGTGTGTATAATAAGTAGCTCCTAAATCAAGGGCCCAGGCTTTCATGCCAACTGCTACCTGATCGGCTAATTTTCGATCGATTTTGTCGCCCTTTTCAATACTCTCCATAACCCCAGCAAAAGCTTCCTGAGAAAGGTATTCCTGCATATTTCTTTTATCGAAAACATAGCTTCCGAAGTATTCAGAAGTTCTTTTATTTGGATATTCAATATTTACAGGTTGTCTGTTCTGTGCTTCCTGTAAGGCGAAAAATCGGATTTGGGCCATCAGCTTACAATTTTAGATTATTTTAATGCAAATATAGAAAATTTATAAGGGTACAACTCTTCAATAATTCATATTATATTAACCTGATAGTTATTTTATGAGCCTCACCCTTATTTTTTGTAAAAATGATAAAACCAGGGAATGGTTTCCAGCCCTTTAAAAAAGTTATCCAGTGGATAATTCTCATTCGGTGCGTGTATGGCATCCGACTCAAGGCCAAACCCCATGAGTACTGCTTTAATGCCCAAAACCTGTTCAAACACAGATATTACAGGTATACTTCCACCACTGCGAACAGGAACCGGTTTTTTTCCAAAAGTTTTTTGGCAGGCATTAACCGCAGCTTCAAGTTCCAGGCTGTAAAAAGGTAACACATAAGGTGTACCTCCGTGCAAATATTCGATTTCAATTGTAAAATCCTCGGGTATTTGCTTTTGCAAATAGTCTTTAAAAAGCTTTGCTATTTCTTCAGGATGCTGGTCCGGAACCAGCCGCATGCTTATTTTTGCGTGAGCTTCGGCAGGAAGAACTGTTTTTGCCCCCTGAGAGATATGACCGCCCCAGATGCCATTCACATCCAGGCTGGGTCGAATACCCAGGCGCTCAATCACGGTAAACCCTTTTTCTCCACCCCCATTTTTTAAATTTATGCCTGCATAGAATTTCTTCTCGTCAAAAGGCACACTATTAAGCAGCTTTCGTTCTTCGGCAGAGACAGTCTGCACCGAATTATAGAAACCGGGAATGGTTACTTTACCCTCCGCATCGATCAAGCCTGCAATAAGTCTGCTCAATTCATTTACAGGATTAATAACTGCGCCCCCAAATAAACCCGAATGCAAATCACGACTTTGACCTTTAAGGGTAATTTCGAAATATGCTAAGCCCCTTAAGCCGGTGGTTATTGTTGGTACATCAAGCGAGATCATTGAGGTATCAGATACCAGGATAACATCAGCTTTAAGAAGTTCTTTGTGTTGCTTACAGAAACGTTCGAGCGATTCAGAACCAATTTCTTCTTCACCTTCAAAAATAAATTTAACATTACAGGGTAATATGTTTTGCTGAACCATAAACTCAAAGGCTTTAACATGCATAAAGAGTTGCCCTTTGTCATCATCTGCACCTCTGGCATATATTTTTCCATCGCGAATTTCAGGCTCAAATGGGGGTGAATTCCAAAGTTCAAGAGGTTCTTCGGGCTGCACATCGTAATGCCCATAAACTAAAACTGTTGGTTTCGAAGCATCAATAATTTTCTCACCATAAACCAAAGGCCATCCGGCTGTTTCGAGTATTTCTGCTCTTTCTGCCCCTGCCGAAAGAATAGCGTTTTTTAAGTATTGGGCAGCATCGTACATAGCAGATTTATTTTCTGGTTTTGCACTAACCGAGGGTATTCTTATGAAATCAAAAAGTTCGTTAAGTATCCGTTCCTTATTGGTATTGATGAAGTCTTTTATTTTATCCATACTAGTTTTATTGTAGTTCAATTAAAAACCTGATTAACGACCTTAGAAAGGTTCGTCATACCAGTAAAACTAATTCATCTGTTTTGGTAAAAAAATGAGTAATATTATCCTTTAGAATTGCATATTCAAAAGACTGTCGGCTGCCAGCATAAGCTCTTTGTACCATTTTTCGCCAAACCTTCGGATTAGGGGTTCTCTAAGAAACTGATAAACATATAATCCCTGTGCTTCTCCGTTTGCTAAAGCTGGCTTACAGATTTCCCATTCATCATAATTCACAGCTATAAAATCGGCATATTCTTTTAATCTAATCGGATACAAGTGACAACTTATTGGTTTTCTGAAAATTGTTTTACCGTCGGCCCAGGCTTTTTCAATTGCACATTTAGTTATTCCCTCCTCAAAAATCACGAAAGCACATTCATTTTTATTTATTAACGGAGTAACCTTATCATTATCAGTATCGATTACCCAGGTGCCCTGCTCGTCAACGGCTTTTCTGCCCTCAGGGCGCATGTAATCGCATATATTTTCGTACTCATCTTCAATTATGCCCGTTTCCTCATCTGTGAGCGGCGCACCTGAATCACCTTCTACACAACAAATACCTTTACACGCTGCCAGATTGCAGCAAAATTTCTTCTCAACAACATTTAAACTAACAAGTGTATTTCCAATCTGTAACATGGTCTCTTCCTGCTTTTTCACCCCAAAAATAATTATTTGGCACTGCAAAACTATCTAAAATACCAATATAGAAGATAGATTCTGAATAATTATGGACTTTACTTCCTGAATTCTTTGTCAGACACCTCAAGCCTCACAACTTCTTTACGAACTTTCTTCCGGTAGGAATAGACCAAATCAGCATCAATATTTTTTAATGAACCCAGCTGTGACTTATCGCAAAAGCAGGTGGCGTAAATATGGATAGTATCCGATTTTTGAAAGGATGTAATTACTTCGGAATGAGAATCAAAGATTTTGATCCTGAGTTCATTTCTATTCACTATAATTTTATTAAAAATTAAGCGCTTAGAAGACTTTCCGGCCAGGAGGGTAAGATGAATATTCATACCTGATTTTGATTCCATTTGCCCACCAACATAAGATTCTGCCGAAGCTTCTATTAATTCAAAAGGAACAGGAATATCAAACAGAAAACCCAATAACAGTATAGATAAGAAACGTGCCATGTAGTAAAATTAAAAGATAATTCTCATGGCACAATACTTTATTTTGAAGTGCTGACTTTTTACCCTCTTATCCAGTCAATAACCTCTTCGGAATATGGTCTTTCCCTTGACTTAATCATTTTTACAAGATTGCCATTTTCATCAATAAGGTATTTCTGAAAGTTCCACCCCACCTCTGAATCAAGGACACCATTTTTTTCTTTCTGAGTTAGCCACTGATATAATGGATGCATGTCATCGCCCTTAACACTGATTTTTGCCATCATGGGGAAAGTTACACCATAATTTACCGTGCAAAAAGTCATTATTTCTTCGTTTGTTCCCGGTTCCTGGTTCATGAAATTATTTGCAGGAAACCCAATAATAACAAAATTATCACCGCCAAACTCTTTATACAGTTTTTCCAGATCTTCGTATTGCGGAGTCATTCCACATTTTGAAGCAGTATTAACCACCATTACCTTTTTACCCTTTAGCTGAGAGAAAGGAAATTCTTCGCCTGTAAGTGTTTCAACAGTAAAATCGTAAAATTTTTCCTGAGCTATTCCGCTTGATAAGAAACCAATCATGCATATTGCTGTTAGTATGTTCTTTGTATGTTTCATTTGTCTGTTATTTGATTTTTTTTAATTCTTGCTATAAAAGATTAATATTTTCTCAATAAACAGAAATACAAGCTAATGGTTCAAAGAATTACACAAGAACACTGATACAGAAACTATCTAGTTATCAACCTTAATATCCCGTACATTAAGCTGAAGTGTAGTTTGACCCCGGAAAGTATTCTCAATGAGTGTGTAAGCAATATCAAAAGCTTTGCCATTTGTAACTCTGTTGAATTTTTTGCCTTGTCCGAAAGCAATAGCATTAATACTTCTGAAAGGATCTGACTCTTGCAATAAGCTAAGTTTAAGATGTTCCCTTTCCGGCCCTACGCATCTGCCTGTACCATTATCGACAACGTTTTCCGCGAAAAATACAGGATTCATATTTCCTGGTCCGAAAGGTGCAAATTGTTTCAGAATTTTGTAAAATTTATCGTTAATCTCATTGAAATTTAACTCCGTATCTATCTCAACCTGAGGAATAAGTTGATCCGATGTAATTTTTTCGGTAACAATGTTCTCGAACCGATCTTTAAACTTCTGAACATTTTCGGGCTTCATTGTAAGTCCTGCGGCATACATATGACCTCCGAAGCTTTCAAGCAGATCGCTACACGCATTAATTGCTTCGTAAAGGTCAAAACCATTAACACTTCGGGCTGAACCTGTTGCAAAACCGTTCGATTCGGTAAGAACAACCGTTGGCCTGTAATAAGATTCTATTAAGCGCGATGCCACAATTCCAACAACTCCTTTGTGCCATTTTGGGTTATAAAGCACTGTTGAGTTTTTATAGCGGTGGCTTTGCTGTTTTATTTCATTAATTGCCTCTTCGGTGATGTTTTTGTCGATGTTACGCCTGGTCTGATTATGCACATTTAGCCTGTCACAAAGTAACCGAGCTTCTTTTTCACTGCCCGAAATGAGTAAATCTACCGCCTGCTTTCCCGAATCCATGCGGCCTGCAGCATTTATTCGCGGTCCAATCTTAAAAACCACATCTTCCACAGCAATCGACTTTCCAATTTCTATTCCCGATTTATCTTTAATTGTTTTCAATCCAATACCGGGATTCTCTTCCAGCTTTTTTAAACCAAAATAGGTTAGAATCCGGTTTTCATCGGTTATTGGAACAATATCTGAGGCTATACTAACAGCAACAAGGTCAATATGATCCAGCAATTCAGTAAAAGCAATACTGGATTTAATAGCCCAGGCATGCATAAATTTGAATCCTACTCCACAACCCGATAATTCCTTGTAAGGATATTCGCAATCGGATCTTTTGGGATCAAGAACAGCAACTGCCTGTGGCAGATAAGCACCTGGTGTATGATGATCGCAGATTATAAAATCGACACCGTTTTTTGCAGCATAGTCAATTTTCTCGTTGGCTTTAATTCCACAGTCGAGGGCTATAATTAGTCCGATTTTTTTTGAAACTGCATAATCAATTCCTTTTATCGAAACACCATAACCTTCTGAATACCTGTCGGGTATATAATAGTCGATGTTATTGTAGAATTTTTTCAGAAATGAATAGACCAAAGAAACAGAGGTTGTTCCATCGACATCGTAATCGCCATAAACAAGAATATGTTCGTTATTCTCAATAGCACTCTGCAGGCGGTTAACTGCCACTTCCATATCCTTCATTAAAAAAGGATCGTGCAGATCATCCAAACTTGGTCGGAAGAAAGCTTTTGCCAGATCAAAAGTAACAATTCCACGTTGCACCAATAAATTCGAAAGAACGTGATTAATATTAAGTTCTTCCGACAATCTGTTTACAATTTCAGAATCGCCGTTTTCTCTTATTTTCCAGTATTTATCCATTATTTTATGGTCCTGCCAATTAAAAGCAGGCCTGAAAAGCTGTGCTAAAAATTGAGATTAGATGCATTATTAGTTCTGCCACAAAAGTATAAAATTAAACTCAAGAGATATACACTTTAATTCACGAATAAAGGCGGTTTCAATAAAAGCGTTCAAAACAGCCTGATTATGTCAAATCAAGTTCAATTTAAATAAATCAATTAAGTGATTTTTTAGCTTCTGCTTAACTTCTTCAAATTCAGGTTTTACGCCTAATTCTTTTTCCATCGAGGTAACCCCTTTATCAATAAAACCGCAGGGATTTATATAAGAGAAATATTTTAAATCGGTATTTACGTTTAGCGCAAAACCATGCATTGTTATGGCTTTACTAACCCTAACTCCAATAGCACAGATTTTTCTGGCGTTTGGTGTATTGATATCAAGCCAGACACCGGTGGCTCCTTCAAGCGGAGAAGCTGCAATATTATACCCGGCTAAAGTTCTAACAATAGCTGTTTCGAGCATATGAATGTATTCCTTAACCCCCAGTTTAAGAATTTCAAGATCGAATATCGGGTACCCAACAATCTGACCGGGCCCATGGTAAGTAATATCTCCGCCCCGATTACTCTGATAATAGCTTGCATTTATTTTCTTCAGGAATTCATCGTTAATAAGCAGGTTATTCTGCTGACCGCTTTTACCTAGAGTAAACACATGCGGATGCTCGTTAAAAATAAGTTTATGAACTGTTTCGGTCTTATTTTTCTTGGCTTCTACCAACTCGTTATGGTATCTTTCCTGCTCTTGCCAGGCTTCGCGATATTCTTTTAGCCCAAAGTCGATATACTGAGCTCGATTCATTCTGTTCTTTGATTTAATGAACATTTTTATGCATTCACATGCAATTCGGCATGATACGAAGAACGAACCTGCGGACCGCTTTCAACATAAGCATAGCCCATATTCAGGCCTTCTTCCTTTAGTTTTGCAAACACATCAGGATGAACATATTCCTTAACCGGATAATGCTCTGGAGATGGTCGAAGGTACTGTCCTAAAGTAAACACCTTAACCCCAACTTTTCTTGCATCTTTCATTGTTTCGATAACCTCGTCGTAGCTTTCTCCAAGTCCGAGCATAATACCGGTTTTTGCTATCAGGCCCGATTCTGCAACATACCTTAAAAGCTCAAGGCTACTCTCGTACCTGGCCATCGATCTCACTTCGGGAGAAAGACGTTTAACAGTTTCTAGGTTGTGCGATATAACCTCAGGTTTTTCAGCAATAACCCTATCCAGTGCACTGTTTCCCCTTCTGAAGTCGGGTATTAATACCTCCATGGTGGTATTCGGATTTAGCTCTTTAACCTTTCGAATACATTCGGCCCAGAACTCTGACCCCCCATCATGCAACTCGTCACGCGCAACCGATGTGATAACTGCATGCTTAAGGCTTAAGCTTTTTATTGTCTCTGCCAGTCGCAGAGGCTCTTCATAATCAACAGCCCCTGGTTTTAAAGTATAAACCTGGCAAAATTTACAATTGCGGGTGCATTTCTCACCCAGGATCATGAAAGTTGCTGTACCTGCACTCCAGCATTCTCCCTTGTTCGGACAATTACCGCTGACACAAATGGTATTTAATTTTTGTTTTGAAACCAGGTTTTTCACCCTTGAGTAGCCTTCTCCTTTTGGCAGAGGCACCTTCAACCAACGCGGCAACCTGTGTATTTTGTTTGAATTTTCACTCATGAAAAAAAATATTTGTAACTGCTAAAATAGATATTAGTATTCAACCAAAAAATGACAAAAATGTTTTTACCTATTTTCTAAAAAGAAAACCCCGGTCAGTTTGCACTAAAACCGGGGTTTACCCATGATTCTCATAAAGGGGTTTATTCTGTCTGACTATAAATTGGGATATGACTAAGTTCATGAATATTGCTTAAATCGCTGTAATCGTATTGATATAATCCATCTTCACCAATCATAACCAACACAGCGCCTAAGGGTATAACATCGAATGCATTAATCTCGGGATATGAAGCAATCATGTTTTCGGATACCTTAAGCGGGTTTGTAGCATCATAAATCTTTAGACCTGAATTTCCATCACAAATAAAGAGCGTTTTATCATCTATACCCAATCCGTAGGGTTCATCGAGAGAATAAGTTTTTAACAACCGGGGCGATTGAATATTTGAAATATCAATCACATCGAGCTGACTTGAAACTGCACCACACATATTGCCTCCGCGCAGGGTTACATATGCATAATCTCCATCAACTACCACCGGATCGCATGCTGTCATGTGGCTAAATTCTGAAATTTGTGACGGCGATAATGGGTTCTCTAAACTGAAAACCAGCATACCTGATGTGCTTCCCATAAACAATTTATCTTCGTATGGAAACAGTGTTTCCAAACCCCAGGTGGCATAGAATTCCCTGACATAAGTTGGATTGCTGTTATTTTCAACACTGTATACCAGTACATCTGATTCATGAATCAGGTATAAAACATCGTCATACAGTGCAAACCGGGCCATTGAGCCTCCAACGCCTATTCCCTGCGATGAGACCGAACCGGAGTACGATGCTGTGTTTGTAGTTGCGCGTATTTTTGACTCACTTGCAAAATCCATATATGCGGGGTAGTAATTATAGTAAGTTGTATTTTCTATAACCTCTGTTTTCTCCATTTCTTTATACCCGATTACAACACCCTGATCCTGATCTACAAAATCAACAGGACCATCGACTTCAATCTGTGGTAAAAAATAGGGGAAAACACTGGTGTCGCGGTCAATTACCTTAATATCCTGAATATTTGAAATATCGATGGTTAAAAGATCAACATAGCTGTCTGCATATAATTTGTCGCCTTTAATTGCTATATCAATATTTCCCGGAATTTCGATGAACTTAATAACCGCAGGATTAGACGGTAAAGCATTATTTATAACATGAATACCTTTTTGATATTCATTCACAAAAATGAAATTATCTTTAAAATATATTTTGCCAGGTTGAATAATATCCTCTGCCTCGGCAACTTTAAAGGACGAACGCAGGTCGTTATAACTCATATAAACAGGAGAGTTAACAGTGTAGGTTTCTTCAATTTTATCCTGGCATGAAACTAATACCAACACACCCAAAATTGCAGCAATTAATATCATAGAATTTTTCATAGGATCTGGTTTTTTAAGTTATTAATAATTAAAGTTGAATTTGTGTATATTTAGTGAGAAAGTGTTTTTATATTTTCTAAGATGCAACGCTTAATAAAAACGTTGCGTTGAAAAAATTATTTTTTTCAACGCAACCAAACAACAGGCTAATTCATCAATAACATCAAAATGCCAACAATCAAAAACCTACAAATGAATAAACTATTATGTCTGCTGCTCATCTCCCTGATATCATTTCCGTTATTATCGCAAAAAAAAACCGATGTTGTTTACCTGCACAATGGAAGTATTATAAAAGGTAAAATTGTTGAAAACCTGAATGGCAATATCAAAATAGAAACATGTTGTGGAAGCATTTTTGCATACAGGGCCGAAGATATTGACAAAGTAGCTACAGAAAAATATGTCTCAGCAAACAAACTTAAAGAAGAAGGCTATTTTAACTTTACATCTGCCGGTGTACTCATAGGCTCTAATGCGAACGAAAGAGTTGCACCCTTTAGTCTTCTGATGGAACACAATTACAAAATTGACAAGAACATTGCTTTTGGTGGCTTTTGGGGATATGAAATATTAAACGAATCAACCCTACCTATCGGTTTTAATATAAAGGGGTTAATCCCTCTTGACAGGGGATCGACAATATTTACAGGTATAAGTTCGGGCTATTCTATTTCGCTCGAAAAACCAACAATCGATTACCGTGAAATTAATATAGCATCGGGAGGTATTTTATTCCAATCGGAAATAGGATTCGTTGCGAACTCTTCGAAAAATGCCAGTTTTTACATGGCTTTAGGGTATAGGTATAATACGCTCAATTATGAATTGCAAGACTGGTATTTTATTGACTCAATAAAGAGAAAACTAACCTACAACAGAATCTCGTTAAGGTTTGGGGTTTGCTTTCACTAAAAAAGCTCTCACCATACAAAATTGGTATGATGAAAGCTTTTTACAGATAAAACTAATTGTTGACTTTTCAGGCAGTATTAATTACCACCCCTACCTGAACGTACCTGACGTTTTTTGGTATACCTGTTTCTAACCTGTATTTCGCGTGTCTCACCATCAACAGTTAGCAGAGCTTCACCATCACATCCTCCGGTACCAAAATTTAGTTTTGACATATTACCGTTGCGCTCCATAGTTATCTCCCCTTCAACAATTGTCCACTGGTAATTGTAGTTGAAGCATCTTACCATAGTCAGCTTATTCTGAATTTGATGTTGATATTGCATACCGTCGGCATTTTTCCCCTGGCAATCTCCGGTAACAAAAACGGTGTCCATTAAAGGATTGTTTGTCCTTATCCACTCGCGATAACGGTGACTGGTTCTGGTATAAATCAGGGTATCGCTAAAGGTAAGCGAACCGTCGTCAACAACAACCTCGAAAACGATATTGCCGTCTTCATTGGGTCCCAGATTTGTAGTTGTTACCGATCCTGTAATAGTTACACCGTTTACAGTAAAGGTGTTGTATGTTACGGTACGAACCGAACCAACAACAAACCACCTGTCGGTAATTGTTATTACAATGCTTCCACTTCTGGTTATGGTATCACCATTAATGATAACCGAGCAACCTTCGCCATAATCAATTGTTATAGTTTTAGGAAAGCTGGAGGTATCAGGTTTATCAACAGTAATTACCTTACAGTCAAAACCATCTTCATCAGTTGATTTCAAATCAGAAGATTCATAGCCGGCTGCATCAAGAGCGTTTAATTCCTGATCAACGATACCATCAAGTGAATTGAACAAATCTTCTGCCATAGCATCATCTTCAGTCAATTCAACATCAAGAGCGGTAATTTTTGAATCATCATTTACAGCAAGATTATCGCATGAGGTTGCAAAGAACATTGCAAATAATCCTAGTACAGCAGTGGAGGTAAATAAAAACTTTTTCATCTCTATAAAATTTTGGTTTATAATTTTCAGCATTTATAGCTTAGATTACAGTAAATGAAAAAGGTTTAATTCAACAACAGAAAAAAGTTAACCTTATTTGCCTAAAAACTATTAATTAATTGTTTATCTATGTATTACGATTATATCTTGATTAGCTCAACCACTAAACTTCCACCAATTGGTTTTGTATTAACTTTTCTAAAACCCAACGATTCTGCTATATTAATGCTCGCCTGGAATGCGTGCTCATTTACATGCCCCTTTGGTTCGGCAAATAAAACAACTCCTCCCTTCTTCAGACTATCAAAAACTTCGCTGAATAATAACTTTTGATCCAGTACTTCATGAACAACAGCAAACAACAAGGCAAAATCAATTTTTTCTTTCCACTCGTTCAAATTCAATGAAATACCAGATGCCAATATGGTCTCAACCGTTCCGTTTGTATTTGCTTTTAAAGCTCTTGATTTCAGCACCTTCAACATTTTCTCCTGAACATCGACGCACACAATTTTACCGCCGGGTAGCAGCATTTTTGCCATTGGTATGCTGAAATATCCCATTCCCGGACCAACTTCGAGAATATTCATACCCGGTTGAATATAACCGGAAAGAATTTTACGGGGATTTTGAAAAAGTTTTCTGGCCGGGTTTATCATTAATCTGCCCACCCAGGGTGGGCAAATATGTATTTCTTCGCTCATGTTAAATTTAATTTGATTGTATGTCAAATATCATAATGTATGAACCATAATCAATAAAAAAATTTGTAAGCTGAATAAATTAAACGGTAAACCCTGTTCTTTTATAGGTAAATAAGTCTATACACAGAAAAAAAGCCTGTTAAAAACCACAAGGCCTTATAACACCTTCAAAAACTTGACTCATACCGACTTATATTGTATATTTGATGTACTTTCAGATGACACCTCCCACACCATTGTGTATTACTTTAAAAATCTACCAGTTATGAAAACCAATTTATTATTTATAATGGTTCTGATATTTTTAGGAGCATTTACAAATTGTTCTGCACAAATTAACCTACAGGACAAAATTGTTAAAAAGGCAAAACAACGCATTGAAAAGAAAACAGACCAGGGAATCGACAAAGGCCTTGATAACATAGAGGATGGGCTGGAAAAAGCAGTAAAGGGCGAGAGTGAGGAAGATACTGAAGCTGAAACAAAGAGTAATAAAACCGAAAAAGAGGAAAACGAAACATTAACCGAAACTGATACAAAAAAAGCCGAACTTAACTGGGCAAAATATGATTTTGTTCCTGGTGATAAAGTTATTTTTGAGGACAACCAAGTTGGAGAAGAAAACGGAGAATTCCCTTCGCGTTGGGACTTATTTCAAGGAACTGTTGAAATAGCTAATTTTGGAGGCGATAATGTAATTATGTTCAGAGGTGGAAGCCCCACAATTATTCCCTATTTAAAAAATCCCGAAAAAGATTACCTGCCTGATGTATTTACCGTTGAACTTGACTTGTATAAACCAAGTGGTTCATTTAATATTTATCTGTATGATAGGAAAAATCAGAAGGTTAGCTCAAACGCGACCTTCTTTAACCTCTGGTCAAACTCAATGGAATGCCATTCTGCGAAAAGCGATCTGCCTGGAAATAAGAATATTGACAGTAAATGGGTGCACATTGCTATTGCTTACACTAATGGAAAACTGAAGGGTTATATTGATGACACAAGGCTTATCAATATTCCTCATCTTGAATTTAACCCATCTGGATTATCCCTGCATTGTTATCATGCCAGCGACCAAAATCGTGTTTACGTAAAAAATGTAAGAATTGCCGAAGGTGGCGTAAAATACTACGACAGATATCTTCAAGATGGAAAAATTGTAACAAACGGCATTCGTTTCGATATCAATAAAGCAACCATCAGACCTGAATCGATGGGCATTATTAATTCAATATATAAACTGATTGATGAAAATTCAGAGTTAAAATTTAGTGTGGAAGGCCATACCGATAGCGATGGCGACTTTGATTATAATCAAAAACTTTCTGAAGAACGTGCAGAAGCTGTTATGAATAAACTTGTAGAGATGGGGATTGACAAAAAACGACTCAGCTCAAGAGGTTTTGGTGAATCAAAGCCCGTTGATAATAACGAAACTCCCGAAGGAAAAGCAAATAACAGACGGGTAGAATTTGTTAAGATGTAAGCAGCTGTTGCTTAAAAAACTTAACCTTTTATACCCTATTCTTTGCTTTCTTAACTGCTTATCAACTTATTGCATCGCTTAAATAAAAACAGATTTAATACTTAACAGTAAAATTCATTGGCAATAAAGGTTTCATATAAACCTTTTATGGATTAAATTGTTATTTTCGAAAACTTCTATGTACAGATTAATAAATATCGCCTCTGAAGCAGACATTCCCATTCAATTTCGGAATACCCCTGTCGGAAACTTATTTCGTTTTCATAACCTTCAACATGAAATTAACACAACATACTCCAAAGCCGAATTGCTGATTGGTATGTGCATGGACAACAGGAAACAACTTCGCATTCCTGAAAATTTTGCATTTATAATTCGCACCGGTGGGGCAAATCTCAGGTACAGCGAGTTTAAGGTTTCGTATGCTATTGGAGTTGGTAAGGTGAATTATATTGCACTAATCGGTCATAACCATTGCGGCATGGTAAATATTTTTGAACGCAAAGAATCTTTCATCTGCGGACTTGTTGAAAATGCCGGATGGGAATATGAAAAAGCAGAAGAACACTTTAACACCTTTGCTCCTATGTTTGAAATTGGCAATGAGATAGACTTCCTGCTCAGCGAAACAAAAAGATTACGTGACAGGTATCCGAAAATAAACATAGCTCCTTTAATGTACCTGCTTGAAGACAACAAGCTTTATTTTGTGAACGAAGAATAGACCTGTACAAAAAAACCAGAAAACTGCTTTTCGTGTTGTTGCTCTCGCAAAAAAATAAGTCCTGAGTTTTTTATTAAATTTTTTTAAGTACATTTCTACGCTGAAATGTTCTGATGAAAGACAGTTTTCTTAATCGTATAAAGGCTTTTAAGCCTATTGAAGTAAGTTTAATATTTTACCTGCTTCTAACCACTTTTATTCTGCTTCTTTTCCACCGGACAATAGAACACTGGTCATTACATATTTTTCTGAGACTAGTTGTGTTTCTGCTGATTATCAGCTTTATCAAAATAAGGCAGAACAATTTTATACTTGCTTTAAGAACCTTTGCGCCCTTCCTGCTGTTAGGTTATTTCTATTCTGAAACAGACACCTTCAATAACCTCCTGATTCATAAAAACCTGGACTATAAATTTGCAACTATTGATCAGATAATTTTTGGAATGCAGCCCTCAATTGCTTTCTCAGCGACTGTAAATTCAAGATTGATTTCGGAAATAATGTTTTTCGGTTATTTCGCCTATTATTTTCTAATAATTATAATTCCCCTATTTATCTATATCAAAGTTTCGCAAGAAGTGGGAGAAAAAATATCATTTATCATATTAAACTCATTCTTAATTTATTATATCGTTTTTTCATTTCTGCCTGTTGCTGGGCCCCAGTATTATTTTGAAGGTTTGGTTACAACTCCCAAAGGATATTTATTTGAACCTCTGACAAGGCTGGTTCAGCAATTAGGTGAAAAACCTACCGGTGCATTTCCAAGTTCGCACGTAAGCATTTGCCTTATTCTGGTGTGGATTTGCATTTGTTATGCTAAAGAACTATTGCCTTATGTTGCTCCGGTTGCAATTATAATGATTGCCTCAACCGTTTATATTGGCGCACATTACTTTATAGATGTAGTTGCAGCTTTTGCCTTAAGCCCTGTGGTTTACTTACTCTCGTTATATTCATATAGAATCATTCTAACTCTTTCAACTAATTTAAAACAAGAATGGAAATACGAATAACTGAGGTTCTGACCAAAAAGGATCTCAAAACCTATATTCGACTACCTGAAAAAATCCATCAAAACCACAAAAACTGGGTACATCCAATCTACATGGATGAACGCACATTTTACAACCCGAAAAAGAACAAACTTTTTTTACATTCAGATACTATTCTTCTGCTTGCATGGAAAGGAAAAGAAGCTGTAGGCCGAATAATGGGAATAATCAATCACCAGTATAATACAGAACAAAACCTTTCTGAAGCCAGATTTTTTGCCATAGAAACATGCGATGAATACAAGGTTGCACAACTATTAATTTCTGCAGTTGAGCAATGGAGTATAGACAAAGGCATGACAAAACTTGTTGGTCCCTTAGGCTTTTCTGATAAGGACCCTCAAGGATTATTAATTGAAGGTTTTGAATATGCCCCGGTAATTGCCACCAATTTCAATTTCGAATATATGGTTGATTTTGTTAAGCAATATGGTTTCGAAAAAAAAGTTGACCTTGTTGTTTACAAACTTGATATTCCGGAACAAATACCTGAGTTTTATTCAAAGATTAATGAGCGTGCTTTAAAGAACAATGCAGAATTAAGCATTGTGAAATTCAAAAATAAACTTTCGCTGAAACCCTATATTGTTCCTGTATTTAAACTTGTTAACGAAACATTTAAAGACATATACGCGTTTGCACCACTCAATGACCAAGAAATGAAAGAACTGGCTGGCCGGTACCTGCCTGTTTTGGATCATCGCTTTGTTAAAGTAATTGAGAAAAACAAAAAAGAAGTTGTTGGATTTGTATTATCGATGCCCAATATAAGCGATGGGATTAGAAACTGTAAAGGCCGCTTGCTGCCATTCGGAATTTTTAAAATATTCAGGGCTCAGAAAAAAACCAAACAACTTGATTTGTTACTGGGAGCAATAAGAGAAGATTACAGAAACTCTGGGCTCGATGCTGTTTTGGGCATTGAAATATTTAAGGAAGCTCATAAAGCAAAGATGGAATTTATTGACAGCCACCTTGAACTGGAAACCAACACCAAAATGCGCGCTGAAAACGAAAAAATGGGTGGAGTGGTCTACAAGCGTTACCGCATTTTCCAAAAAGATATCTAGAAGATAATGAACATAGAATTAATCATACCTAATTCTCAATTCTCAATTCTCAATTCTCAATTCTCAATTAAGTATCTCCTCCCCTGCCATAACCATCATTAACGTAATAGGAAATACTTTTCTGACTTCTTCCTGAACATCCGATTCCAGCTCATCAAGTTTTTTATTATAGTTTTCCTGAGTATAGAAATTACGCACCTTATTGAAAACCTGGAATACTGCGTTTGTATTATTAATATATGTTTCATAGGTAGTCTCTTTCGAAAATTCATATTCGATAATGTATTTCTTACTACCCTGAATGAGCTTCTCGATATCCATTTTTAAATCTTCAATTCCTGAGGCCGGAACATCTTTATACTCAAACAGTTTTACGCCTTCTTTTCTAAGCTCATCCTTCTTAATTATTTGTGCATCTATAGGTGGCAACATTTGTGGCTGGGCATAAACTATACTTTTGTCAAAATTTGAACTTTCGGGCATAACCCTGTAAGCTACTTTATAAACTTCGTTCTCTCTAAGGGTTTTAAAGATAAAATACATATCTTCCATTTTCACCTGTTTGTCGATATCGAACAGAACCATATGATACCCGGCATTTGCTGTATTCTCTTTTAGAAACTCTTCTAAAACAACCGGAAACTCCTGTAAATTGCAGAACTTTTCATTAAGCCTCATTTTAGAACCATCGTACCAGATTATTATACTAACCCGATCCATATCAATTTCTCTGTAGTATTTTGCAAGCGGCCATGAGTTTACAGGCATTATACTACTGATCTGTGGTTGATTAGTCTCTCCGGAAATAACATCAGAATCGGCAAATGTTAAATCAGAAAACACAAAAAACACCAACATAACCAATGGGACAGCAACTATTGCTTTAAGCTTTGCCATATGTCCCGATTTCATTTTATTCATCATAGCTATTCTTTTTTTAATGGATAATAAGTTAAAATTGTTTACCAGCTCAACTGAGCGAATGCTGATTAACTGACTCAGTAGTAAGGACTGGTAATCGAACAGCTCATAACCTTGTTCAACCACCTTGCGGTCGGCAATATATTCATGAACAATCTTCATCGATTTATGCATGCGCCACACCAGGGGATTAAACCACTGGAAAATGGTAAAAACATGAGCAAGCAATAAATCAAAAGAATGCTTTTGATTAGCATGTATTTTTTCATGAGCAAAAACCTGCTCAAACTGGGAGGCCGTAAGTATATTTCTGTTAATAAAAATCCTGTTGAAGAACGAAAACGAAGGCATTTCTTTATCAAGAGTGACTAATTTCAGTCCGTCAATGTTTTCTTTTTTATTCTTTTTAGAGAAGCCATTAAGCCAAATCAAGAGGTATAAAAACCTTGCAAAGAAAAACAGAACCCCTGCAGCATATACCAGAAAAAAAATTAGTTGTACCCGGTTTAGCTTATTTTTATCAGCTGAAACCAATGGTGCACCCAAAGTTTTATTTTCGAGGTTTTTATTGACCATCTCTTCTCCGGCAGCAAGCTGATCTTCCAAATCAAATTCAGCATCTGTTAACAGAACAACCTCTTCGTAATAACTTTTATATCGATGTATGCTCTCTATTTTTCGCCGTAAAGCATTATCGGAGGCTAAATCGATGTGAATAAGAGGAATAACGAGCGCAAGAACCATACTACAGATAAGGTAATACCTGACAAATGCAAAGTAGGTTTCTTTCCGGAACAGCAGAATATAGCCCACATAAAACAGGGCAAGGCAAACACCGGTTTCAAGCAGATATATTATATACTCAGCCATTTTTTTTCTGTTTTATTTCTTCAAGCATTTTAATGACCTCGTCAACTTCGGAAGATTTAAGTTTATCGCTCTCTGAAAAAAAGCTGGCTACTTGCTTAAAAGAATTACTAAAATAATCCTTTACCAGTTTACTGAGTTGGCCTTTGCTGTATTCGTCCTTCGAAATCAAAGGAAAGTACTGGTGTGAACCTCCATATTGTTTATAACCTACAATTTCCTTTTTAACCAAAACCCGAACGATGGTAGAAACAGAATTATATGGAGGTTTGGGTTCTTCGTAATATTCAAGAATATCGTTAATAAAACCCTTTTTCAGGTCCCAAAGAATTTGCATTATTTTTTCTTCTGCTTTGGTTAGTGTTACCATCTGTATATGCTTTTATTTATATTCTGTTTGGTTCGGCCTCCGAAATTATTACCGGTACAGCATCGTCAATCGCCTCACGCTGCTCTTTTGTAAGGTCTTTGAGTGCTTTCCCAAAATACTGAAGACTTTTATTGTTTTTAACTTCATTTAATGCAGCAGAAAGTTCGTTCATCACTGCTATAAACATGTTGTATTCAGTTCCTCTGTCTGACTTAAGCGAAATTACGCCTTTTGAAACCTCAAGCTCACCAAGTATTGGTATTAGCTTCATTTTCTTTTCGGGTAAATTTGTCTTGTTTTCAGGATTCAGAATAAACTCTATCGTTTTCTCTTTTAAATTATCAACTTTCATTACTTCACCTTCAACCAGGAGTTGATTATCACGGTTAACCAGTACAACAAAGATATTTCTTTCACGCACTTCCGGTGGAGTTTGGTCTTCAGGAAGGTAAGGTGACAGTTTTCTTAATATTCCCTGGTCGGTATCCATGGTAGTAGTAACCAGAAAAAAAATCAACAATAAAAATGCAATGTCAGCCATTGAACCGGCATTGATTTCAGGTATTTCCCTGCGAGCCATAAGCTTTTTCTTATTTTCATAAATAAACTTGTATTAAGTATTACCTGAATCAGTTAATCAGCAAAACAAACTTATAACTTATTTTTAAGTTGTGCAACTTATTTTTAAGTTTTTTAACGTAATTATAAGTTTGCGTGCTTCTGATCCTTGCTTATATTGAGGTAGAGAAAAAAGAAACTTATTCTACTTCGGGTTCGTTCTCTTCGGGCTCTGTACCGGTTATAGCTTCATAAATACGAGTGGGTACAGGCGGGCATCCTTTAACAAAAATGCCTTTATCATTTAGGTTTCTTGTGCAATTTCCAACCAGAATGGTACCGTCTTTTACGTTTTTGTTTCCTTTTCCGATGGCAATATGAAATTTACCATCATCAAGTTTAAAATCATTCATATCGCCCCTAAACCTGCGCAAGAAAAGCATTAATGTTGACAGACATGAACTACAGGCTTCACACTCGTAAATTATTGTGTCATCGAAATGAAGTGCAATTGTTTTGGGCGGAAGCTCAAAGGAGGTAATAAAATCTGTATAATTATCGGGGGGTAAATAATGGTCTAAGTTCATGGAAAAACTATTTCGTTTTGCAACAAGCTTCAGGTGTACCACATCTTCCGGATTAATACCCATAAGCACGCATGCAAACAAATCGGCAGCAATAGGATGCGCTGAAGCTACAGCAAAATCAGATTTAATCGGAGTTCCTCCTGAAGGGCCAAGGCCTTCCATACCAATATAGCCATCGACTACAGTAATATCAGGTAATAAAATTGTCGATAAATCAGAAATAGCTGAGTCTAGTGTTTTCTCAGAAAATTGATGCCCGATATACTCCAGCTGGTGGTACCTGACCTTTTCGTGACGATATAGGCATCCTTTAAGGTTTTTCATTCCTAAGGTAACCTGGGTGTGCATATGGGTTTTTGCAACAGGCACCGAAACAAGAATATCGTACTCTAAAACTTCGGCTGCTATACGGGTATTTTTTAGTACCCTGGGAATTGGAATATTAGCAGTTACCGGTTTCCTTTCATCAAAATCAATTAATTCAATTTCATATTTATCTGCAATTTCAGTAATACCGGCTTTCTTAAAAGCCTCAAAAGTGTTAATTCCAACAAGTGGACTTTCGCCAATAGCAATTTTTGCAGCTCCGGCTTCCTGTAACGCTTCAATGACAGCTGCTACAGCCTGTGGGTGAGTATTGTAACCGTGTTCCGGCAAAGCTTCTCTGCCAATATTCGGTTTTATAAGAACGCTCTTTCCTTTAACCTTACTAATATCGATTTGTGATAACGCGTTTTTTATGTTTTCAAATGGCCCGCTCTTTCCTGCAATGCCTACTCTTATCTTTCCTTTCATGCCCGAAAGATACAGAATAAAATTTTTTTGCTTTTAATAAATAACAACAAACTATAACCCCTGTTTATTTGTTATATCTAAACCAATCATCCACTTTTTTATGTAACTGATAATTTAAAATAAGCTTCCTATTCAATTTTACATTTTTACACAAAAAATTCGTAACTTAAAACTACAACTGTTTCATATTCAAAAAAATGGGAAAAACGCATAAAAGAGCCGACGAAATACTCATTCTCAAAGAGAGACTCAAAAAGCTTGAGGAGCAAAATGCGTTGTTAAAGAAAACCATTGAACAAACTTCAAATAAAATTCCTGATTTTGAGAATGATGCCCATCCTACCAACCTGAAGACGAAAAAGAAAGAATTACAGTTATCTGCTAACCTTAATCATACAGAAAACAGATTTTTTGAAAGTGATTCAAAACTGAAAGAAATTTCCAAAGAATTCCCGGGGATTATATTTCAGGTAAACAGCCCCATAAAAGGAAAATATATTACAACCTATCTGAGTGAGGGTACTGAAAAAATGTTCAATAAGACTGTAAAAGAAATTATCGATAGCCAGTTTCTTTTAAATATAATACACCCTGATGATAAAAGTATGTTTATTGAATCTGTGGAAAACTCGAGAGAAAACCTTACTCCCTGGGAACTGGAATATCGAATACTGGAGAAAGAAAACACGCAAGTCAAATGGTTAAGAGGAAAATCCAAACCACACCTGGAACCTGATGGCTCGATTAGCTGGAATGGAATACTACTGGATATTACCACAAGTAGAAGCGCTGATTTAGAATTAAAAAAGTCGAAAACTTTTTTCGAACAACTTTTCATCCAGTCTGCTACCAGCACCCAATTGCTTGATTCAGAAGGATGGTGTATCAGGATAAATCCCAAGCTTTCAGAATTATTTGGAGTTATGCCCGAAGCTATTGAAGGTAAAAAATATAACATTTTCCACGATGGTGAAATTATAAGGACTGGTGCAATAGATAAACTTAAGCGCGTGTTTGAACACAAGGAAACCGTTCTGTGGGAAGTAAATTTTAATATTGGATATGCTTCTGAAACTACAGGAGTTAAAGTGTCAAAACCAGAAAAAAAATGGCTTTTGAACAAAGCTTATCCAATACTTGACAACGAGGGAGAAATTGAATATGTTATTATTCAGCATGAAGAAATCACCAGAAGTAAAATCGCTGAAGAAGAACTTTCAAAAACAAAATTATTACTTGAAGCAACCTTTGAGCAATCACCTATACCTATGGTATTGGTTTCATTACCAGAAAACAATCTTATTTATTTAAACAATGCAGCCAAAGAATGTCTGGGTATTTTAGATCAACCCGATACCATTGGTAAATCGATGAAGGATTTAGATAAGAGTTGGGAAGATTATGATGAATCCGGTAACAAAGTTGATAAAAACAATTTACCGCTGACCTTAACTTTTAAAGGGATTAGAACCGAAGCTAAGGAAATGATGGTGAAGCGAAAAGATGGACAGATTAGATGGATTATGGCTTCCGCTACACCTATATACAATAAACAAGGTGAATTAATTGCAGGTTATGTAGTATTTCCGGATATAAGCAAGCTTAAAGAAATTGAAAAACAACTAATTAATTCAAAAGAGAAGGCAGAACTGAACGAACATAAAATAAAAGAGCAGAATACAATTATTGAATTGAATAACAGACGGCTGGAAAGTCTCCTGAAAATGAGCCAGCTCCCATTAAAGACTGTTCCGGAATTTCTCGATTTTGCCTTACACGAAGCAATTGTTTTAACTAACAGTAAAATAGGATATATCTATTACTATAACGAAAGCAAAAGACAGTTTACGCTCAATACATGGTCAAAAGAAGTAATGAAGGAATGTGAGGTTCTTAATCCACAAACCATTTACGATTTAGACAGCACGGGTTGCTGGGGAGAAGCTGTACGTCAGCGAAAACCAATTATTATTAACAACTATGCTGCCGACAGCCCAATAAAAAAGGGTACCCCTGAAGGTCATGTTAAGCTGGAGAAATTTCTAACAATCCCGGTAATAATTGAAGATGAGATAGTTGCTGTTGCTGCGGTTGCCAATAAACCTACCGACTATGATCAATCAGATATACGTCAGCTAAGCCTGTTGATGGATAATGTGTGGAAAATTACTAATCGGATAAGCCTGATTAACGATTTGAAAATATCTAAGGAAAAAGCTGAAGAAAGTGATAAACTGAAAACCATTTTCCTTCAGAATATTTCGCACGAAATACGTACACCAATGAATGGAATTCTTGGATTCACGAAAATGCTGGACACTGAAGATATCTCCGATGAAGACCGACAATCCTATATTTCGATAATTGATAATTGCAGTGCCCAGTTATTAAACATAGTTGACGATATTCTGACCATTTCGTCACTCGAGACCAACCAGGCAAAGATTGAACCAGTTGAAATAAACATGAATGAAACAATAAGAGAGCTTGAAAGAATTTTCAGGGAGAACAACTCAAATGAAAAAATTGAAATTAGCGCCACAACCGACCTAAGCGACAAGCAATCTATAATAATTGCCGACAAAACCAAGCTCACACAGGTTTTAACCAACCTGGTTTCGAATGCTGTTAAATTTACAGAGTCGGGCCTGATTAAGTTTGGCTACAGAATGGAAAACAATATGCTTCTATTTCATGTAACAGACAACGGTATAGGAATTGATAACGAGGAATTCGGTAAGATATTTGATCGGTTTTACCAAATAGAAAAGGGCAATAGAAGCAAATACGGCGGAACCGGATTGGGACTTTCTATTTGCAAGGAGTTTGTGAATTTGATGGGAGGAAAAATATGGGTCGAGTCTACCCTAAACAAGGGAACCAGTTTTTATTTTACCATACCTTACCAGCCTGTTAATTCATCTGCTTTGGATGATAATGTTGAAAATTCCACTCAAAAAGACAAGATTTACGATTTTACAATACTTGTTGCAGAAGACGATGATTTTAACTTTATACTTATCCAGGAGATACTAAAATCATTCAAGTGTAATATTATCAGAGCTAATAATGGTGAGGAAGCCGTTGAATTAGTAAAAGCTAATAGCGAAATAAGTCTGATTTTAATGGATATTAAAATGCCTGTAATGGATGGCTATGAAGCCGCTAAAATCATCAAAGATTTTAATCAGGATATGTACATAATTGCGCAAACAGCTTATGCTTTGCCCGGAGAGGTTAATAGGTATGGTCATGTATTTAACGACTATATAACAAAACCCATTGCCTCTCAGAAATTAATTCAAACATTAAACATGTACATTGCTGAAAACAAATGATTTGAGTTTTGCTAATTGAGCAAGTTTTCATCAAGACTTCAAACTAGTCAGGTACAATTTAACAGGAAAAGTTGTTTATTTTCCCAATACCCTGTTTAGCTTTCCTGAAACCAAGCCTTCAGCATCGATTTCACAATCGGTAAAACCAAATTTTACAATCTTTGGAGCAATTTCGGTGAAGAGACTGTCCAGCTTCTCAACTTCCTGCTCAGGCACCTCAATTCGAGCCTTGGTATTGTAATAACGGACCCTCACATCGGTAAAGCCATAATTATTCAAGAGATCTTCGGCTTTTTCTACCATTTTTAATTTATCTGCAGTGATGCTTTCTCCATAAGGGAAACGACTGCTTAAACAGGGACTTGCCGGTTTGTCCCAAACCGACAAATTATACTCTTTTGCTAATTCACGTATATCTTCTTTCTCAAAACCACAATCGGCCAGGGGGCTATAGGCTTTGTTTTCTTCAGCTGCTTTTAATCCTGGACGATAATCTCCCCAGTCGGTCTGGTTATTGCCATTAACCAAAATATATTCCGGGTATTTGTCTTTTCTAAGCTGATGCATAACATCATACAAATTGGTCTTACAGAAATAGCATCGATTTATCGGGTTTGAAGCATAATTCGGATCGTTTATTTCGTCCGGATTCACTTCTACCAATTGTATATCGTGAGTAGTGCAAAAATCGAGGGTAAGCTCATAATCCTTTGTCTTTAAACTGGGAGAAACACCCACAACCGAAACGGCATTCTCCTTTCCGAGGTATTTTCGCCCTAAAAAAGCTACAAGACATGAATCAACACCACCGGAAAGAGCAACTAATACTTTTGGGTTTTTTTCGAACCAATCACGAATTCTGTTTTCCTTCTCGTTCATTTCAATTTTCAATTTGCCTGTAAAACTATCGAAAATCAAATAAAGTCAATGCACAACTTACAGGTTTAGGATAGTTTTAACAGGAAGGTTTCTATATACTATTTCATTAAACTGTTGCTATTTTGTTTCAAAGTATTAAAAATGAATTTAATTATCAACTGTTTATAAAAAAGCATTCAAATAAGTTTATTAGTAAACCAATATCAACAAAAATTGTTTCATATATGACTTTAAACCTAAAAAGCTTTGAATATGGAACGTAGGGATTTTATTAAAACATCGGTTGCTGCCGGAGCTTTGGCAATAAGCCCACTTGGATTAAAAGCATACAAACCATCGAAAACCAAACACATTTCGGATCGTGTGATGCTTGGAAGTACTGGTATTGAAGTATCGAGGTTAGCTATTGGAACAGGCACCAATGGATGGGCCGGAAAATCGAACCAAACAAGGGAACTGGGTATTAAAGGACTTGCAAAACTCCTGAACCAGGCATATGAAATGGGTGTATTCTTTTGGGATAGTGCAGACCAGTATGGCACACACCCGCATTTAAAAGAAGCTTTAAAAACGCTTGACAGGGATAAAGTTGTAATTCTAACAAAAACGCATGCCAGTACCGAAGAAGAAATGAAGGCCGATTTAGATCGGTTTAGAAATGAAATAGGTACTGATTACATCGATGTTATGCTATTGCATTGTCTTATGGACGGTGACTGGCCGGATAAAAAAGCCGGTGCGATGAATATATTATCTAAAGCCAGGGAAGATGGTTTGATTAAAGCACATGGTGTTTCTTGTCACACCCTTAAAGCACTTAAGACAGCTGCAAATACAGACTGGGTGCAAGTTGATATGGCCAGGATTAACCAGGCAGGATTGGTAATGGATGCCACCGTGCCTGTAGTAATTGATGTACTCAAAGAAATGAAGTCGAAAAACAAGGCTATTATAGGGATGAAGATTTTTGGTGCAGGGAAATTATCACCCAAGGTTGACGAATCTCTTCAGCATGTTCTGATGCAAGACTACGTTGATAGTTTCACTATTGGTATTGAAAGCCTGTCGCAATTAAAAGACCTGGAAAAAAGATTACCGGAAGTAAGTAAAAATATTTACATCTAAAATAACAAGCCATACCAGAAAGTATTTTCATAAATAGTGCCTGCGTTTTATTATTTTCACCTCTCACCCTATGGCCTCTAAGCATACTGCTTTTCTAACTTACATAATAATGATAATCGACGAGGGAGTACACATGCATCATGGCAAGTTCAGAATTGTTTTGTCCTTTCCGGATTAAATGATTGGAATTTTTAGCAAAAATATGTCTACACCTGGCGATATTGAAGATATACTAATACAATTAGTTGAACAAGCAGTATTTTCATATTTACCTTATCTATATATGTAGATAAACATATTTGATGTTTTGTTGTTTATAGTTTAAAAGTAATAATATGACAACTACAGATCTATATTTCTCAAAAAAACTAAAAGGTACTATTTCTGAAATACGCCCACGAGTTGAAGCAAGCTTAATGAATATTGGGTTTGGTCTTGTAACCGAGATTGACATGCAGGCCAAACTAAAAGAAAAGCTGAATAAGCACATTAAGCCTTATACAATTTTAGGCATTTGCAATCCTAAATTTGCTGCAGAAGCAATTGAAGCCGAAGAAAACATTGGAATATTCCTACCTTGTAAAGTACTGCTAAAACAAACCGGGGATAACGAGGTTGAAGTGGTTGTGCTTAACCCAAAAGGCCCCATGCAGGTTATGCAAAACAGCAAACTTAATGCTTTGGCAGATACGGTTACCAACATGCTAAAAAAAGCTACTGACGAAATCTAAACAAAAGTTTTATTTATCATACAGGAATCTGCGAATGCTTCTTTTAGGAGTTTTCTCAAATTCCTCATCCCGCAGTTCAAACTTAGAAATGTTCATATAGGCAGGAACCTGCTTATTAAGTTCCTTAATGTTTGCCTTCATTATTTCCTGAAGTTTATCTTCTGTAACCTTCTCAGCTACTACTGCATCTTTATCTACAACAATAAGAGCCTTGAGTTTACTTTCGTCCTGAATGATGAGCGACTCAAGAACATAGTGCATGTTGTTAAGTACCGATTCTATTTCTTCGGGATAAATATTCTGACCCGATGCCCCCAACAGCATACTTTTGCTTCGCCCTTTAATATATACAAAGCCATCCTTATCAATAAGACCCAGATCTCCTGAATGTAACCATCCATCTTCATCAATAGAAGCTTTAGTTGCCTCTTCATTTTTATAATATCCGACCATTACATTTTCACCCTTCATAATGATCTCTCCCACTATATTTTCCGGATCCTCAGAGTCAATTCTCACATCAAGTGTATCGACAGAGCGCCCCGATGATTGAACCTTTGTGGTATCCCAGGAGGCATAACTGATTAGCGGTCCACATTCTGTCATCCCGTATCCAACTGTATATCTGAATTTTATCTTCCGGAAAAATGCTTCGGCTTCGGCATTAAATGCTGCACCACCAATAACAATTTCATGAAAGTTGCCTCCAAAGGCTGCCGAAAGTTTTTTGCGTATTGAATTGCGAAGTAGAATATTTATGCCAGGTACAGCCAGTAAAAACTTAATAGCCGGCTTGCTAATTGTTGGCAATACCTTCTTTTTATATATTTTCTCTATTACTAATGGAACCGACAAAACCAAGCGGGGTTTTATTTCCGAAAATGCCTGCATAATAATTTGAGGCGAAGGTGTTTTGGTCAGAAATGTAACAAAGCAACCCAGGGTAAATGGAAACAAAAATTCAAAAGCCAGACCATAAGCATGAGCAAGAGGTAAAAATGAAACTATATTGTCGCCACTTTTTAACGGCATATTGTTCTGGGCAAATCTAAGGTTTGCAGCCAGACTGTTATGAAGCAGCATTACACCTTTAGAATTACCAGTTGTACCAGAGGTATAGCTAATTATTGCAAGATTTTCATTACCAACTTCTGGCAATTTAAATTTATCTCTGGTAACAGGATTTATATCAAACCCGGAAATAACATGCTTAAGTTCTGCTTTTGATTCTTCCTTTTTCCCATCAGGAGAATACAACACTTCAAGACTATTAACAGAAACAACAGCCCTGATAGCCTTCATTTCTCCGGCTTTCAGTGTCTCAAATATGGGCTCACTGCTAAAAAACAAAACCGAATCGGAATGATTTACAATATGCTGAACATCACCCGGCATAAAATCCGGAAGTATGGGCACAATAACAGCACCGTACGATATAACCGACAATAAGGTAATTGCCCAGTTTGTAGAGTTTTTACCTATCAAGGCTACTTTATCGCCTTTTTTTATTCCAAAATGGTTTAAAATAGCATGTGTCTTCAATATCTTGTTTGCTACCTCGGCATAGGTTAAAGTCTCACCATTATAATCTGCAAAAGCAGGCTTTTCCCAGTTATTATGGATACTATCATTAAAATACTTAACTAAATTTTCCTGTATCATGGCACTGATTTGAAAATAACCTTATAAAGGTAATAACTTACACTAAAAAATGAAGGATTTGGGTTTTTAACTGTCTACTGTTCATTTAAATTTGAACTTATATGCTTTTAGATTTGAAATAAACAAAAAAGAAAAGCTGTTTCACTGTTTATCTTATAAATTTGTTAATTAATGAATATTTATCCTACTTTTCTTATAGGTTTTATAGTTAATTAAATGTTAAAACGATAGGTTATTGGCATAGACCTCAAATATTGCGCCTAATTTTGTACCGAATAAAGTAATATTTAAGTTTATGAAGAACATTATTTGTCCGGTTTCAGTAGATAAAATAAGTAAAACCACACCCAGAGTTGTTGCTTTTATAACAGTAGGTCTGTTCCTGATTTACATTAAAACCGGTTTATTGCCTATAGTTGTGTTTCTGGCTTTTGATTTTTTTGCACGGGGATTTAATCACGCAAACTTTAGCCTGATAAGTATTATAGCAAAACCTGTATCAAAAAGAATAAATCCTGACGCAGAACTTATAAATAAAGCACCCAAACTTTTTGCAGCGCGATTGGGCGGAATCATGTCTGTTCTGATAATTGTTTTTGATTTGATAAACCTGAAACTTTTCGCCGGTTCAATAGCATTGTTGATTTTATCGCTGGCAACCCTGGAATGTGTTCTGAATTTCTGTGTCGGATGCTACATTTACAGCTGGATTGTCTTACCCCTTTCTCAAAAAAGAAACTAATTCCTGTTATTAAATAATTCCGGGTGCATTCCTGCCGATTTTGAAAATAGCTTTACTTTGCATTACTAAATTGTAGATTTAAAATGCGAAAAAAAGTTGCTGTAATTACCGGAGGGAACTCCTCAGAATATGTCATCGCAGTTAAAAGTGCCGATACAATAATTGAAAACCTTGATAAGGAAAAATTCGAAGCTTTCAGACTCGAAATAAAAGGAACAGATTGGTTTGTTCAGCAAAACAACCAAAAATATCCTGTTGATAAAAATGATTTTTCAATTACTATTGAAGACAATAAAATAACATTCGACATAGCCCTGATAATGATTCACGGCGATCCGGGCGAAGATGGCAAGCTGCAAGGATACCTTGACATGATGGAAATTCCATACACATCTTCAGATGTTTTAGCTTCATCGGCTACTTTCAGCAAACATTTCACCAAAAAATACCTCGATGGATTTGGCATAAAATCGGCCGAATGGGTAGTTCTTCACAAATCTGATCTCAACATTAAAGACCTTGAGCAGAAAATCGGGTTCCCCTGTTTTGTTAAACCCAACAATGCCGGTTCAAGTTTCGGAGTAAGTAAGGTTGACAATCACGATCAACTTGAAGCCGCAGTTCACCAGGCACTCAAAGAAGATGACGAAGTTTTGGTAGAAAAAATGATTTACGGAACCGAAATTACATGTGGCGTTTTAAGAACCTCGAAAAGGGCTTATTCTTTTCCGGTAACTGAAATAGTAAGTAAAACGGGCTTTTTTGACTATGAAGCAAAATATACTGTAGGTAAATCGGAAGAAATTATTCCTGCAAGAATTGATGATAAAATTGCTAAAGAATGCCAGGAACTTTCCTTGAAAATTTACGATATTTTCAGATGCAAATGGTTTGGCCGGGTTGATTATATCATCAGCAATAACGAACTTTATATGCTTGAAATAAACACCATTCCCGGGATGAGTAAAGAAAGCATTATTCCAAAAATGGTAAGAGCAGCAGGTTTAAACCTGTCCCAAATACTTACAGAAATAATTGAAGACGTTATATAAACTCCTGTCGGGGAGACCCAATTCCTCGCAATGGTCGCAAAAAAAACGTTAAAAACGCAAAGTGATATTTTTCAGCAACTTTAACTTTGCGGTTTTAGCAGAAATCTTAGCGTTCTTTGCGTGGAGCTATCTTTTCATTACTTTTTTTTCTATCTAAAATCATCTGGCGTGGGGCAGGTACACATCAGGTTTCTGTCACCGTATGCATTATCGATTCTTGCAACCGGCGGCCAGTATTTGTTGCCTTTTAACCAATCAACCGGAAAAGCAGCTTTCTCCCGCGAATAACTATGATTCCATTCATCAGCTGTTACCTCTTCGAGTGTATGGGGCGCATTTAATAAGGGGTTGTCTGTATCACCGGATTTTTCTATCTCTTCCATTTCGTAATAAATAGCAATCATAGCATCGATAAACCTGTCGAGTTCTTCTTTCGATTCACTTTCTGTTGGCTCAACCATTAAAGTACCGTGAACCGGGAAAGAAAGTGTTGGTGCATGAAAACCATAATCAATCAACCTCTTTGCGATGTCGGTTTCGGTAACTCCGCACTTTTGCTTGAAGGGACGACAATCAAGAATCATTTCGTGGGCAATATACCCTGTTTTTCCGGTATACAGAACAGGATAATATTTATTCAGCCTTGCTGCAATATAATTTGCATTTAAAATTGCCAGTTTTGTAGCAAGTGTCAGACCATCGGCACCAAGCATATTGCAATAGGCATGCGAGATTGTAAGAATACTTGCACTACCGTATGGGGCAGCAGCCACAGCAGGCATACCGTTCACTCCCCCTGTCTCAATTATCGGATGAGCTGGTAAAAATTCAACCAGGTGACCGGCAACGCATATCGGACCAACCCCCGGGCCGCCTCCACCATGAGGAATAGCAAAGGTCTTGTGCAGGTTCAGATGACAAACATCTGCCCCAATTTCTGCCGGACTAGTAAGTCCTACCTGGGCATTCATATTGGCTCCATCCATATAAACCTGGCCACCATTTTTATGAATAATCTCGATCATTTCCTTGATATCCGGTTCAAACACCCCGTGTGTCGACGGATAGGTAACCATAAATGCTGCCAGATTCTCCTTGTCTTTTTCTGCTTTATCTTTTAGGTCATTAATATCAATATTCCCTTTATCATCGCAATTTACTACTTCCACCCTATAGCCTGCCATCACTGCACTTGCCGGGTTTGTTCCGTGTGCCGATGCCGGTATCAGAACCACATCTCTTTTTTTCTGACCATTCGCTTCATGAAATTTTTTTATAACCAGAAGTCCTGCATATTCGCCGGCAGCACCCGAATTAGGCTGAAATGAAATAGCCTCAAAGCCCGTAATTTTCAGTAAAGTTTTTCCAAGCTCATGAAAAAGCTGTTGGTAACCTTCTGTCTGGTTGAGAGGAACAAATGGATGAATTTCACCGATTTCGGGCCAGCTCAATGCAAGCATTTCCACTGCTGCATTAAGTTTCATGGTACACGAACCAAGCGAAATCATGGAATGTGTAAGAGAAATATCTTTATGTTCAAGCCTTTTTATATACCGCATAAGTTCGGTTTCCGATCTGTACGAGTTAAATATTGGCTGTTGCATAATTGCTCCTTTACGGGCAAATTTGTGCTCAAACCATACCTGGTCTTTTAACTCCTGTATATTGCTGAATTTCATCTTTTTTGTTGCAGCAAATACCTCAACCAGTTTGTTCAGATCAATAATACTGGTGGTTTCATCAACCGAGATTCCAATATCGCCATCATTAAAGTACCGCAGATTAATTTCTCTTTCAAGCGCATGTATGCGAATATCTTTTTGAGTTACTCCTTCAGGCAGCTTAATTCTGAGCGTATCAAAAAAGTTTTGGTTTTTATTTATGAATCCTAAGTCAGCTAATTTATCGCTAAGTGTTCCTGCCGTCTGATGACAGTGGGTTGCTATCCTCGACAAACCTTCCGGACCATGGTAAATAGCATACATACCTGCCATATTTGCCAGCAGCGCCTGGGCGGTACAAATATTTGAGGTTGCTTTTTCTCGTTTTATATGCTGCTCGCGGGTTTGTAATGCCATTCTTAAAGCAAGATTCCCGAATTTGTCTTTCGAGACACCAATAATTCTGCCCGGAATAAAACGTTTAAATTCTTCTTTAGTAGCAAGAAAAGCAGCATGAGGACCGCCATACCCCATAGGTATGCCAAAACGCTGTGCAGAACCAACTACTGCATCAGCTCCGAGCTCTCCGGGAGGAGTAAGCATTACAAGGCTCATGATATCCGTTGCCATAATAAGTTTAGCCCCATGGACATGTACTTTTTCGATAAAAGCTGTGTAATCCTGTATACTTCCGTCGCCTGCCGGGTATTGAACAAATGCACCAAAAAGTTTTTCATTTAATGCATTTTCCTTGAAATTTCCTTTTTCGAGCACTATCCCAAGAGACTCAGCCCTGGTTTGAATTACAGCCCAGTTTTGTGGAAAAATATTTTCGTCAACAAAGAAAACATTTAAACCTTCTTTTACCTCGCTGCGTGAACGTGCATTATACAGCATTGCCATTGCTTCTGCAACAGCCGTAGCCTCGTCTAACAATGAAGCATTTGCAACTTCAAACCCTGTTAGTTCGGTTATTACTGTCTGAAAATTCAGTAATGCTTCCAACCTGCCTTGTGATATTTCGGCCTGGTATGGGGTATATGAGGTATACCAGCTGGGATTTTCCAGTATATTCCGCTGTATCACAGCCGGAAACACTGTGTGGTAATAGCCCATTCCAATATACGATTTGAACACTTTGTTTTTTGATGCCAGTTTTCGAATACTTTTAAAATATTCGTATTCGTTAATACCTGCCGGCAAATCGATAGGTGATTTAAACCTGATCGAAGGTGGTACTGTTTTATTAATCAGTTCATCTAAATTGGGTAACCCAATAATTTGAAGCATTTTATTGACATCTGTCTCTCGTGGACCCAAATGCCTGTGAATAAAGTTTTCTGCAGCCATTAAGAATTAATTTTATGCAAATATTTTATAATACTTTAAGTCAGGAAAGGATTTGTGTCATGTTCGTTCTTAATTGTGGTGTGGGGACCATGACCACTTAAGACTATTGTTTCAGGAGGCAAAGTCAACAATTTGCTTCTGATACCCGAAATCAAATCTTCGTAATTCCCTCCCGGCAAATCTGTTCTGCCAATTGAAGATTTGAATAATACATCACCAACCACAACAAAGGCTCCCTCTTTTGAATAAAAAACAATACTTCCAGGCGAATGGCCCGGAACATGAAACAGTTCCAGCTCCGAATTTCCGAATTTTATAATCTCTCCCTCTTTAAGTATTTCATCAGCAACAGGATTTTCGTTTATATTAAAACCAAAAATAAGTCCGCTTTGAACGGCTGTTTCAAGCAAAAAGAAATCATCTTCATGTACTTTGAATGGGATATTATAGTGTTCCGAAACTGTCTTAACACCTAACAAATGATCGACATGCCCATGAGTATTTGCAATGTATTTTGGCATTAAACCATTGTCGCCGATAAACTTATATAGCTCGTTGTATTCTTCCAATGCATAGCAGGCCGGATCAATTATGATACATTCTTTTGAATCATCGTACAAAACAAAAGTGTTTACCTGAAAACTATTAAAAACAAACGGTTTTATTTGAATCATTGTTACTTTTTAAAGTTAGACTTTACCTTTAAGCATTGGAACAAACAAAAATGAACCGTGTTCAATCTTCTCAATACTTCCGTCTTCATTTTTAAGAATTAAAAACATGGTTTGATCATCCACGGGGCCAAGGGGTATTACCATCCTGCCTCGCGTCTTAAGCTGACTAATTAATTTCTCCGGCATTTCAGCTGCTCCTGCTGTTACTATTATTTTGTCGAAAGGTGCATAGGTAGGAAGGCCTTCAAAACCATCGCCATAAAAAAACTGTGGCCGATAGCCTATTTTGGGGAGCAACATCTGTGCACTCATACTTAGGGTTTTATGCCTTTCAATTGTAAATACCTTTGCTCCCATTTCAACTAACACAGCAGCCTGATATCCCGAACCTGTTCCTATTTCAAGCACTTTATCTCCTGATTCTATTTGTAACAATTCTGACTGATAAGCAACAGTATATGGCTGCGATATAGTTTGCTTAGAACCTATTGGGAAGGCTTTATCTTTATACGCATGATTAACAAAACTGCTTTCCATGAATAAATGCCTGGGTACTTTATTAATGGCAGCTAACACCCGTAAATCACTAATACCTTTATTCTTTAATTCTTCAACAAGTTTTCGTCTTAAGCCTTTGTGTAAATAAGTATCTTCCATTAAAATTTTTATCAGACTATAAATGCAAAATTACAATTAACATCAAAACTTTAGGCCTCAAACTCAAATAGGTTTTCAATAGATTTTTGTTAATAATTAATTAGTGGTTTATGAATTTTATCAGCCTTTGGTATAGGATTATGTATTTTTTTTCAGAAGGTGTAACAGAATTTCTATATTTGTCGGATCAATTAGTTACAGTGGAAATTTAATGAATCGCAGAAAGCAATTAATCAGATATCTGATATCCGATTTTCTAACAGCAGGCCTTGCATGGGCTCTATTTTATTTGTACCGCAAATTTGTGATTGAACCCTTAAAATTTGGACATGCTGTTCCTATAGAATTTGGCACAAAGTTTTTTCTTGGTATCACTCTTATTCCACTGGCTTGGGTTTTATTCTATTATGCTTCGGGATATTACAGGGAAGTTATTCGGAAATCGAGACTTGCAGAATTGTGGTATACGCTCAGAATTACATTTCTGGGCGTGGTTATTATATTCTTTGTTATTTTGCTCGACGATGCTGTTCAGAATTATTCTACCTATTATCGATCTTTTGGAGTTTTATTCTTGCTGCATTTTATATTCACTTATTTCCCCCGGTTAATAATTACTACCCGCATAACCAAAAAAATTCACCATGGCGAAATTGGTTTCAATACGCTTCTTATCGGCAGCAGTGACAAAGCAATTGATATATACAAAGAAATACAGGAACAACCCCAGAGTACCGGAAACAGAATAGTAGGATATCTGAGTGTTAACAATGGTAATGGTCAGAAAATAGCCAAATACCTTAAACAGCTTGGTGACATAAGCAACATTAAGAAAATTATTGATGAACAGGAAATTGAGGAAGTTATTATTGCCATTGAATACAGCGAACACGATAAAATTGAGAAAATTCTGGATGATTTAATCGATTGTAATGTTTCAGTCAAAGCCATTCCCGGAATGTATGAGATTTTTACCGGAAAGGTGAAAATGTCGGCTATTATGGGTACACCTCTTGTTGAAATTTCCCATATGCTAATGCCTCCCTGGCAGGAAACTCTTAAACATTTTATTGACATTGTTTTATCGTTATTAGCTTTAATAATTTCCAGTCCTTTGTTTTTAATCATGTTAATAGGTGTAAAAATCAGCTCAAAAGGACCTGTTTTTTACAAACAAGAGCGAATTGGTAAAAATGGAAAACCTTTTACCATTTACAAATTCAGATCGATGTATGTCGATTCTGAAACAAAAGGGCCGCAACTTTCATCAAAAGAAGATTCAAGAGTAACCCCTTTTGGTCGCTTTATGCGTAAATCAAGGTTCGATGAGGTTCCAAACTTCATTAATGTATTAAAAGGAGATATGTCTCTGGTAGGCCCCAGACCTGAACGTCAGTTCTACATTGACCAGATAGTTGAAAGAGCACCTCAATACCTGCAATTATTAAAAGTGAGACCCGGCATTACTTCCTGGGGACAGGTTAAATATGGATATGCCGAAAACACCGATCAGATGATTCGCCGTATGAAATACGATCTGATTTATCTTGACAACATGTCGCTATATGTCGATTTCAAGATAATGATCTATACCATGCTAACAGTTATCAGAAGAGAGGGTATTTAATCCTTCAGCTGCCAGTCGGCAACAACCGAATAAATCGGACCTTTAGGTGTCAATTCACTTTGCATAAGATATACCTCAGATACTTTAACCTCCGGAATTTTACTCTTATATTGCGAAAGTTTTGCCTGTAAATTATCTGACTCGACGTAGTTTCTGATTCTTCCGAGTGTTAAATGCGGCTTAAACCCATTTTTTTCTTTTTCAAAACCCAATTGTTCCATTCTATCATTTATCTCCTGATACAATTTTACGAGGTAATCCGATTCATTTATTCCAAACCAAATAACTTTTGGTGATAATTTTCCAAAAAAGCCCGGCTTTGTAAATTGAATTTCAAAAGCAGGTATTCCCTCTAATGATTTCTCAATAATAGCTTTTATTGAATTGAGATAATATGCAGGTGTATCGCCCAGAAATTTTAAAGTCAAATGGAGGTTCTCATCTTCGACCCATTTAACAGAAGAATGAAGTTCCCTTTTCAAAGAATTTCGGAACAATAAAATTTTGTCGTGAATAAAAGGGTTAAGGGCTATAAACAAACGCCGATCAGAGCTGTCCATTTTCAATGAGTAAAACAATTTCATTCAGGAGTTGATCCTCACCTCCGGCATCGAAAGTACTTTTTAGATTGTGCCCGAAAATCCTGGCCAGGGTTTGCCAGAAAAAAGCAGAAAATTTACCCCTGAATTCCTGAAGGAGCTCATAGGAGGTTTCGCCTATCTCTCTATCAATTAGCTTCAGTAATATCCGCCCCTGTGATATGGTAAGTTTCTTTAAATCATCTTCAAATTCATCCACAATTTCTTCTTCAACCTGCTTCATGTATTCTTTCTGCTCCTTTTCGGTTTCTAATGTTAGAAGAACCGATTCTACCTCATCATATTTCTGCTTTGCAAGTTTTGCATAGGGTAGTACTTTTTTAACATTCCTTACCAATCGTTCATATTTCCGCATATCACGCCTCGATTCAAACTTACGCTTCGGGAGAATATAGATCTCCTCAATTGTTGAAACAAGAATCGTATCACCGTCAACAACAATACCATAGAGTATATGATCGCCCTTTGCCGCCAGTGTGTCCTGAGCGTTTACCAGACCAGAAAAAAGTACTGTAATTAATATGAAGAATAATCTTTTCATATTGGTTTTAGTAGTGAACTTCAATATTCATACCAAATATTTAAACGAAATTACAAATTATATGTTTTAGTATTATATATTTTTGTTTGTCAAAATTGAGTATTTTTCATGGAAGAAAACAACAGAGATTACACCAACGGAGAAATAACCGTTTATTGGAGACCTAAAGAATGCATTCATGCAACAACTTGTTTCAGAGAATTGCGGAGTGTTTTCAATCCGGGTAAAAGACCGTGGGTAAATATGTCCGCCGCTACTACCGAAGAAATAATCAGGGTAGTTGATTTGTGCCCGACCAATGCCCTGACCTATAAATGGAACAAAGATATTGACGGAGCAGCAGTTAAACCTAATCAGCAAAAGACTACCGAAACAATAAAAACCGACAATACTGATTCTGGCAATGCAGCTGAACTAAGAGTGATGCCAAATGGCCCGTTGGTAGTTAAGGGCGAATTCAAAATTCTGGATGAACAAGGCAATGAAATAAAAAAAATGCGAATTGCATCGTTTTGCAGATGTGGTCAGTCTAATAACATGCCCTTTTGCGATGGAATGCACCGGAAAATAGGCTGGGTTTCAAGATAAACTATTCCAAGTTGACTTTCTTCATTTTTTTTAATAGCCCAAAAAAGCTAACTTCAAGAAAAAACATATGCTTAAGGTAGGTGTTAACTCAGAATTCGGAAATTTAAAATCTGTACTTATTCATGAGCCCGGTCCTGAAGTTGAGAACATGACCCCGGCTACAGCAGAACGTGCTTTGTATAGCGATATTCTCAATCTTCCTATTGCCAGAGATGAGTATTCCATTTTTAAGTCAATTCTAAATAAAGTTACTCATGTTGTTGAAATCCGTGATCTCCTGCTAAACAATATTGTAAAAAAGCCCGAAGCAAAAAATGAACTTATCCATGCTCTTGAAAACTATTCTAAAGTGCAGGATTTATCGCTTGTACTAGATAACTTATCGGATGAGCAATTCACTAAAACAATAATTGAGGGTATACCCCTGCCGCAGGTATCACTTTCAAATTTCCTTAAACAGGACCAGTTTGCTGTAAATCCCCTGCATAATTTTTTCTTTATGCGCGATGCCTCATTCTCTATTGGAAATACGATTTATGTAAGCTCCATGGCGAGAACCGTGCGGAAACCCGAATCAATAATCCTGGATATTATCTACCGGCACAGCATTGATGAGTGCTGCAATGTTTGCCTGTTAAGCGATGAAGATGAAAGCAACATCACCATAGAAGGAGGCGATGTTTTGGTCGCTTCGCCTGAGGTTTTAATTATTGGCATAGGTTCACGTACAACTCCTGAGGCAGTTGACCGGCTAATTCAAAAAGTGAGTCAGTTTCAAGACCTTAAAACAGTTTTGATTCAGGAATTACCTCATGAACCTGAATCGTTTATTCACATTGACATGGTTTTTACTCTTCTTTCGGATTCAGAATGCATGGTTTACAAGCCTTTGGTGCTGGGAGAAAACCGCTATCATACTATTAAAATGGATATAGATAATGGCATTATAAAGAAGATTGCCTATGTTAAGGATCTGCTTAAAGGCCTGCATCTGGCCGGACTGGATTATAAACCGGTATACTGTGGCGGTGGGAACCAGTTACTACAGGAGAGAGAACAATGGCATAGCGGGGCAAACTTTTTCACTTTTAGTCCCGGAAAGATAATCGGATATCAAAGAAACATTCATACAGCTGAAGCCTTGAATAAACATGGATATGAAGTTATATCAGGTTACGATTTTTTAGATGGTAATGTAAATATTGATAATTACAAAAAATACCTGATAACCATAGAAGGATCGGAGCTTGCCAGAGGTGGTGGTGGCCCGAGATGTATGACTATGCCCCTTTTAAGAGAATAAAAAAGGCCTGCTTTTTAAGAAGGCCTTCAAGATATGTTGCACCCCGCTACTAGGCAAAAACTTCTTTCACCCTGTCTGCTGCCTCCTGCAAGGTAATTGCCGAAAGCACCTCCAGTTCTGAATTATCTATTAACTCCTTAGCAATCTCGGCATTTGTACCTTGTAACCTGACAATAACAGGAACAGTTATATTTCCGATTGCTTTATATGCCTCTATTACACCCTCTGCAACCCGATCACATCGCACTATGCCCCCGAAAATATTAATCAGAATTGCTTTAACATTCGGATCTTGCAGTATTATTCTAAATCCGGCTTCAACAGTTTTTGCATTGGCAGCCCCTCCTACGTCAAGAAAGTTTGCAGGATCGCCACCAGAAAGTTTTATTATATCCATAGTTGACATGGCTAAGCCAGCCCCGTTAACCATACAGCCAACATTTCCGTCAAGTTTGATGAAGTTTAGGTTGTGTTTGCCTGCATCTACTTCTGCCGGATCTTCCTCGTTCAAATCGCGCATTTCTTCATAATCCCTGTGTCGAAACATCGCGTTGTCGTCGAGGGTTATTTTCGCATCCACAGCCATTATCTGGTCATCAGATGTTTTCAAAACCGGATTAATTTCAACAAGTGAGGCATCGCTTCCAATGTATGCTTCATATAAAGATTGAGTAAATTTCACCATTTCTTTAAAAGCATTTCCCGATAATCCCAGGTTATATGCAATTCTTCGAGCCTGAAAACCCTGCAATCCAACCCCGGGATCAACTTCTTCCCTATGAATCAGATGAGGTGTTTTTTCAGCAACATCTTCAATATCCATACCACCTTCGGTAGAATAAATGATAATATTTTTACCGCTTGAACGGTTTAAAAGAATACTCATATAATATTCATCAATAGAACTTTCACCCGGATAATAAACATCTTGCTGAATTAAAACTTTGTGCACTTTCTTACCTTCAGATCCTGTTTGGTGCGTAACCAGTTGCATCCCGATAATATCCTTAGCAAGCTTTTCTACATCGTTCATAGACTTGGCAAGTTTTACTCCGCCACCTTTACCGCGTCCTCCGGCATGTATTTGCGCTTTTACAACCCAGGTGCTGACACCTGTTTCGTTTTGAATTTTTTTTGCAGCTTGTTTTGCCTCTTCAACTGTAAATGCTACTTCTCCGGCAGGAACTTTTACGCCATATTTTATTAGGATTGACTTTCCCTGGTATTCGTGAATGTTCATTTTCCTAAATTTTAGGGGTATAACATTAAATTTAACCTAATTTTATTTATTTAGCGAATAATATCATTTCTAAATAAAAAGGATGCGAAAATACCTTAACGAAGAGTTAAACAGACTAAGTGTCAAAGAGTTCAAAACAACAAAGAAAATCCCGCTTACCATAGTACTCGACAATATAAGAAGCATGAACAACATTGGGTCGGTTTTTAGAACTGCAGATGCTTTTTTAATAGAAAAAATTCTCCTCTGCGGAATAACTGCCACCCCACCCCAAAACGAGATTCATAAAACTGCTCTGGGTGCCACAGAATCGGTTGAGTGGGAATATTGCTCCGAGACACTGGATGCATTAATAAAACTCAAAGAAAAAGGCTATACCCTGCTTGCAATCGAACAGGCCGAAAAAGCTTTTAAACTTGGCGAATACAAGCCGAAACCCGAACAGAAAACAGCCATTGTTTTTGGACACGAAGTAAGAGGCGTACAGCAAAAAGTTGTTGATTATTGCGATGGAGCAATAGAGATTCCTCAATATGGCACCAAACATTCGCTAAATATTTCGGTTTGTGCCGGTATTGTTATCTGGGAAATAGCCAGGCATTTAACAGGAATTGAACACAAATAGTTTATTTTTACCTTTAAAACACCTATCAATATGAAGAAATTTATCGTACTTACAGGTCTTGTTATATTTATTTTTAGCTGTGGAGAAAAAAACGAGATAATTAAGCCTGCTGCCGATTTTGAAATGAATATAATTACAAACTCGGTTCCCGCTTATATTGAATTTCAAAATAATTCATCAAATGCCACTGATTATATCTGGGATTTTGGTGATGGAGGCTTGTCAATTGACTATTCGCCAAACTATATTTACCTGGCACAGGGAAACTATTTAGTAACCCTAAAAGCTTTTGGTGAGGGGGGAAAAGACACACTTACAAAAGAAATATCGATTGAAGCACCAAAAAACACCTTTTATAAGGTTCAAAATACAAGTTCTGTTACCGTAAGTAATGTACGTTCGTTTCACCTCGATTGGGATGCTGGCTATCTTTATGACCTGATTGAACATGGTGATATGAATTCTAACGACATTTCAGATGCAATACAAACCACCTGGAACTCAATTGAAGTAATGTTCGAACTTGAAGATAAATATTGTCTCCTTGCTTTCCCTGAATCCATTGAATTTAATAGCACAACTACAATCTCTATAACCGATACTTCGAGCTATTGGGAATACGACGTTGATCCGATAGGAGCTGAAAGTGAAGCATTAAAAGATAAAAGATTCATTCTTAACTTTGAATCTTCGCCAACATTAAAATGAATACCCGAACTCTACTGATTTGTAATAATATTCAGGAAGCACATATTCTTAAGGGAAGACTTGCAAATGAAGGAATCCCTGCTCTTGTGGCAAACGATAATTTCACAAATCTGTTGCCTGTTTATAATGGCATGCTTGGCGCCGGTATTCAGATTCTAGTTTACGAAGAAGACTGGGACAAAGCTTCAAAGCTTTTAAAGATAAACGACTTTGCAGAAAGCTGTAAAATATGCCCTAATTGTGGTTCTGCAAATATAAAGTTTGGCATTGGCAGAAATTCAACAATTAAGTTTTTCGGTATAATTTTATCTCTTTTAGCTTTTATTCCTTTTGGAAACATTAGAGGTTCATACTATTGCAAAGACTGCCATACCGAATTTACAGGCTAAAAGTCACATCCCTTAGTTTTTGGACGAGAGAATTATTCTGCACAGAAATATCAAGACATAAAAAAAGCGGTTTGTCAATGACAAACCGCTTTTGTATATATTCTGTTGAATATTATTATTGAACTATTGCAGCAAAACCTTCACTTGCTATAAAGTTTCTGAATTCAGCGTCTTTAAGAGCATAAGCTTTAATTTCACCTTCTTTATCTTTCTCAACAGCTAAACGAATGTTTGAAAGAACAACTTCTTCGCGACCGGCACGTGCACCAGCAACTGCTTTCAGGTAATATACCCAAGAGCAATCAACTTCACCAAGTTCGGTTAAAGTAGTAATACATTTTTCTGTTTCGCCATTGCAAAGTTGAGCAAGTGCAGCATTAAATGAAGGCTTGTTACCGAAGTAGTTAACAGCAGCAGCGTAATCACCTTGTTGTATTTTGATGATTCCTAAGTTATAGTTAACTGATTCACCAGCACTCATTGCAGAAGTAAATAATGCTTCAGCAGCAGCAGCATCACCTTCAAGAAGTGCAACAACGCCTAAGTTATTTTTAACGATGTCGTTCTCTTTAATAGCTTTTGCTTTTTCGAATGCAGCTTTAGCTTCAGCTGTTTTACCCAACTTAACATAAACGTAACCAACGTTGTTGATGGCACGAACACATTCAGGATATTTTTCGAAAGTTTTCTGATAGATAGCTAATTTAGTTTCGTTATCATCAGTTAAAGTTGCAGCATAAAGCAATTCTTCAACATTAAGTGTATCAGGGTTTTCAGAAGCAAGTGCAGAAAGCTCTTCATCAGAGTATCCAACTTTGTCAACATCAATCAATAATTGAGAACGACGTAATTTTGGAAGAACATCATCTTTAATTTCTAAGTAAGCTTCAGCGATATTTTTAATCTCTTTTTCTCTTACATCAGCATCGGAATACATTGAAAGAACACGAAGAATTAATTCTTTGTCTTTAATTGTAGATTCTTCCATTAATTTTTTGAAACCGTCCCAGTCTTCTGCAGTAGAAACAACTTGCAGGAATTGTTCAGCATCAGAACCCTGAACATTAAGTTTCTTAAGCGTTTTGCTTAAATATGATTCTGCTGATTTTCCACGATTGTCAGAAAGTTTGGTATTCAAGTCTATTTCTCCGTCAGGCGAAGCATAAGCAGAAATTTTAGCGGCTTTAATTTCAACTCTTTCGTTTTCGCTGGCAGCTTTAACTTTATTATTAAAATCAACGATATCGTCAGATTTTAATTCTGAGCTTCTTACATCATACTTGTTAATTACATAATGAATGTCTGAGCTGTAAGTTTCAGGAATAATTCTTTTGAAGTTATCGCTCATTGCAATTGCCTCAGGCTTAACCATTACTAAAGTTGGAGTTGCAATAACACCAGTAGCAATAGGCACACCAGGAATTTCAACAGCAGCTTTGTCACCGATCTGAGCAGTCATTTGCATAACAAGCATAGATTTTAACATCGCATCCTCATAAGGGATTTTAGCTGATAGAGAATAGCTTCCGCCAGCATAAGGAATAACTTTGTTGTTGGCTTCAACGCTTTCACCTTGTAATGTAATAGATTCAAATTCGGTTTGACCGCCTTCGTACTTAAGCACAGGAGTAGCTGTTACGATAGCTTTTTTGTTAAAGAATTTTTCGGGAAAAGAAGCATCAACTGTAATTTCAACTTCTCCACCATGTGTTTCAAGCGGGGTTGGTTGCACCTTGTATGATACAGATTCCGCATTGTCAACCATCTTTTGTAAGCCTCCGCAATTGCTTAAGACTAACGCTGATACAGCAATTAAAAGAAGGTTTAGTTTTAAATTTTTCATAGTTCTGAATAATTATTTGATTTACAAATTAGTTTTGCTGGTTACTTGGTTGATAGTTACTTACAAACATAATAATGTTTTCATTAAAAAAAAATCAATATGTCTGAAAAGATATTAAAAAGCTTGAATATTTCTGCTATTCAGCATTTTTAGTTTACTCAATAAAGAATTAAAATATACGCAATTATTTTGATTAAAGTTGCAAATTCCTTTTAAAAATATTTTTGTCTAAAAGTACCCCAACCAGCCTACCAACAACTATGCCTACTGTAAATCCAATGAGTGTCAGTCTGTTAAACAACTCTTCGGACATTAAAACATTAATTATCGTTATGGCAATACCCGCAAGAACAATCCCTAAAAGACTTCCGAGTGATGTATAATATCCGGGGAAATGCATATTATGGTTCCTTTTAAGATGTTCTTCAATAAGGGTCTTTTCTGCTTCAAATTTTTTCCTTTCACCCGGATTTCCGGCAATATTTCCCGGCAACCCATTAACAAGTTTCTCAAAGCAAATAAGTTTCTCTTTACAAGTTGTACAAGAGTCCTGCCGGGCAAGCAGGTTTTTATAAATAAGCGGAAAGTGACCCATATTGTAAAACAGAAAATCGGAGGGACTAATGTCATCCTTAATTTCTCCGAGCTTATTTACAAAATTATTGAGTCGTTTTTGTTTTTCCATAGGATGTAAAAATAAAAAAAGGCCTTAAAAAGGCCTTTAATTTAGCGTTGGTCGTTATCTTGTTTTGGTGGGTTGTCGGGTCTTTCCGGTTTTGGAATAAGAACCTTTTTAGAAAGCTTAAGTTTTCCTGTTTTCTGATCGATGTCAATCAGTTTAACAGTAATCTCATCGCCCACTTTCAAATAGTCCTCAACCTTCTCAACTCGTTTCCAATCAATTTCGCTAATGTGTAATAATCCGTCTTTTCCAGGAAGAATTTCAACAAATGCTCCAAAGCTAACAACAGATTTAACCACACCATCGTATTCTTTTCCAATCTCAGGTACAGCTACAATACCTTTAATCATTTTCAGTGCTTTATCAATAGCGTCTTTATTTTCTGCAAAGACATCTACTACACCTCCCACATTTTCAATTTCCTCAATAATAACTGTGGCACCTGATTTTGCCTGAATATCCTGAATTATTTTACCACCAGGGCCTATTACTGCACCAATCATTTCTTTTGGAATAATCAATTTCTCGATGCGTGGAGCATGCGGTTTCAGATCTTCACGTGGCGCATCAATAGTTTCAAGTATTTTACCTAGTATATGTAAGCGTCCCTGACGAGCCTGTTCTAAGGCTTGTGCTAAGGTTTCGTATGATAAACCGTCAACTTTAATATCCATCTGGGTAGCAGTTATGCCATTTTCGGTTCCGGTAACTTTGAAGTCCATATCACCCAAGTGGTCTTCGTCCCCCAGAATATCTGAAAGAACTGCCAAACGATTGCTTTCCGTATCGGTAATTAATCCCATTGCAATACCTGATACGGGTTTTTTAATCTTAATTCCTGCATCCATTAGTGCAAGGGTTCCGGCACAAACTGTAGCCATAGAAGACGAACCGTTTGACTCAAGTATATCAGATACAACCCTTATAGCATAAGGTGAGTTGTCGGGAATCATTCTTTTTAAAGCCCGGTGTGCAAGATTTCCGTGACCAACTTCTCTCCTGCTCAATCCTCTTGATGGTCGTGCATCTCCGGTTGAAAACGGAGGAAAATTATAATGTAACACAAACTGATCGGAACCTTGAATAAGAACTTCGTCTATCATTTTCTTATCTAGTTTTGTGCCTAGTGTAACGGTAGTAAGCGACTGAGTTTCACCACGGGTAAAGACTGCAGATCCATGAGTAGCAGGAAGATAGTTAACCTCACACCAGATTGGTCTTATTTCATCCAGCTTTCTTCCATCGATACGAACTTTCTCATCAAGAATCAGGTTACGAACTGCTTTTTTCTCAACATCGTGATAATAACGTCCGATCAACGACGTGTTAGGTTCTGCACCTTCAGGAAGACTGGCGGTATACTCTTCAACAAAGGCAGTTTTTATTGCATCAAGCTTATCGTGCCTGTCGTGTTTGCCTGGAGTAGTTTTTACTGCTTCGTATACTTTATCGTAAAGTTTTTCATTAATCAGCTGGCGAAGGACTTCATCGTTGACTTCGTGAGAATATTCACGTTTTTCTGTTTTACCAACTTCTTTCATCAACTCAAGCTGAGCTTTACAATGCTTCTTAATCTCATCATGAGCAAATTTTATAGCTTCAAGCATCTCTGCTTCAGAAACCTCTGACATTTCACCTTCTACCATTAAAATGTTTTCTAAAGTAGCGGCAACCATAATGTCGATATCTGCTTTTTCAAGCTCACTGAATGTAGGATTGATAACTAGTTTACCATCAATTCTGGCAACCCGTGCCTCAGAGATAGGCCCGTTGAAAGGAATATCTGAAACAGCTATTGCTGCCGATGCTGCTAAACCTGCCAAAGCATCAGGCATAGTATCTTTATCTGCTGAAATTAAGAGTACGTTTACAAAAGTTTCAGCATGAAAATCATCAGGAAATAAGGGACGTAATGCACGGTCTACTAAACGTGAAATTAATATTTCATAATCGCCTGGTCTTGATTCGCGCTTCATAAAACCACCCGGGAATCGACCTGCGGCAGCAAATTTCTCTTTATATTCTACCTGTAAAGGCATGAAGTCTACATCTTCTTTAGCTTCTTTAGCACAGGTAACCGTTGCTAACAACATGGTGTTACCCATTTTAACAACTACTGAACCATCGGCCTGCTTAGCCAGTTTGCCGGTTTCGATTTCTATCTTTCTACCATCGGCAAGCTCAATAGTTTTCACAAATGCGTTGTACATAATATCTTACTTGTTTAAATTTTTCTTCCTTAAATAAGAATAAGCTTTACTTAAGGGTACTACTATATTTTTTGTTCAATTAATATTTCCGTATAGGACTAAAATCAAAAGAGATAAAGATATTGAATTTTTCATCTGTATAAAATTATTTTTTATGGTCATCCCGAAATATCGATACATAAGATAATCATGTGCATGTGTATTAGATCTTCTTTTCATGGATGTTTCAATACCCCTCTTTATTTAAAGAAAAAAGGCAATTGAAAATCAATTGCCTTCCTTATTTATCTACGTAAGTTAAGTTCTTTCAGAATTGCCCTGTATCTTTCGATATCTATATGCTTCAGATAATCAAGTAATCTCCTTCTCTTACCAACCAGTCTCAGAAGCGATCGTTGTGTACTGAAGTCTTTTTTGTTTTTCTTCAGATGCTCTGTTAAGTGGCTGATACGGTAGGAAAATAAGGCAATCTGGCTTTCCGGACTTCCAGTGTCTTTATTAGACTTTCCGTGTTGACCGAAAATTTCGGTTTTTTTCTCAGCTGTTAAATACATATGTATTATTTATAAAATTTAAATTCCCACTTTTGGGCTTGCAAAGGTAGATATTTTTTATTTCTGAACAAGCGATTAGCTGAAAAAGTTAAACAGAGGCTGAGCTTTACATTAACTAAAGACTTCTTTACCTTCTGCCATAATTCTTTTCAGGCGCTCAACCTGTTGTTGTGTTCCGAGAACAAATAATTTATCGAGCGATGAAAGTTGTATTTCGGGAAGTGGATTAATGATAAAAGACTTATCTGAACGCTTTAATCCAATAATATTTGCTCCGGATTCATTTCTGATATCCAGTTCTCTGATTGATTTTCCTTCGAAATAGGAGTTTAGTTTACTACAGCTTACTTCTTCAAGGGCAACGTTTTCGCTACTTTGCAGCATAATATAGTCTAAAAACTCAACCACATCGGGCTGAGCAACAAGCTTGGCCATACGCTGACCACCAATTCTGTCGGGCATAATTACATTATTTGCCCCGGCTCTTTTAAGCTTAACATCGGAATGCTCGTTTGTTGCTCTTGAAATGATTATCATATCCGGATTAAGTTCGCGGGCAGTGAGCACAACAAACAAATTATCGGCATCGACTGGTAGTGCCGAAATCAGGGCTTTTGCCTTTTCTGCCTGCGAAGCGCTTAAAACCTCATCCTTGGTTGCATCGCCGTGGATGTATAACAAGTCCGGATTTTCAAGAATCTTTTCTATTGAGTCGGGTTCACTTTCAATAATCACAAGCGGAACATTATGGTCGAGGAGCTCTGCTACTGCCTGTCGACCATTTCGACCATAACCGCAAACAATTACGTGGTCTTTTAGTTGATTAATTTTGTTTCTCACTTTTCTGTTTTTATAATAGTGTCCTATGGCTCCACCAATTACATAACGGGTAAGCGTGGAAACAGCATATGCAAAAATACCAAAACTAGTAATGATTAGAAAAATAGTAAAATACATTCCGGCAGTTGATAAAGGATGTACCTCCTTAAACCCAACTGTTGCAATGGTTATTATAGTCATGAAGGCGGCATCTGTAACATTAAAACCTTCAATAATCATATAACCAAAAATACCAATAGTAATAATGGCCAGTAATAAACCTAAAGCAATATATGCATCTCTGAATGTATCTCTATTCATCTATCTTGCTACGAATAATCCTGTTTCCAATCTGACAATACAAACAATTCTTTTTAGCGCAATATAATTTAGTTAGTTGAATTAATGCCTGACTTTCCAATGCGTTTTTTGGAGAAATCCCTAATTCAATCCAGTTGTTTACAACACTGTTATCCTCAGGAGGTAGTTCCTCCATTAGCGATAAAGCCTTGTCCATCAATTCCTTCTTGTCTCTTTCTTTACCGTAAACAAATAAAAAAGGAATAATGGTATTTATTATTATCACTTTGCGTGACGAACTACCTAAAGCCTTTTTTCTTATTTGCGTGGTCTCTTTTGCGAACAGGTACTTGTTGTTCCAATATTCAGAAGCTTCACACACCAACAGTTTATCAAGTTCCTGAATGGTTTCAACCTCAATTATTTTTGAAAACAGATGGGTTGAACGCCAGATTAGATTGGCGAATTGTGATATACGAATGGTGGGAAAACTAACCGGCCGTAATCTGAGAAATTTCCAAAGGTGAGACTCTACGGGGTTTAGGTTATACAATTTCCTTAAATGCTTATATTCTTTAAGCATCTCCTTTGAAAATTCATCTTCCGGTTCCGATGGAATTAAGCCTGCCTGCCCCATCAAAACAGCTTCAATTTGCAGGTTTGAATTATGGTGCCTGGCAAGTATTTTCAGTGGAGTGTTTTTTGCCAGGAGTTCAAAAGGTAGTCCATTGGTACCGAAACCAAAGTTACGAGCCATAACAATATAAAATGTTTCCTCCCAGCCGCTTTTTGTGTATTTAAGTACCTGAAGAATTCCTTCCGACTTTTCTTTCAAACGCTCTACAAACAATGAATTCAACCAGTTCGATATTGTAAATCCATTAACCAGACCTAAATCGTTCTGACAAGGAATTTTGTATTGATTATGAATAATTTGTCTGTAATTCTCCAGTAAGTGCTTGTTGTACTTTAATTCTATGCAGGGGATTGCTTCTCCGTTTTTTCTAACAGCCTGTTTGGTGTATTTATCCACTACATGCAAAATCACATTATTATAAGCTGCATCTTCCTGATGTTTGTGTTTATCCCACAAATCGGAAGTTGTATGAATTTCAACATTACCAGCCCAGATGGTTCCATCGATTTTTATACGTGAATTTGTAAAATCGGGGCCGGCATCGGTATTTTTCATGCCGGGATGTAACACTTCAATTTCCTCTCCGGAAACAGACAAGACATTTTTCTCAAAAAGTTCTTGACTCCATATGTATTGCAGGAACTCTTCTGACATAAGTTTGTTATAAATAATTAAATCGGATATTAAGATAGCTAAAAAATATATATAGAATAAAACCGTTTAATGAACAAATAATGAAAAGTTTTGTATTAATCTAGAAATACTACTAACTAAACTATTTATATGGCATCATTGAATGAAGTCACCCAGGTACTTGGGTTGAAAAATGCTGCACATTTACTGCGGCGCACAACCTTTGGTCCAACAATGGGCCAGACAGAAACCTACTCTTCTTTTACTCCCTCACAAGCTTTAGAAACTTTATTTTTGGATGAAGAAATTCCAACTCCGCCGCTGGATGCAGCAACCGGAGAATCATGGGTAAATCCGCCAACAATAAATAAAGCATCGGAAGGTGTAAACAGTGAGCAAAACACATTATTCTCCTATTTTAAATCATGGCATATCGATGTCATGTTACGCTCAGGTTTATCTGTTAAAGAGCGTCTTACATGGTTCTACCACACACATTTACCTGCTGCCTGGACTAAAATACAATCCAGCGAAGCTCTATATTATCAGAACTGCCTGTTCAGATATTATGCGTTAGGCAACTTTAAAGAACTTTTCAAAAAGATTTGCCTTGACAATGCGATGCTAAAGTATATTGATGGATTTACAAACCACAAAGATGCCCCTAACGAAAACTTTGCCCGGGAAATGCTGGAGCTATACAGTATTGGCAAAGGTCCGCAATTAGAAGAGGGGAACTACACAAACTACACCGAAGATGATGTTAAATCGGCAACAAAAGTGCTTACCGGCTGGTTATTCGATGAAGATTTTGTACATCTTGATAAAGATACCGGTATACCCAGTGGTAAACTTAAAACTATAACAGCCACCGATGGCACAACAGAGCTTGCCACAGCACACGATGCTTCTGTAAAAACATTTTCTTCTTTGTTTGATAGCTATTCAGTTAGTCCGGCAACAATTCTCGAAGGATATCCAACTGCCAAAGCTACCATGCAGGAGTTTGATGATATGATTGAAATGATATTCGGTAAGATTGAAACGGCAAGGTTTATCATGCGAAAGCTCTATCGTTCTTTTGTATATCATTTTATTTCAGATGAGGTTGAAACAGATATCATTCAGCCATTAGCGCAAATTTTTTATGATAATGACTACGAAATACGTGCACCTCTTGAAGTCCTCTTCAAGAGTGAACATTTCTACGATTTAGATAATACAATAACAGCAGACAATAACATAGGAGCTTTGATAAAGTCGCCTGTAGATGTTACTCTGGGTCTTCTGAGATTTTTTGAAACTGAAACTCCCGACCGTAACATACAAACAAATGCATTTTACGACGATTTTTCTTACATAGATTCTGTTTTAAAGGAACAGGGAATAGAAATGTATGATCCATACGATGTTGCCGGATTTGACCCTTACCATCAGATGCCCGGTTTTGCCCGAAACTGGATAATGACCTATGAATTAGCTAAACGGTATCAGATTGGTGATTTATTCATGAAGCGTGCCGGTAATCCCGAAGATCTCACTTTTAGCCTTAACGTATTAGATTGGGTAGAAAACTCAGGAAACATTACTGACCCTTCAGATGCAACTGAAATAGTAACTGTTCTAACTGAGAATCTGCTGGCTGTTGAACTAAGTACAGAACGTTTTGATTACTTTTTGAACACGATTTTCCTTGATACATTGCCAACTACAACCTGGACAATGGAATGGAATGCCTATTCAGACGGTGGAAGTAATTCTGTAGTGAAAAACCGGATTGAGACCCTGGTTTCAGCTCTTGTTCAGACTCCTGAATTTCAGGTCTACTAACAGATTATTAGCAGACATTATAAAATTGCTTTTTTGATTGGTTCATAAACCACAAACCCAAAAAAAAGAGAAAAATGAACAGAAGAAAATTTATACGCAATATTTCACTTTCGGGAACAGGAGCAGTTATGCTGGGGGGTGTTCCGGTGAAACTACTGGCTAATAATGAAGCTTTTAAGCTTGCAGCTGGTGCAGGTGATAGTGATAATATTCTGATATTCATTCAGCTTCATGGTGGAAACGATGCGCTGAATACATTGGTACCCGTTGCGCAGTATAGTGAGTACTATAACCTCAGGCCTAATATAGCTTTGCCAAGCAATGGCACCAGAAGCTTTATTAACGTAGACACACGTTTAAATGAAGATTTACAGGTTGGCTTACATCCCGACATGCTTGGATTCAAGGAATTGTATGATGCTGGTATGGCATCAATTGTTCAAAACGTGGGATACCCCGATATGAATGGATCTCATTTCAGAGGCAGAGATATTGTATTAATGGGAGGTGATGCTTACAGTGACTACAGTTCGGGATGGATGGGTCGGTTTCTTGATTATGAATACGACGGCTATCCGGAAAATTTTCCAAATGATAATATGCCAGACCCGATTGGACTGGAAATGAGTGGCTCCCTGTCACTTGCTTTTCACAGGGAAGATGGAATACCAATCGGTCTAAATATTGGAAGTCCCGATGCATTTTACCAGCTGATAACAAGTGTTGGTGTTGAACCACCAATTGCTTTTCCTGACAGTCATGCCGGGGATGAATTGAAATACATCATGGAATTTGAGAAAAAATCGAACGAATATGCCGGCCGACTTAAAGAAGTATATGATGCAGGTAGTAATTCAAGTACCGATTATCCTGAATCGTACCCCTATGCCGCACCAATAAGTGCCGCACGGAATCCTTTGGCTCCCCAGTTGAAGCTTATTGCGCGATTGCTAAAAGGCGGTATTAAAACCAGAATATTTCTTTGTCGCATTGGTGGGTTTGACACGCACGGCGACCAGGTAGAAAAATCAGATCCAACCCTGGGTGCACACTCTGCACTATTGTACCATGTTTCTTCGGCTGTTAAAGCTTTTTATGACGATCTTGAGAATCTTGGTTTGGCAGACAAAGTGTTGTCTATGACCTTTACTGAGTTTGGCCGACGTGCATATTCGAATGCAAGTTATGGCACAGACCACGGAACTTCAACTCCTGTTTTTCTTTTCGGTAAAGGACTCAATGGCGGCATTTATGGCGAAAACCCCGATTTAAGCAATCTGAAAGGTGGAAACCTGATTTACAATATTGACTACCGGCAAATTTACACATCTGTTGTTCAGGATTGGTTTGGCGCAAGCGATGAAGCCATGATAGCCACAGGATTCGATTCCTGGGTTGGAGATAAGCTACCGCTAATGGGCACCTCTGGCATCGATCAGAATCCTTATCTTAATAATGCGAAAAGCTTGAAGCTATTCCCCAATCCGGTACAAAGTGACCTGTCAGCTGAATTCTTCCTGAGACAAAACTCAAATTATGAAATGAAAATTTTTAATGTTGAGGGCAAAGAAGTAATGAGCCAATCAGGATTTGGACTATACGGAGTAAACAATCAACTTATTAATACAAGCAGCCTTGTTGCCGGGAAATATGTTATTCTGATTAAAACTAAAAACGCACTTTTCAAAGAAAGTTTTATTAAGCTTTAACCATACTCTTAAGTTTCTGTGACTTCTAAGAAGTCACAGAAACTAAAAACACCATATATTTACAGTCAAAGTTGCACTAATCTAAAGCAACCAATTAACTAACTAAAGCATCATACAAGAAGGTCTATTAATTAAATAGAAATTATGAAATGGTATTTAACAATGAATCGCATGAGATAGCTGCTCAGGCATATTTTCACTGGTGGAACGAAAACAAACATAAAAACTTCGATATTTTTAAGGATATTGATCCGCTGGCTAACACCACTTACAGCTGGTATTGATGTCGTATTAAAATAAATTCCCTCCATAAAAAATTACTTTTTTTTTATTAAACACTTGACTTGAGAAATATTTTGTTGTATGTTTGTACTATTCTTATATGACAATATACTATTATTATAATGATTAATTTTATTTTAGATCCAAAAGCAGGAGTTCCGTTTTATCGGCAAATAATAGACCAGATAAAATTCGGGATTGCATCGGGGAAACTTAAAACTGGCGAACAGTTACCTACGGTAAGAGCTCTGGCAGTTGAATTAAAAGTAAACTTAAATACAGTTGCCAAAGCCTATAAAGAACTTGAAATACAGAATGTACTTGAAACTCAGCAGGGCACAGGTACTTTTATTACCGAGAATATTATTACGGTTTCTGAAAAAGAAAAAAACAAGAAACTACAGGATATATGTCAGGAGTTCTGCACCATAGCCTTCAGCTATGGTTTTACTAAAGATGATATTATCAACCAACTACAAAAACAAAAATAAAATGAAAACAAAATCCTTTGCTAAAATCAATTTAAATCCGATTGCAATAACCATCCTGGTTATTCTGATTGGAGTTTTTCAGGGTTTATATGCATTCGAATATATCGGCTCAGGCCTTTATGCTGCCAGTATTTTATTTGCATTCCTTTTTTCTGCATCAATAAAAATTGCCGACCAATGGGAAAAAGCCGTTGTTTTAAGAATGGGGAAATTCAAGGGATTAAAAGGTCCGGGTATTTTTATGTTGATTCCTATAATTGATAAAATCGACTCCTTTATTGATCAGCGTGTGCGAGTAACCGATTTTAAAGCAGAACAAACCTTAACAAAAGACACTGTGCCCGTAAATGTTGATGCCGTTGTTTACTGGACAGTTTGGGATGTAGAAAAGGCGGCTCTGGAAGTTCAGGAATATGTAAAGGCAATTGCTTATATTGCTCAAACAGGTTTACGAGACATTATTGGAAAACACGAATTAGCCGAATTGCTCCAGGAACGCGATAAAATTGCTGCTGATCTCCAAAGGGTACTTGATGAAAACACAAACCCCTGGGG
>JAFGVA010000115.1 GCA_016938235.1 Bacteroidales bacterium | reverse complement strand
TCGTCTAAAGAAATTCCTGCAGAGCAGAAAGAAGAATTTATATACCATATTCAAAACAGCAGCGAAATGCTGTTAAGTCTTGTAGATGATATCATTGATTTAGCGAAAATTGAGGCTAACCAGCTAAAAATAAATAAAACAGAATGTTCACCAGTCAAGCTCCTGAAAAATATCGCAGCAAATTTCGAGGCATATAAAAACCGAATGGAGAAGGAACACCTCGAAATTAAACTTATGCTTCCGAATGAAGAAATGCCCTTCCGGACAGATAGTTTCAGGTTAAAACAAATATTAATTAACCTGATGAGCAACGCTGTTAAATTTACCGAAAATGGTAGTGTTGAGATGGGCTTACTTGTTTCGGAACAAAGAAAAATCCGGTTTTATGTTCAGGATACAGGAATTGGTATGACCAACGAAGAAATCAGAACTGTTTTTAATCGATTTGAACGCACGAAACTTTCCGAAGAAAAGAAAATTAGCGGTACCGGTCTGGGGCTGGCCATTTCAAAAAGTCTGGTAGAACTTCTGGGGGGCGAAATGTGGGTAAGCAGTGAGCCCGGTAAAGGATCATGTTTCAGTTTTGAACTTCCATACCTTAGAGTTCCTGCCGGAATTGCAGAACAAATAAAAGAGACCAAAGAACAAAGCTACAATTGGAAGGGTAAAACCATTTTAATTGCAGAAGATAATCATGTAAATTTTGATTTCTTAAAACATAGTCTTGAGCTGACAGGTGCAAATATCATTCATGCCGAAAACGGCAAACAGGCAGTTCAGGCAATAAGTTTTCATCCCGAAATAGATATTGTTCTTATGGATCTGAAAATGCCTAAACTGGGAGGACTGGAAGCTACAATGCAAATTAAAGAAATTCAACCTTATTTACCTGTAATTGCACAAACAGCTTTTGCAATGGAGGGCGATCGGAACAGGTGTATCTCTGCTGGTTGCGATGATTACATAACAAAACCAATCAACATTGAGAACCTTAAAGCTAAAATTGCACAATTCATCGACAGAAAAACAGCCTGGCAAACAAACAAATCAAACAATTTGCAAAGTACGAATGCAACTGAAAATCTGGGGAAAGCAAATTTTACTATAGAGCACAAAAACAAGGATGTTGACTTATGAGAATTTTACTATTTAGTAATTCAACCAATGCCGGAGAAGAATACCTTTCTTATACTATACCTTATATTCATGAATTTACCCAGGGAAAAAAATACGAAGCCGTATTCATTCCTTATGCCGGAGTCACAATTAGCTGGGATGAATACAGCGCAGAGGTAGCCTCAAAACTTTTAACTACCGGAATCCATCTAAATCCGATTCATAAAAGCGCTGATCCAATAAAAGCCATATTGAATGCAGAGATGATAATTGTTGGTGGAGGCAATACCTTTAACCTGCTAAAAACGCTTGAAGATAACAAGCTGTTGAAATTCATTCGTGAGAAGGTAATAGCAGGAGTGCCATATATCGGATGGAGTGCAGGCTCAAATATGGCATGTCCGACCATTCGCACAACCAACGATATGCCAATTGTTGAACCCAAAAGTTTCAATGCACTGGGTTTGTTTCCATTCCAGATAAACCCGCATTATACCGATGCAGTTGATAAAAACCATGCCGGCGAAACCCGCGAAATGCGCATCAACGAATTTATCGAAGCCAATAAAGATATGTATGTAGCAGGTCTGCGTGAAGGCACATTGTTTCAGATTAACGGGAATAAACTGGAACTTAAAGGATCAAAATCCTGCAGAATATTCAAACATGGCAAAGCGGCCAGCGAACTAAAATCAGGTGATGATTTTTCATTTCTGATGCAATAAAACCGGGGTTGAAAGAGTATATTGATAAATCGCAAAACTTAATGTCTTTACGTCGATACAGGAAGTTAATAACTGCAATTTTAATTCTATGGATTATTACCATTGGAGTAGGTTTGCTTTTTAGCCGTTCTATGCAAACCAAGGTGGTGAATATGCTTTCAAAGCAGGCAAACAGGTACATTCAGAGTGAAATTCATATCCGTAAAAGCGACATTCATTTTTCGGTATTTAAACGATTTCCCTTAGCAAGTATAGAGTTGAGGAATGTATGTGTTAAAATACCTGCCGGTTTTAATACTAAACTTAGCAGAACGTTTAAGGGCGACACCCTTCTCTTTGCCAGGAATTTATACCTGCAGCTTAATTTGTTTAGTTTGTTTTCTGATGAATATGACCTACAACGAATAGAAATAAATAAAGGATACCTGCAAATCCTTACAGACAAAGCAGGCAACAGTTCACTGGATATTCTGCGCAAGAACAATGACTCACCCGGAGGAGGCCTTAAAACCAGGATAAATGCCTTCAGCATGGAGGATGTCAGGATATATCAGTCTGATTTCAATAGTGCTTCATCATCACAGATTTTTATCAAAAAAGCTAATGTTTCGGGAGAATTTGCTGCGGATAATTTTGCTGTAAAAATGAAATCTTCAGGAAAGATAGAACAATTCACAGCAAAGGGTCAAAGTTTGAATCCATACCAATCTTTCGATCTTGATGTGAGCATCGGTAATAAAGAGAATATTTATCGACTAGATAAAGGGTATTTCAGCATTGGAAATATTCCTTTCAGGGTCGTTGGTTCATTCAGAACAGGCAGCAACAAGCTGGTCGACCTTATCTTCTCGGCTCAGGATGTTTCTATCAGGCAAATTGATAAAACCCTGTTCAAAGGATTAATGGGCGAAAATGGATATGAGCCTAAGTCGGGCATTATTAATATTCAGGCAACTCTTAAAGGATATATTTCAAACAGCTTACCTGCTATTCATGCCGGATTTACAATAAAAGACGGGCGCTTTCACGATAAAAAGCATAGCCTGATGCTTCAGGATGTTTTTGTGGAGGGCAGGGCAGATAATGGGAATAGTCATTTGCCAAAATCAACAAGCGTAAGCATTGATACTTTAAGTTTTAGAACAGACAAAAGCTACCAGACAGGGAAAATAAAAATACAAAACCTCATAAATCCACAATTGTCCATAGTATTAAGGGGTAAAGTAAGTGTAGATGATCTACTTGCATTTATATCAATTCCAAACATAAATATTTTTAAAGGGAACATCAGTAATAACCTTGCTCTTCAGGGAGAAATAAACAAGGATGCTGATCAAAAAAATAAAATAATTAATAATCTTCAGGTAGCTGGTCAGTTTTTACTTGAAGATTTGGGAATAGAATTTTATAAATACAACATACCTAAAACCCTGTTAACCGGGCAGGTAACAATTAAAAACAAACATACAATCAGATTCGACAACCTGCTTGCTAAGAGTGCAGATTCTGACATCAGATTTGACGGCGAATTGGCTAATTTTCTTAAAGAAGGTACAATACCCTGTTATACTGGCGAAATTCATTCGGGGAGTTTTATTGTTGACAATTTTTTAGTCGAAAACGGCGATGAATCAAAAGATATTGTTTTTCCGGACTCGGTTGCAGTGAATGCCAGGGTAACAATTGACAGTTTTTATTTTGCAGACTTTCAATCCCGGAATTTCCGGGGAGATATCCGGTATCAAAATAAAAACCTGAAGGCTACAAACATGAAGATGGATGGTTTTGAAGGAAGTATGACAGGGTTTGTTAACCTGAAACAGATTCCAACGGGGAATATCAGTCTCTATGCCGATGGAAAACTTACTCATGTTAACATTAATCAACTGTTTATTGGGTGCAGGAATTTTGCCCAAAATATAATCAGTTCCGAAAACCTGGAGGGATATCTTTCAGGCGACATCATTTTTAGTTCGGAGTGGACTTCAAAGCTTGATTTTATTCCTGCTACTATAACAGGTCAGGGAATTATTAACCTTAAAAATGGTTCAATAAAGAACTACGAACCATTGCTTGGCTTATCCGACTTCATCAAGGTAGACGAGCTAAAACATATAAAATTCAGCGATTTAAATACCACTATCTCAATTCGGAACGAACAGGTTATACTCGATCAGACACACATCTCATCTACAGCAATCAGATTTGATGGCTCTGGTCAGCATGGGTTCGATAACAAATACGAATACAGGCTTCAGGTCGGATTATCTGATGTTCTCTGGGGAAAAGCCAGGAAGAAAAATTCAAGCATTACCGAGTTTGGTTATATCCTTGACGACGGTGTTGGGCATACTATACTGCCAGTTATTATTTCCGGCAAGGGAACCACCTTCGATGTTAAATTTGATAAGCGGAAGGCCAGATCTCAATTCAAAGAAAAGATAGCTGATGAGAAAAATGAACTCCGTGAATTGTTTTCAAAAGAGCAGGAAAAAATTAAAGAAGAAGAAGAAGCTGTATTTAAACTTCAAACTACCGATGAGGATGCAAAAACCGGGGAACCTGTTCTCGAAAAAACAGACTCGGAAACATACAGAAACACCTCCGACGACTTTATACTTGAATGGGACGACAGTGACGATGAGGAAGACTAATGCCATATCTCTCAAACAATTTTTATATTTGGGATATAGTTATACAACAAGGCTTAATTATTCAATTTAACACACAACAATGAATATTTATCAACGAAAAATGCGCTCAAAGTATATGCTGTTTATTGTAGCAGTATTAATAGGAGTAGGCTCGCTGTGGTATACAAATATTCTTGTTGAAAAGCTCGCAAAAGAGGAGCGCAAAAAAGTTGAAATGTGGGCAAAGGCAACCAGCTTAATCATAAGCAGTGATATGCCAAACGACGGGATGAATTTTTTAGTAGGAATAATTGAACAGAACGAAACCATTCCGGTAATAATTTTAGATGATTCGGGGAAGATTATTTACTATCGGAATTTAGATACTACAAAAGTTAAGAATCCAAAATATGTAGAAAAGAGACTTCAAAAAATGCGTTCGGCAAACGATTCTATTGTTATTGAAAATTCGAAACAATACCTCTATTACGATCGATCAATAATTCTTTCACAACTTATTAAATACCCCTATATTCAACTTACAGTTATTATCTTATTCATTCTTGCTGCATATTTTGCATTCAGTTCTTCGCGAAAAGCTGAACAAAACCAGGTTTGGCTCGGACTTTCGAAAGAAACAGCGCATCAGTTGGGAACCCCAATTTCTTCTCTGATGGCCTGGAAAGAAATTCTTAAGGTAAATTCAAAGGAAGACCAACTGGTTGAAGAATTGGAAAAGGATATTCTCAGACTTGAGAAAATAACTGAACGTTTCTCAAAAATTGGCTCAAAACCCAGGTTGAAGCCAGAAGATCTGAATTCCCTGGTCGAAAGTGTGGTAAAATATTTGAAAACCCGTTCATCAGATAAAATAGAATTTCAGGTCTTAACTCCCGATGAACCTGTTATTGCACCCTTAAATGCATCTCTTTTTGAATGGGTAATAGAAAACGTATGCAAAAATGCCATGGATGCCATCCAGGGTAAAGGGGCCATTACCGTTTCAGTTATCGATAATCCAAAATACGTTTATGTCGACATTTCTGATAC
>JAFGVA010000114.1 GCA_016938235.1 Bacteroidales bacterium | reverse complement strand
ACAGCAACTGATGTTTGTTCAGTTTGTATTTCTGAAAATGGTTCGGTAATTTCTGCAAGGGAATCCGGAAATGAACGCTCTCATGCCTTGCAACTTGCAGTTTTTATAGATGAAATACTGAAAGAATCTGGAATAGAAATTAAAAATCTGGATGCTGTTGCCATAAGTCGCGGACCAGGATCCTATACGGGATTGCGAATAGGTGTATCCACAGCAAAAGGCCTGTGCTATGGCAGTGGAAAGCCACTGATTTCTATTTCTACCTTGCAGAGTATGTGCTATGGAGTACCAGAATCATACATGAAAGAAAACAAGCTGGAAAATTTTTATTTTGCTCCCATGCTGGATGCCCGAAGAATGGAGGTTTATTCTGCAGTTTACTCGAAAGATAAAACGGTAGTTGAAGATATTAGTGCTGTAATCATCGAGGATGACTCCTTTAATAAATATCTCGATGAAAAACCTGTTGTTTTCTTTGGCGATGGCGCCGAAAAGACCAAAGAAATATTAAACCATCCGAATGCCTTTTTCTTTGACGATTTTAAACACAGTTCGCAGTTTATGAACGTACTTGCACACCAGAAATTTGAAGAAGAAAAATTTGAGGATGTTGCCTATTTCGAACCATTTTACCTGAAGGATTTTATAACAACTACTTCGACAAAGAATATTTTATTTCCCGGAGGAAAGAAGTAAACTAGTTCTCCGGATTTTCTTTCCAATCAAAGTAATCAACCAGGATAGACTTAATATTTTTATAGTTCGTTTTAGGCGGTAAGGTTTCAAGAAATTCCTGTTCTACTCCATATCTAGCCAGAAGTTCCCTGATATTTTTATGATCTTTATTTGTGTTTATCTGTGTTAAACCAACATCTTCACTGTATAAATAATAATCATAGTAGACTATTGAATTTTTATTGTAGTTCTTGTTAGAAACAAATCCATGGGTACGAACCATATTTTTATACAGTTCTATATCGTTTTTATAAATCAGGCAAAGAAAACGCGGCTCTATTTGCTCTGACCGAAAACGATTATAAAACTCAAGTCCCATGCTCTTGAAATGATAATCAACTTTCTTAAAACTGAATCCAAATGCCATAATGTCTTCAGGTACATAAAGAGTATATTTCTTTTGATTGATTTCCCTGAATTTTACCATCGTATAATAACTTTCAAGATTCACTCCTCCAACAACAAAGCCTGTTGTGTAGGGATTATACTGACAAAGCTTTACTATTCCAAATATTGTATCAGAAGTAGCAGTGACTATATAGCCTGGAACTTTTCTTGCAAATAAGGTTCCTGACAAAAAAATTAAAAAGATTAAAGCAAGGTATTTTTTTATTGATGAGATCTGAAGCATTATTTATTTTTATTTCTACAATTATATCAATAATTCTTTTTGCAAGCTCCCTAATTTTAATCTGATTTAATAACTTCAATTTATGATTTGGAAGAAACCAGCATATAAAAGGATTTTAAGAATAGTCCTTACTCCTGTAACAATATTTTTAGGAGCTTTAGTTCTGTATCTGGTTTTAGCTCTCATCCCATCATTAATTCCTGTTAACAGAAAATCCCTCAGCCAGCAAAATCAAAAATACATATACCTTGCAACCAATGGTGTGCATGCAGATATCGTTTTACCTGCTACCGACAGTGCCGTAGATTGGTTCAAATCGCTGGATATCGATACTCTTATTCAACCCTACGTGAAATTTATCTCTTTCGGATGGGGCGATAAGCAGTTTTATATTAACACACCGGAATGGTCCGATTTAAAATTCGATGTCGCTTTTCAGGCGGTTTTTCTCAAGGGCCAATCTGCAATGCATGTTTCACCACACAGAAACATTTCTGAAGGAAAAAATGTGATAAAAATCCCGGTTTCTGAAAAACAATATCTAAAACTCATCGAATTTATTCAGAAAAGTTTTGAGGAAAATAAAGCAGGAAACTTTATAAAAATAGATGTTAAAGGCCATGGTAAATATGATTTGTTTTATGTGGCAAAAAGAACTTACAATCTTTTTTATACCTGTAATACCTGGGTTAATGATGGTTTTAAAAGCAGTGGTATGAAAGCCTGTTTATGGACTCCATCAGACAAAGGAGTGTTACACATGTATAAAAAACTACAAAAGAAATATCCCTGAATCTTTTAAAGAAAACGCTGAAAAACGAATCCTTTAGTATTTTTTAGAATTAACTTTTATTTTTGTACCTCAATTAAAAAAAATAAAAAATGGCAACTACTGCAGATATCAGAAACGGACTAGTAATTTTATTCAACAACGATTTATACGCAGTTGTTGATTTTCAGCATGTTAAACCAGGAAAAGGTCCTGCATTTGTTAGAACTAAACTTAAAAATGTAAAAACAGGGAAAGTCATTGATAATACCTTCTCTTCCGGGCATAAAATTGATGTACAGCGTGTGGAAAGAAGACCCTACCAGTTTCTTTACAGCGATGATATGGGATATAACTTTATGCACAACGAAACTTTTGAGCAAATTCCTATTTCAAAGGATTTAATAAACGCCCCTCAGTTTTTAAAAGAAGGAGAAAATGTTGAGATCGTTTTTCATGCCGAGACTGAAACACCCCTGATTTGTGAACTGCCAACTCATGTTGTAATGGAAGTTACTTACACTGAACCGGGACTAAAGGGGGATACAGCTTCATCAACTGCATTAAAGCCTGCTACTGTTGAAACCGGTGCTACAGTTAATGTACCTCTGTTTATCGAAATGGGCGAAAAAATTAAAGTCGACACCAGAGATAGTTCTTACGTTGAACGTGTAAAATAATCAATTTGCATGCAGCTCATAAACAATTATTGTGCTCGCATGCAATTCTTTTTTAACTTTAGTAGCTATTACAAATAAAATCTATTTCTATGGCAGCCAAAAATTCAGCAATAAAACGTCTTGAGCAAACCACCTTCAAGCTACGAGCTCTGCTGAATATTACTTTGGCTATCAATGAAAATCTCAGTCAGGAAGATTTACTTAATCATTATGTTAATCTTCTTCAGAAAGATCTGGATATTGGGAAACTGATTTTATTCAAGCTTGAAGACAATTGGAAATGTATCCTGAACAGGGGTTACAGTGAGGAATTTATCTGCAAGATTGATGTTGAAAAAGACTTGCTTCAGTTCGATGAAATATCTTTTGATTGGGGAAACTCAAAAGAATCTAACCTGGGAACCTATGATATTGTCGTTCCCGTTCAACATAAAGGTTCACCTATTGCATATGTTATAATCGGCGATATTGACGAGGATACCGAGGGTGTGAGTCCAATTATTAAGCACCTTAATTTTATTCAGACCTTATCAAACATTATCATAGTTGCTATTGAAAACATTCGTTTATTCAATGAAAGCCTTCGGCAGGAAGCTATGCGAAAAGAGCTTGAATTAGCCTCCAAAATGCAGAGTATGTTAATCCCGGATCAAAACATACTTCCAAAAAACGATAAGGTTTTCATGGCAGCATTTTACCATCCTCACCTCGAGGTCGGTGGCGATTATTACGACTATATTGAACTTAGTAAAGACGAAATCGGGTTTTGCATTTCCGATGTTTCAGGTAAGGGTATCTCAGCAGCTATTTTAATGTCGAATTTCCAGGCAAACCTCAGAGCACTTTTTACTCATGAGATATCACTTTCGGCTTTAATTGAAAAGCTAAATGAAAGGGTGATAAACTCAGCAAACGGTGAAAAATTTATAACCCTTTTTGTTGCTAAATACAATTTTAAAACCCGTGAACTGGAATACATAAATGCCGGGCATAACCAGCCTTTACTCTATCGCAAAGACGTTAATGAGCTGACATTTCTTGATAAAGGCTGTGTTGGTATCGGAATGCTCGATGAAATACCCCTGGTTCGAAAAGGTTCTATCACCATTGAGGGTAATGCCAAACTACTTTGTTATACCGATGGTTTAGTTGAATTAATGGACGGCAAAGGTATATCTTTTGGAACCGGTGAAATCGAAGCCTGCCTGATGAACCCTGAACCTATTCAAAAAAATATTGATGAAATTATTGAAATGCAAGGCATTTTAGAAGGTAGTGCCAAGATTTTTGATGATATCAGTATCTTGGGTGTGGAAATTTTCTGATTATTACTTCTTATTCTCACACTCAAAATAAACCTTAAACTTAGGCCTTCTCATGCAGAATTAGTAATTTAGCCATCCTTTAAAAACATAGTTTTGATATATGGTAACAAATGAACAGCTAAAAGAACTTCTCGGGCGTGAGCTAGCGCTAAGGAGGCATCTTTGACATCGATAATAAACTAAAAGAGATAGAATCGGAAGAGCTAAAAACGCAATCCTCCGGATTTTGGGATGATCCAAAATCTGCCGAAGCCCAGATGAAAAAAATTTCAGAATTAAAATTCTGGACCGAATCACATAGCAAAATAAAACAAGCCCTTGACGATCTGCAGGTTATATTTGACTTTTTTGAAGCAGACGAAGCTGAAGAACAAGAATTAGATGAACAATACAAGGAGACCCTTTCGTTAATCGAAGACCTTGAGTTTAAAAACATGCTCGGCGCTGAAGCAGATCAAAACGGAGCCATTCTGAAAATTAATGCCGGGGCTGGAGGCACCGAAAGCCAGGACTGGGCAGAAATGCTCATGCGAATGTATATACGCTGGGGTGAAAGAAACAATTATAAGGTAAAAGAAATCTCATACCTCAGTGGCGATGAAGCCGGAGTGAAATCAGTTACCCTCGAATTAAGCGGAGATTATGCCTATGGCTACCTGAAGAGTGAAAATGGGGTACACCGTTTAGTGAGAATATCTCCCTTTGATTCACAAGCACGGAGACATACTTCTTTTGCATCGGTATTTGTATCGCCTGTTGTTGATGATAATATTGAAATTGAAATCAATCCGTCAGACCTCGAATGGGATACTTTTCGCTCCGGTGGAGCAGGTGGCCAGAATGTAAATAAAGTTGAAACCGGCGTGCGCGTCAGACACCTGCCGACCGGAATTGCAGTTGAAAACACTGAAACCCGTTCGCAATTGAAAAACCGCGAAAATGCTATGCGAATTTTACGTTCTCATCTGTACGAGATGGAACTTCGCAAGCGCATGGAAAAGCAAGCCGAAATTGAAGGGCAAAAGAAAAAGATTGAATGGGGATCGCAAATCAGGAACTATGTGCTGCATCCTTACAAACTGGTAAAAGACCTGAGAACAAATGTTGAAACCGGTAATACCCAGGCTGTTCTCGACGGAGAAATCAATGAATTTATCAAAGCCTATTTAATGGAATTTGGAAAAGAAAACTGATAAAAAAATGTATAAAGTTTATCATAATCCAAGATGCAAAAAAAGTCGCGAAGGACTTGAATACCTAAAATCAAAGACACAGGATTTTGAAATTGTTGAATACCTGAAAGATGGACTTAAGGTTGAACAAATCAAAGAAATTCTTCTGAAAACCAATCTAAAGCCAACAGATTTAATACGCACACAGGAAGATGTTTTTAAAAAACAATTTAAGGGCAAAAACTTTAACAACGATGAATGGATTGATATCATTATTGAGAATCCAAAGTTGCTACAACGACCAATAATTGTTGGAAAGCAAAAGGCAGTGCTGGCGCAACCGGCGGAGAAAGCAGATGAGATTTTAAAATAGTGATTGAGTAATTAAGTGATTGAGCATCGATAATGACAGAAAGGCCACATAAAAAATTAGAAGTTTACAAAAAAAGTATCTTGATGCTAAAATTGGTTTATCAAACTGCTAATCTGTTACCTTCTGACGAAAAATTCGGACTTATATCACAAATAAAACGAGCAGCAATTTCTGTTCCTGTTAATATAGCTGAAGGTGCAGCAAGACAAACGGGAAAGGAGTTTAAGCAATTTTTATATATCTCATCTGGCTCTTTAAGTGAATTAGAGTCATTATTTGAAATAACCTATGAACTGGAATTTATTGATAAAGAAACATACAATAACCTTCAGAATACTTTCAGAGAAATCAGCGCTATGCTCAGTGGTCTGATACGTAGTATAAACAAAAACACTACTTAGCAATATCAATCACTCAATCACTCAATCACTCAATCACTCAATCACTCAATCACTCAATCACTCAATCACTCAATCACGATAAAACTCAATCACAACAAAAAAACAACAATATATAAACACTAAAAAATAAAGCTGATATGGCAACACCTCCATTTAAATACCAGGATCCCTTCCCCTTGGGAAAGGATAATACCGAATATTATTGCTTATCGAAAGACTTTGTATCTGTAAGCGAATTCGAAGGAAAGCCCATGTTGAAAGTCGAACCGGAAGCGCTTACTCTTTTGGCAAAGACTGCTATGCGCGATTGTTCTTTCTTACTTCGTGCCGAACATCACGAAATGGTAGCAAAAGTGCTGGATGATCCCGAAGCAAGCGAAAACGATAAATACGTTGCATTAACCATGTTGCGTAATGCCGAGATTGCTGCAAAAGGTCAGCTGCCTTTCTGCCAGGATACAGGAACAGCCATTGTAATGGGAAAAAAAGGTCAGCAGGTATGGACCGGTGGTGGCGACGAGGAGGCTATCTCGAAAGGAATTTACACAACCTATACTGAAGAGAACCTGCGCTATTCCCAGACTATTCCTTTGGATATGTATAAAGAAATAAATTCGGGTACTAACCTTCCGGCTCAAATCGATTTAGCAGCCATAGCGGGTGATGAATATAAATTTCTATTCATTGCTAAAGGCGGAGGTTCAGCAAACAAAACATACCTTTACCAGGAAACCAAGGCACTCTTAAATCCATCAAGCCTGGTAAAATTTCTGGTTGAAAAAATGAAAACCCTGGGAACTGCAGCTTGTCCTCCCTACCACCTTGCTTTTGTTATTGGCGGTACTTCTGCTGAAGCAAACCTGAAAACTGTAAAACTTGCTTCCGCAAAATACCTCGATAACCTACCTACAGAAGGAAACGAGGGTGGTCAGGCATTCAGAGATATCGAACTTGAAAAAACCATTCTGAATGAAGCCCAAAAATTGGGTATTGGTGCCCAGTTTGGTGGAAAATACTTTGCTCACGATGTTCGTATTATTCGCCTGCCAAGGCATGGTGCTTCATGCCCTGTCGGTCTGGGAGTCTCATGTTCTGCCGACAGGAATATAAAGGCGAAAATTAACAAAGACGGCCTTTGGGTTGAAAAACTGGAAGATAATCCCGGAAGATTTATCCCTGAAGAATTAAGAGAACTTGGAGAAGGCGATGCCGTAAAAATCGATCTGAATAAACCCATGAACGAAGTATTGGCCGAGCTTACCAAATATCCCGTAGCAACCCGATTATCGCTTTCAGGAACTATTGTTGTTGGACGCGATATTGCACATGCAAAACTGAAAGAACGCATCGACGCAGGCGAAGGCCTGCCGCAGTACACAAAAGATCATCCGATTTATTATGCCGGCCCGGCTAAAACACCAAAAGGAATGCCTTCGGGTTCATTTGGACCAACTACTGCAGGTCGTATGGACTCTTATGTTGACCTGTTTCAGTCGTACGGCGGAAGCAAAATTATGATTGCGAAAGGAAATCGTGACCAAAGTGTAACCGATGCCTGTAAAAAACATGGAGGTTTCTATCTTGGAAGCATAGGTGGCCCGGCTGCTATTCTTGCACAGAACAATATTAAAAAAGTCGAAGTTCTTGAATATCCCGAGTTGGGAATGGAGGCCATCTGGAAAATTGATGTGGTTGATTTCCCTGCTTTCATCCTGGTTGATGACAAAGGAAATGACTTTTTTGAGCAAATCAAGCCATTATAAATAATAACAAGAGGCACCTTACTTTTAGTTAACTGATTAGAGAGACTATTAAGTTATTTAAACTGAATAAAAATTAAGCATTCCCGGCATACTACCAGGATGCGAAATAACTCATACTCTGGCTAAAAACGTATTTTTGCATTTCCTTTTTAACGAAAAAATTTTTTTTCTATTACAAACCTTTAGAATATTCAATAAACACAAGAGTCTTCCTATTTGATAATCAATCTATTACATAATTCGATTCTTGTAAACTGTGTATAAATTAATATAGATTATGGCTAATAATAAACAAAAACTGTTTGACGAATTCCCTCCCGTCAGTACCGAACAATGGGAAGAGGTAATCCAAAAGGACCTCAAAGGTGCTGATTACGAGAAAAGGCTGGTGTGGAAAACACTGGAGGGACTGAAAGTGAAACCTTATTATCGCCAGGATGATTTAAACGACAAATCATACCTGAATTCTCTTCCGGGTGAATTCCCTTTTACAAGGGGCGCAAAAACTAATTCCAACGAATGGGAAATTAGGCAGGATATTAGGGTTAAAGATGTAAAATCGGCTAATGAATACGCTTTATTCATTCTTGACAGGGGCGTTACCGCTCTCGGTTTTAACTTAAAAGGTAAAAAAGATGACAGCCAGATTGCTCATCTTTCAGATATTGAAAGTCTGCTGAAGGATATTCATTTCGATTGCATCGGACTGTATTTTAATGCCACTCACAACACCCTCGATATCATTAAGTTACTCGGCGAGCTGGCAGACAAGAAAGGAATCGAAAAATCAAAAATCACCGGTGCTGCCTGTTATGATCCATTAGGTTACCTGAGTATTAAAGGAGCCTGGGGAGTTGATGAAAATTCAGACTTTAATACCGTAAAAGCTTCTATCGAATTTGCTAAGGAAAATCTGCCTTCATACAGGGTTCTTGCTGTAAACGGGCAACATTTCAGTAATGCCGGGGCATCAATTGTACAGGAACTGGCTTATACCCTGTCAATGATTGCTGAATATATGACTCAGTTAAGCGAGAAAGGGGTAGAGACAGCCGATATTGCTAAACATTTGCAGATTAACCTGGGTGTAGGCACAAATTACTTCCTGGAAATTGCAAAAATAAGAGCAGCAAGATTCCTCACTGCAAAATTGTATGAAGCTTACGGAGTGAAAAACAAGAAATCTAATGTTGCTTCAATTACTTCAGACTGGCATAATACCATTTACGACCCTTATGTAAATGTATTAAGAACGACCACCGAAGCTATGTCGGCTGTAATAGGAGGAACCGATACACTTGTTGTAAAACCATTCGATAAAACATACAAAAAAAGCAATCAATTCTCTGACAGGCTTACCCGTAATATTCAAATTATTCTAAAAGAAGAATCATACTTCAACAAAATAGTTGATCCTTCATCGGGTTCATATTATATCGAAAACCTTACCGATTCTATCATTGAAGAAACCTGGAAACTATTCCTGGAAATTGATGAAAAAGGGGGTTACCTGAAAGCTCTTAAAGAGGGTATTATTCAAAGCAAAATAGAAGAAACCGCAACAAAAAGAAAGAATAATATTGCTACCCGAAGAGAAATTCTTCTGGGAACTAACCAGTATCCAAATTCTTTGGAAATGGCAAGCAAAACCATCGAGCAGGATGTCTTTGAGGCACAAGGAGTTACTTTAGAGGGTCATGTAGTAAAACCTATTAAAAAATTCCGTGGTGCCGAGGCATTTGAGGAATTAAGGTTAGCTACTGAGAGACACCCTAAAAAGCCTGTTTTATTCATGTTAACCTATGGTAATCTTGCCATGAGAAAAGCACGCGCCGGCTTTGCCAGCAGCTTTTTTGCATGTGCCGGTTATGAAATAATTGACAACCTGGGTTTCGACAGTGCCGAAGAGGGTGTTAATGCTGCGCTTAATGCAAATGCTGATATTGTAGTAGTTTGCAGCAGCGACGATGAATATGCCGAACTCGTTCCTAAAGTAAATGAGCTTTTAAAAGGAAAAGCAATCACAGTGGTTGCCGGAGCTCCGGATTGCATGGATGAGCTAAGGACAAAAGGTATCGAAGATTTTATTCATGTTCGTTCCAATGTTTTAGAAACTCTTCAGTCGTTCAACAAAAGACTGGGCATTAAATAATGAGAATAAGTGTATTTGTAACAGGATTAATACTTGGTTTTTCCAGCACTTTTGCAGGAGATATAAATGGCCTTTCATCTCGCGAAGGTTTATCTCTGAATGGTGATTGGAAAATCATTGTAGATCCATACGAAAACGGATATTACAACTATCGTTGGCTTCCGTTTGACGCTGAAACTCATGCTTCGCGAAGTGCCTATTTTATGGATTCAAAGGCTCAATCGCCTACCGATCTTATTGAATATGACTTTGATAAATCAAAAAGCATACAGGTTCCGGGCGACTGGAATACTCAAATAGCTCAATTGTATTATTACGAAGGAACTGTTTGGTATAGAAAGAAGTTCGACTATTCACCTTCAGAAAATAAAAAACAATTTATCTTCTTTGATGCAGTGAATTATAAAGCCGAAGTTTACTTAAACGGACATAAATTAGGAACACACACAGGCGGTTTTACTCCTTTCTACTTCGATGTAACTAATCGTATTCACAAAGGTTCGAATTCTCTGGTTGTGAAAGTCGATAACAAAAGACTTAAAGAAGGTGTTCCTACTCTCAATACCGATTGGTGGAACTATGGTGGCATAACCCGAAAAGTGAGAGTTATTGAAACGCCTGAGAATTTCATTTCTGACTTCGAGCTCAAATTAGAGTCCGTAGAAAGCAAAACAGTTAACGGGCACATTCAATTGTCAGATACTACTGTCGGTGTTGATCTTGTGGTATCTATTCCCGAATTGAAAAAGGAACTTAAATTAAAAACCAACGATTCCGGACGTGTTAAATTTTCATTTAATACCAAGAAACTCGAATTATGGTCGCCGGAAAATCCAAAACTTTATTCAGTACACATTACTACTGCTGATGACGAGCTAAGCGACAGAATCGGATTCCGGACAATTCGAACCGAAGGCAAAAAAATTCTACTGAATAATGAGCCTGTTTTTCTAAAGGGAATCTGTATCCATGAAGAGTATCCCGTTGACGGACAGGGAAGGGTGAACAATGCTGAAAAAGCAAAACAATTGCTTACCTGGGCCAAAGAGTTAAACTGTAATTTTGTTCGCCTGGCGCACTATCCACATAACGAGGAAATGCTAAGACTGGCAGATGAGATGGGTATAATGGTTTGGGAGGAAGTTCCTGTATATTGGACCATCGACTGGACAAACGAAGATACCTATAAAAACGCCGAAAATCAGCTTTCTGAAGTAATGCTTCGGGACAGAAACAGAGCTTCGGTTATTATCTGGTCTTTAGCCAATGAAACTCCGGTTAATGAGAACAGAACAAAATTTCTTACCCGACTGGCTGAACATGCAAAGAATATCGATAATTCAAGGCTTTTAAGTGCTGCCATGGAACGCCATGATAAGGAAGGAGAACCCCATGTTTATGTAGTTGAAGATCCATTGGCTGAAGTTGTTGATCTGGTTAGTTTTAACCAGTATACAGGTTGGTATGGAAGTACTCCGGATCTTTGTTCGAAAATAAAATGGGAAATATCTTATGACAAACCCGTTTTCATTAGCGAATTTGGCGCTGGTTGTAAGCAAGGCTTGCATGGAGACAAGATGCATCGCTGGACTGAGGAATACCAGGAATACTTATACGAAGAAACTATTGAAATGCTTGGTCAGATAGATGGTTTATGCGGATTTTCTCCCTGGATTCTGGTTGATTTTCGATCCCCCAGAAGAGTATTACCCGAAATTCAGGATGATTTTAACCGCAAAGGATTAATTTCTGATGAAGGAATTAAGAAGAAGGCTTTTTTTGTTTTGCAGAAGTTTTACTCAGAGAAAGAATAATAATTATTTCAAAAATTAATAATTGTGAATTTTGAATCCTGAATTAAAAGAATGAATAATAACAATGTCATATTAAGAAAGTCATACAAATTTGCATTGCAAGTGGTTAATTTATACAAGCTACTATGCAACGATAAAAAAGAATATGTGCTATCTAAACAATTACTTCGTTCAGGAACTTCAATCGGCGCAAATATTAATGAGGCGATGGAAGGTGTTTCAAAAGCTGATTTTGTTAACAAACTTAGCATATCATTAAAAGAAGCGCGAGAAACTCTGTATTGGCTAAATCTTTTAAAAGATTCTGAATATCTCGATTTAAAAAACTTTCAGAATGCAGCCTCAGAATGTGATGAAATAATAAAAATTCTTAAAAGCATTATAATAACAACAAAAGAAAAATATTTAACGAAAACATAATTCAAAATTCAAAATTCAAAATTCAAAATTCAAAATTTAATATTCAAAATTCATTATATATGAAACCAGATTTTAGTAAAATAAATATAAAAAGTTTTGAGGCTTCGAAGCGTTCAGCTGCTGAATGGGAGAAGCAAAACAACATTTCGAAGGACTGGCTGACTCCGGAACAAATCGAAGTTAAGCCGGTTTACACAAAAGATGATCTGTTGGATATGGAGCATCTTAATTACGCAGCCGGTTTAGCTCCTTACCTGCGCGGACCCTATTCAACCATGTATGTTATGCGTCCATGGACAATCCGTCAGTATGCCGGTTTCTCGACTGCCGAAGAATCAAATGCTTTCTATCGCAGAAACCTTGCTGCCGGTCAGAAGGGCCTTTCGGTAGCATTTGACCTTGCAACACACCGGGGTTACGACTCAGATCATGAGCGCGTGGTTGGTGATGTCGGTAAAGCAGGTGTTGCTATCGATTCTATTTTAGATATGAAGATTCTTTTCGACCAGATTCCATTGAATAAAATGTCTGTATCCATGACCATGAACGGTGCTGTATTGCCAATTATGGCTTTTTACATTGTTGCCGGTCTTGAACAAGGTGCAAAACTTGAGGAACTAAGTGGAACCATCCAGAATGATATTCTGAAGGAATTTATGGTAAGAAACACCTATATCTATCCACCAGAAATGTCGATGCGCATTATTGCAGACATCTTTGAGTTTACATCTCAGAAAATGCCAAAATTCAACTCCATAAGTATCTCGGGTTACCATATGCAGGAAGCAGGTGCTACTGCTGATATTGAGCTTGCATACACACTTGCCGATGGACTGGACTATTTAAGAACCGGTGTTAAAGCTGGTCTGGATATCGATGCCTTCGCTCCGCGCCTTTCTTTCTTCTGGGCTATTGGTATGAACCACTTCATGGAAATTGCCAAGATGCGTGCTGCACGTTTGCTTTGGGCAAAGATTGTAAAAAAATTCAATCCTAAAAATCAAAAATCACTTGCTCTTCGCACCCACTCTCAAACATCGGGATGGTCGCTTACAGAGCAGGACCCGTTCAACAACGTGGCAAGAACCTGTATTGAGGCTATGGCTGCTGCACTCGGACATACTCAGTCGCTGCATACCAATGCACTTGATGAAGCTATTGCTCTTCCAACAGATTTTTCTGCTCGTATTGCAAGAAATACCCAGATTTATATTCAGGAAGAAACCAATATTTGTCGCTCGGTTGATCCCTGGGCAGGTTCATACTATGTTGAAATGCTTACCAAAGAGTTGGCTGACAAGGCTTGGACACTCATAGAAGAGGTTGAAGAGCTTGGTGGAATGGCTAAAGCAATTGAGACCGGTCTCCCAAAAATGAGAATCGAAGAAGCTGCTGCACGTAAACAGGCACGTATCGACTCAAAACAAGATACAATTGTTGGTGTAAACAAGTATAAACTTGATAAAGAAGATCCACTGGAAATTCTTGAAGTGGATAATACTGCTGTTCGTTTATCACAAATCCAAAGACTTGAAAAGTTAAAGAAAGAACGTGATAATGCAGCGGTTCAGACTTCATTAGCAAAAATAACCGAAGCAGCTAAAACAGGTAAAGGGAACCTGCTTGAACTATCAGTTGAGGCTGCTCAAAACCGCGCCACCCTTGGCGAAATTTCAGATGCAATAGAAAATGTTTCAGGAAGATATAAAGCTGTGATACGTTCAATAAACGGAGTTTACTCCTCAGAATCGGGCAAAGACGAAAACTTTGCCAAAGCCAGGGAACTGTGCGACCAGTTTGCAAAAATGGAAGGTCGTCAGCCAAGAATAATGATTGCTAAAATGGGACAGGACGGACACGACCGTGGTGCCAAAGTAGTTTCAACAGGTTATGCCGATATAGGATTTGATGTTGATATAGGACCATTGTTCCAGACTCCGGATGAGGCTGCACGTCAGGCCGTTGAAAACGATGTTCACGTACTCGGTGTTTCTTCATTAGCTGCAGGACATAAAACGCTTATTCCTCAGGTTATTGAAGAACTTAAAAAACTTGGTCGTGAAGATATCATGGTAATTGCCGGTGGAGTAATTCCGGCACAGGATTACAAATACCTTTACGATGCAGGAGTTGCTGCCATCTTCGGCCCCGGTTCATCGGTATCTGTTGCTGCAATAAAAATGCTTGAAATTTTAATAGAAGCATACAGCGAATAAACAAAACACTCTTTCTTATATGGGCGGGATGAACTAAATTGGTTCATCCCGCTTTTTTTGCTGATTATTCCGATTAAACCCTGCCAGTAATTCCGGCGATACCCTGCCAGTTTATTTTTCGATTTCTGAGGCAAAAGTATTCAATTT
>JAFGVA010000113.1 GCA_016938235.1 Bacteroidales bacterium | reverse complement strand
GGAAGATGGTAATGCCGATAATGCTTTCGACGGACAAATATTTAATTATTGGCATACCTCATGGAGCAAAACACAACCTGATTATCCGCATTATTTAGCCATCGACTTAGGTCAAGAGGAAATCATAAATGGTTTTAGTTATGTGCCTAGAGCCGGGAATAATCCCGGTAGAATAAAAGATTATCATGTCTATGTTGGTAATCAGTTGCTGAAGAACACAAGGTAAAATTGAAAAATTAAAACACCAATAAAGAGTTAACGTGTTTAGGAACATGCATAAGGATAAATCTGCAAAATTGAGTTTATCCAGAAAAAGACATATTAAAAAATCAGGTGTCAACAATAAAGTTGACACCTGATTTTTTCGTCTAAATGCTTTGTGCAATAAGTCATTTAATTGAGAGAAAATACGAATTGACTCTTTTTTAGACGACATGACAACAATAAAATAGTGTAGATAATAAAACTTTAGGCCGAATTAGAAATCTACATTTTAATTATTGTTAATCAAAATCTATCAATTATGAAAAAATTAGTACTTAGTGTTTTGTTTTTGCTGATTGGAGCAATTTTTGCCAATGATCTCCTGGCCTATACCAATGAAGTTCGTCAGTCGGGTGATACATATATCTGGCGGATCAATGATGTTGATCAGGGAAGTACAACCAGCTTTACAGAAGCAGTGCAAAACGCTGTTTGGAGTGTACCTCCCATTGATTATCGGGAACTGCACATTTTATGTTCGGGTACTTTAACAGAGACCATTGGTTTACCATATGGAATCAAGCTCTATTGTCATAACAATACATTTACCATTGATCATGGTGGATACGGGTTCTATGGAAAAGGAGTCAATGAAGTTCAAATACATGATGTGACACTTTCAAATCTGACAAATATGGGTATTCGCATGACCAGATGCAGCAACCTTGTATTTGATAATATAACTTTATTGAGCGGATTTATCGGGATGAGGATAGACAGTCATGAAAGTAGGCCATATGAAGATTTCTGGGTCTATAATGTTACCGTAACTAATTGCAGGTTCGAGAATTTAGGTTCACACGGGCTTGAAACGTATGGTGTTGATGGCTGTAATATACAGAATATTGTTGCCCTTAATTGTGGTGAGTGTGGAGTGCTGTTAAATAAAACCATTAATGGAACGGTAGGCACCGTTGATGCATACAGGTGCTGTGTTGGTGGCGGATATGCCGGTTTGCGTTTGGCAAATAGTTGCAGTAACCTTGCAATTGATCAGTTATACGCGAGAGAATGTGGTCGTGGTTTTTTTGTAACATCAGGCAGTAATAATTGCCATTTGAACTACTGTTACGTAGTCGATTGTGTTGACTATTGGGGCGAAGGCCGTGGTGTTTGGCTTGAAAATGTTGCATATTGCAGTGTAGAATCAGGATGTTGCAATACTGGTATTACCGCTTGGGGAGAAGGAACTTATGCAAATATTGATAGTACCTGTATGGAACTATTTAATGGCACCTACAATATTATCGCCCAACATAGCGGTAAAGCCATTGCCACCAGTGGATTTGGAACGACTAATGGTACCAGCATTATCCAATGGAGTAATACAGGAGACGATGCCCAACGATATATTATCACTCCGGTGGATGGAGAGTGGCACCGAATTACTCCTGTTATAGCAACCGATCAGGCTTTAGATGTTACCGGCGTATCAACAGCTAACAGCGCACATATTATAACATGGGCTTATCATGGCGGGTATAATCAACAATTTAAGTTTCAAAGGGCATCAACCGGAGGTTGGAACATCATTGTACGACACAGCGGTAAATGCCTGGATGTTGAATTTGCCTCTTCGCTAGATGGAGCGAACATTATTCAGTACGATTGTACAGGAAATTTAAACCAGGTATTTTCACTTACCCGGTTGAAAAGTGCAAGCATACAATCAAAAGAAGCAATGAAAGAGGTTGCTAGTGATTTCAAACTGGATGTTTATCCGAATCCTGTTACTGATAATAAGATACAACTCTCAATGGAGATTCCTGAAGCATCTGAAGTGCAGGTAAAGCTTTATTCTGTACAGGGACAATTGCTGTTTAATCGTAGTTTAGGTGTGGTTGAAGCAGGAAATACGGAGCAGACGATTCAATTTAATGAGACTGCTAAAGGTATTTATACTTTAAGGGTTGAAACAACACAGGGTGTTGAAACTAGAAATGTCATTTTTAAATAATTATTTGCGTAATAACAATATTTAATATTATGGAATTGTTCAGGAATCGTATACGATATTCCTGAGCAATTTCATTTTTTTGTAGCAAGCTCATTTTTTTATAAAAAAGGCTGTTTTTATTTACGATTTTCAGTTCGTATATTTAATTGTATTTATTGAAAATGTTGGGAAGAAATGAAGTCGTTAATCTATGTTTATTTGTTATTCTTTGTGTTGATTGCCAATGCCGAGGAAAAAAAATTAAGGTTTAGACAATTAACCGTGAATGATGGTTTGCCTCAGAATGGAGTTATAGGCATTACACAAGATAAATATGGGTTCATGTGGTTTGGAACATGGAATGGGTTGTGTCGGTACGATGGGTATGAATTTACCGTTTATCATGCCAATGAAGCAGACTCAACCTCTATAGTAAGTGACAGGATTGTTAGTGTATACAAGGATTCTTTAGGCGATATTCTCATCGGTTTTGCAAATGGTGTATTTGTATGTAAGTACGATTATGAGCAGGATAACTTTTCCAGAACCCATTATACGGAAATGGATACAAAAATTATTGATTCATTAAACAGGTATCGGCCCTTTGTAAGAAGCATTGCTCAAACACAAAACTATACATGGGAAGTTGAATATCCGATTTATAAACTGGTTCAAAAGAACAGAAATAGTCAGGAGACTATTATATATAAGTCTGATCCTTTAGATAGATGGTCAATAAATAGTGAGTTTGTTGGTGAGATATATTTGGATGAAAATCAGATCCTATGGGTTGCAACCTCGGGAAGCGGTATCAACTTTGCCGACACCCGGCAAAAAGATTTTTACCTGTATCGAAGTAATTCTTTCCCCAATGACATAAGGGCAATATGCAAAGATTTGAATGGTAACATCTGGGTTGGAACACGCAGTGATGGTATTGCCCTATTTAACAGTGATGAGAAAACCTTTCAACATCATTCTTTTACAGCACAGGAACCACTTGGTGAAAATACTTTTAATCAAACCAGGCATCTCTATTGTGACCGGGAGGGATACATTTGGATTGGTACCAAAGCCGGATTGCGACGATTTAACACTCAAAACAATACCTATAAAGATTACACGGTTTATTCAGAAAGTCCGATACCACATAACTGGGTTTTTGAAATCACAGAAGATCATAATGGTGAATTATGGATTGGAACATTCAGAGGAATTGCTAAATATAATCGCAAGGAGGACCGATTTGTATTTTATGATTCGCAAAAAATATTATCAAGTGTAAAGGTGCGTGCAATAATGGACGATGGGCATTCAAATCTTTGGGTGGGAACTGAAGAGGGAGGATTGACTTGTCTTAAGCGAAATAACAAAGGAAATTCTGATGGTGAATTTACCCCCGTGCATTACAGGCACGATATAAATGACAGCACTTCAATCAGCAGTGATAATATTTACTCAATGGATATGGATGAGAACGGCCGGATATGGTTAGCAACATCTGACGGAGTTAACATCTTCAATCCTCAATCAAACCGGTTCACGCATTTGAAAAAAGAAAACGGACTGCCGGAAAAGATCATTTTAACAGTCGTATGCGATCGTGAGGGATATGCCTGGGTGAGTCATTTAAGGGGATTATTGCGTATTAATATTGAAAAACATAAATTTACATCCTATACTTATGAAGATGGTTTGCAGGATAAAGACTTTATTGAAAGCGCCTGTTTTAGAGATACCACTACCGGTGAGTTGTACTTTGGCGGCACCAATGGTTTAAATGTGTTTCATCCGGATGGAATAAAAGACAACACCACGATTCCAAGAACTTATATCACCGGGTTGAAAGTATTAAATAAAAAGGTCGGGATCAACGAAGTGGTCAATGGTCGGGTTGTTCTGAATAAAGCTATTTATCTTACAGATAAAATCACACTTAATCATCTCGACAGAACTGTTGAATTTGAATTTGCCGGGTTGAACTTTTCAAATCCTCACGGCAGCCAGTACAAATATCAATTAGAGGGGTTTGATGATGAGTGGGTTTATACTAATGCAGCAAAACGCACAGCTTCTTATTCGAACCTGGAACCTGGAGATTATACGTTTAGAGTGTTTGCAGCAAATTCGGATGGAGTCTGGAGTAAAATACCGGCAACTTTATCAGTAGAAGTTTTACCCCCATGGTGGTTATCGGGCTGGGCGTACGCAGGATATATTGTTATGGTGTTGCTGATGGTATCACTGGTCATCCGTATTATAACAGCACGTGAGAAATATAAGCATCAGATTGAGTTTGAGAAATTGAAAGCAGACAAATTACAGGAGTTTGACAATCTTAAGTCAAAATTTTTCACAAACATGGCTCATGAGTTGCGCACTCCCCTCTCCCTGATCATAGATCCGCTGGAAAAAGTATTACATGACAACTCAATTGGAGCCACCACTAAAAACTATTTTATGGTGATGCAGAGAAATGCCAAACGGCTGTATAACCTCACTAACCAATTATTAGATTTTAGAAAGATAGAGACAGGTCAATTGGAGGTTGTAAAAACGGTGAACGACATTGTTTCTCATTTAAGAAAAATATACGGGTCGTTTGAATCACAAGCCTTGCAAAACAAAATCAGTTATGAGTTTCATTCATCAGCCGACTCTTTGAACTTTAGTTATGATTACGAGAAAGTTGAGACTATTTTTTACAATGTGATTTCCAATGCTTTTAAGTATACACCTAATAATGGAAAAATATCGATTCAGCTCAACTTTGTTGATGAACCATTCAATAGTCAAAAGGAGTACTCGTGCATTGAGATAAAAATAGCGGATACAGGTAAGGGCATTAAACCCGATTCTTTGGTACATATTTTCGAGATGTTTTATAAGGAGAAGGACAATAGCGGTGAAAATTTTAAAAGTTATGGGATCGGACTTGCCTTTACAAAAGAACTGATTGAACTGCATAATGGAGTTATTTCTGTTGAGAGCGAAGTTGGCAACGGAGCCTGTTTTACTGTTAAAATGCCTTGTGTTCAAATGAAATCTGATGTTCAGAAAAAAGAAAGTGAAACACCAAAAATAAACCTGTTGGAGAAGCTTCAGCCAAGCATTTCAGAAGAGCTATCGGACAATAAAGAAGAAAACCAAAATGCCACCAGTCTTCTGATTGTTGAGGATAATGAGGATATCCGAAGCTATCTTGCAGCAGAACTATCTTCGGGTTACACAGTTTATGAAGCGCCCGATGGGTTAGATGGTTACGACAAGGCGTGTGAATATTTACCCGATTTAATCATTAGCGACATTATGATGCCGGGTATGGATGGTATAGAACTGTGCAAAAAACTTAAATCGGATGTTAAGACAAGCCATATACCTGTCATACTGCTAACAGCACGGCAATCTGAGCAAAACGTTATTGAAGGTTATGAAACCGGGGCTGATGCATACGTTATAAAGCCATTCAGCACGGCTATTCTTAATAGCCAGATACAAAACCTAATAGAGACCAGGGCAAAGCTGAAAGAATTATTTGGCAAAGGAACTGTTTTAGATGTTAAAGCCATTACCAATAATGTGACTGATGAAGCCTTTGTTAATAAGGCAATAGAAGCGATACAAGAAAATATTGAGGATACTAATTTTAATAGTGAAACATTAGCTGAGAAGTTGAAGATGAGCAGAGCTCTGTTGTATAAAAAAATTAAAGCACTGACCGATATGACAGTCCATAACTTCATTACAACAGTGCGTATTAATAAAGCCGCCGAGCTATTGCTCTCAGGTGAATTTAATATTTCAGAGGTAGCTTATAAAGTTGGATATACCGACACCGGTAATTTTTCACGAAGCTTTACGAAACAGGTTGGGTGCCGACCCTCTAATTATATTGAGATGCATAAAAAGGACATAAGCTGATTTTGTTTTAAAGTACTTATCGGACGAAAAATGGTTATGAAGGTTGCCGTGGGTTTAAAAAACTTTAGAGTATGTCAAAAATCAGCAATGGATACATGTTGTGTTAATATCAGCACGTTATTGAATGAAAGCAATTTGTTCAATCCTGCAAAACTCTTCTATCTCATTAAGTTCGCAAGTTAATGCTATCGAACTGTTAATCGGCATCTTCATTTATCATTTGAAACGAAGAATTTCCCCAACACACTCAGATTCTTCACTCCGTTCAGAATGACAAATCAACATACAAATCCCGACTTTTTGCAAAAAAATAATTCGTAGTAATTCAATGATGACAAACTAATCCTATTGTGACAAATTAGATCATTGTGAAGATTTTTCTGTTTTAGTTACTCTGACCCTAAAGGATGAAAATGGGTTGATTTTTTACTTTGTCAATGTAAAACTTAAGCATTAATCGCAAAAATGAATGTCTAAGTTTGCTAAATACTGATAATAAGATTTAAAATCAACGGTAGAATTCTTCTGCTCTTCTGTTTTTTTTGCAATCATTCACACTTATAAAAACACCCATTTGTTAATTCTAAATCAATTTTATTTGAATTGATCTGCAAAAAATATCTCCTAAATCATAAAAACCTTACACTATATACGGTTTGACAAATACGTAGACGATATGACAAGATTGTAACTCCCTTGTATAGCTATATTTACATGTCTTTTTTTTGAGATGCGTTAATTAATTTAAATTGTTAAAATCATGAGAAAAACTACTCTTTTAATATTGGCATACATTGCCAGTATGTGGGTGAATTCTGTGTCTGCGCAGGATTTAACGAATGGATTGCAGTTGCAATACGATTTTGCAGCAGAAAACATTAGCGGGACAACTGTTAATGATGCTTCCGGAGTATCAAATATTACCGGTGAGATTATGGGAACAACTGTTACCGGAGAATATTTCGGAAAGAACGCCTTGTATTTACCTCAGGTACAGGATAACACAGCAGGAGTTAACATTGCGAACCTGAGTACGCTCATGGATAATCTAAACGGTGATTATACCATTTCGCTTGATGTGTATGCAGGAGAGAACTATGTGAGCAGGGGATGGCTGTTTGGCTACAGCGCCAACACCAACCAATACATGTGTTTACACACGAACAATCATCAGTTTGCCATTACAGAAAATTCGTGGAACAACGAACAGGTAGTAAGTTCTTATGGTGCCTATACAAAAAATGAATGGACCAAAGTTACCTTTGTGATGAGCGGATCAACCGGCTATTTATACCTGAACGGCGACGAAAAGTCCAGCAATACTGCCATAACACTTCATCCGTCAGACTTTACCGGAGCAACCGGGTTGCACGGGTATTTGGGTACAAATAACGTGTGGAACAATGGTGTTGCGCAGGATGTATATTTAGCTGATTTTCGTATTTATAATCGTGCATTAAGTCAAACAGAAGTTTATTATTTGAATGGTTACAATGACACTGAGATTACTGCTATAGAGGAGCTAAATGCAGCTAATACAGCTTTAACTTTTAGCGAGATTTTAAATAATAATGTAGAAGGTGAACTTATCTGGGACGACTTAAATTTAATGACTTCATTACCTGGCGTAGGTGCTGATAATGTAACTATCTCGTGGGAGTCATCAAGTTCAAACGTGATTGCAAATGATGGAAAAGTCACATTAATTAGTACACCGGAAGCTGTTACATTGACGGCCACATTCAGCCATCCGGGAGTAGCAAAAACAATCACCAAAAGTTTTACAGTGACTACAGAAGCTGCTGAACCACTACCTCAGTACATCTCTATTTTTACATTTGAAGATATTGCCTATCAGGACGGAAAGATAAATGTAACATCAACCAGTAATGGAACCAATCCCAAGTCATATACCGGAACATTGGAAGGTGGATCAAGCATTCGTACTATTGGAGAGTCAACCAGCTATAAAGTACTGGATTTGGGCGATCAGAACGGTTATTTTGACATGGGTGATTCGATTGGAAAAATGATTTATCAAGTGCCCGATTTTACCATGACCTGCTATTACATGGTAGAAAATGAAGCTACGAACATTGCTGCCAATGGAAACTGGTTATGGAATTTCTCAAACTCTGATAATGTCTATTACGAACGAAATGGTTATCTTTTTGCACGTCCTTATTCGAACGAATACTCTATAACTCAGGCAAGATGGGAAGCTGCACAATCGGTTAGCGGAAGTACATTCCCGGGAACTTTCCAGGGAGAATGGCATCATCTTGCATATTCACAAACAGGAAAAGTCGGTACCCTTTATGTGGACGGGTTACCTGTTGATACTGCTGATATTTCCCTATTACCAATCAATTTGAAAATTGAAGGTCGTGAAGGAACCCTGTTCAACTGGCTGGGACGTTCATGTTATGCAAATGATGCATACATGAAAAACACCCTGATCTATGATTTTACAATTTTAGGGTATGGTCTTTATGCATCTGATATTGAAGGATTGGATGTTTCAACAACTCTTGAAAACTTGAATGCTGCATATGCCGAGAACCCTAAAGTAAACAATGATGATCTCATAAATGCCTATAATGAATTGTCAATTGACAATACGTGGATCAATAGCACAATCACCAGTGATCTTACTTTCCCTACACTTGATGCCTATCCTACCATTGTTTTGACATGGAACACTTCGAATGAAGCTTTGGTTAACTCAGATGGCGTTGTTACTCGCCCAAAATATTACGATTATCAACTTGACAGTATCACTGCCACATTGTTTTCAACAGAAACAGGAGAAACCATGACTAAATCATTTGTGCTTGATGCAACTGTGCCAATGGTAGATGGTACCGCATTGACAGATGGTAAACTGGTACATTTTGATTTTAGCATGGAAAACGTGAGTGGTCGAACAGTTATCGATGTTGCTCAGGCCGGATTTAAAGGAGAACTTAAAAACGAGGCATATATACGCACTATCGGGGAAGGTGACAATACCTTTGATGTATTGTCGTTAGCCGACAGTATTGGTTATTTTGACATGGGTGAAGAAGTCGGTCAGGTTATGTATCATCTGGACAGTGTATATACGATTGCAGCTTATTACCGTATTGATGAGAATTATGAAGGATTAAGTACTGCGGGTAACTTCTTGTGGACATTCTCCAATAATGAGAATGCGCGTGTAGCGAATGATGGATACTTATTCCATTCATTGGTTGATCAACGATATCAAATTTCCAGTGGAACAGAAGGCGCCGAGTATTATCTGTTAGATACAGCAGTTATTGCGTCTAAAGGTATATGGCAATTTGTGGCCATAACAGGTAACACAGATTCTACTTCTACTTATTATTTAATAAGTTCTGATGGTAGTAGTAAAGTAAAATCTGGGGTAATACCCAATTCAATTCAATATTACCTTCAAAAAGGGAATAAACTAGGAACCCCATACAATTGGATTGGTCGCTCAAACTGGAGTAATGATAATTATTTAAGAAATACATTGGTTTACGATTTCAGAATTTACAACAAGGAATTATCTGAAACTGATTTTGCAAGTCAGGACTACGATGTGGCTTTAACGTTACAACAACTGGAAGCAGCTTATGCAGCCAACCAGGGTAGTGATTTAAACACAGCGGTGAACAGCTCGAAAGTCAATTCCTATCACGTTTATGCCTCAGGTAAAACCATCCGGATTTCAGGTATTCAAGGAAGGGAAACCATTTCAGTTTATGATATTACAGGACGCAAGCATCAAGTGACCGACCTGAATTCTATTACTGTAAATTCAGGTATTTACATTGTGTTGATTAATGAATTTGCAACCAAGGTAATTGTAAGGTAAATCTTAAAAAGGAGTTTGTTTTTGTAGCACAACAAATCTCTAAGAAAATAGAACAACAGCAACGTCAAGTTTGCTGTTGTTCTAAAATTGCTTAAAACCTGTAAGCTATTAAATTCAATTGCGTAATCCTGTCAATTTATTTACTGCCAAGTGCAGAACAAGAATAGAGTGGATTGAATGATTAAAATTTCAACACGAGTTGCTTTGTTAATCAATAACAAGACAATTTTCAGAAATATCAAGCCTTTATTTTTATAAAAGCTGTTAGAACAACAGAAACCATACATAATGAAAGTATTATCAATAAAGAAATGGCTATTTATATTATTTGTTGCAGGTATTGTAGCCGGTTTTACTTCGTGCAAAGAAGATGAGATGGCAACAGAAAGTATGTATACTTTCCTAGGGGAAACAGTAGGACAATATGTTAGTGAAGATGAAAGCCTTTCTGACTTTGCAACTATATTGAGAAGAGGAAATGCAATGGGACTTTTAAAGACGTATGGGACCTACACCTGTTTTGCCCCGACAAATGATGCTTTGCAAGCCTACTACACTAAGAAAGGAAAAAAATCGCTCGATGATTTTACCGATGAAGAATTACAGACCATCGCATACGATCACATCATTAACGGGTACCTGATTACCCGGTCCCTGATGAAAGAAGGCCGGTTAGGTCAGTTGACCATGAGCGACCGATATGTTTCTGTTTCTTACCTGGATAACGCTATATACCTGAATGATGATTCCAAACTTCTTGGCACGGTCGAAAGCAATTTAAACGAAGGACCAATCCACAATGGAACAATTCATATTATATCGCAGGTATTGGATCCCAGCCGATTTGGCGTTGTAGAAGCGATTTCTCAAGACGAGCGGTTTTCGCTTTTTTATGAAGCATTGGTTACAACAAACCTAAGCGATTCTTTAATGAGAGATATCGATCGGGAATATGATCCTTATTTGTATACCGATTTGATAGTGACACCGCAGGAAAGTAATCCGAGTTGGAGTTACGATGACATCCCCTGGACAAGGAAGTATGGTTATACCGTTTTTATGGAAAGCAATAAAACATTTTCAAAACATGGTATAGAAACGTTAGAAGACCTGAAGAAATATGCAGCAGGAGTATATGACGAAATGTATCCTGAAGATAAAGACATTACAGATGTTACAGACCGTCGTAATAGCTTGAATCGTTTTGTGGCTTATCACCTGATAAACAAAGAGCTTAGTGTGAATAAGCTTATTGACGCCTACGACAACGGGAATGTACTTAAGACAGTCGATATGTACGAATGGATTGAAACCATGTGCCCAAACACACTTATCGAGATAAAGAAAGACAGGCAAGCCGGAAAAACCAATATAATAAACTACATCACACTTACAGGGCAATATTTGGAATTAGGAGCAAGTACCGACAACGATGCGTTAAACGGGGTATATCATGAAATTAATGATATGCTGGTATATGATAAGTATGTGTTCGATGAGCATTCAACTAAGCGTTTACGATTTGATTTTGCTTGTTTCTTCCCGGAAATTACAAATAATAATTTACGTGGCAGAAGTACTGTGAAGCCATTCCCCCTGTTTAAATTTCCCCGTGGTTATCTGGACAACTTAGAAGCCTCGGAACAAACAACAATGGGGTATATATCAAACAATGAACGATTGATGGATTACCAGGGAGATGAGTTGTTTATAAGTGTGTCTGCAGGAAGTTTCTACGATTTTTCTATCCGCACGTATCCGGTTCCTCCGGGAACTTACGAAGTACGCATAGGTTATTTGGCCACACCATGGAGAGGCGTATGTCAGTATTACTTTGATGGTGTGCCGAGGGGAGTACCAGTAAACCTGAATAATTCGGGGACACATGTGAGTATAGGATGGGAACTTCCAGGTTCCAATCCAAGTGATCCTTTTGGTTATGAGAATGATAAAATGATGCGCAACCAAGGGTACATGAAAGGACTGGCTTCTATACTTCAACCATTAGGGAATGCAAATCTTACAGGCAGGACAGACCCCGGAAACCTGCGTAAAATATTAGGAACCTTTACTTTCGACAAAGCCGAACCTCATACGATTGCATTAAAAGGACTGAGCAGTGGTGAAATGGAGATAGATTACATCGAGTTTATTCCGGTAAGCGCAATTGAATTTGAAGGCATTTATTAATCATTAGATGCTTTGATAATTCAACAATTGAACCAGCAAATAAATGAATATGGAAAACAGATATAAAAACAGATGGTCTCATTCAGTTAAGGTGCTTTTAGTCTTGCTTATGGCCATTACTGTAATTACTTCATGTATGGATGATGACTACATCTATGATGACAAGGAACCAGATTTTCTAAAAGGAAGCATCTATCAATATCTTAAAGAATCGGGAGATTTTACCAACTACATCAGGCTTATAGACGATCTGAACCGCAAGGAATACCTGAATCTCACGGGAAGCATAACCCTTTTTGTGGCCAACGACAGTGCATTCAACGAGTTTTACAAAAAAAATGTATGGAATGTAAGCCGATATGAACAGTTGACACAGCGGCAAAAGAAATTGATCTTCAATTTTTCGATGATAAAAAATGCGTATACGTTGGAAAAACTCTCTAATTATTACGATGGTAATTACCACGAGGGGCTTGCCATGCGGCGCTATACCGCTTTATCAGCCATTGACAGTGTCGAGTTTGGTAAAGAGTTACCGGCAGGAAGCTATTGGGATGCATACAGAAACAAAGGATTGTATTTGATGAAAGACAATACAGATATCCCATTTGTGTTTTTCTCGCCCCAGTTTATGACACTATCAGGTATGACAGATGAGGATTTTTCGTTTTTAAGTGGCGGTAAAGAACGTGTGAAGGATGACTTTTTCGTGTTCAATAAAAAAGTTATAAAGAGAGATATTATATGTAAAAACGGGTATGTTAATGTATTGGAAAGTGTGCTAACTCCACCTGTCAACATGGCCGAATATATTAATTCGAATCCAAGAACAACGATTTTTTCAACATTACTTGAGCGGTTTAGTGCACCTTATTACGATGGTTCAACAACCGCATTATACAAAGAGCTTAATCCCGACTTTACAGATTCCATTTTTAACAAGGTTTATTTTGCTGACAATGGAGGTACTTCAGTTGATCCCAACGGTAAAGCGATAACTGTACGACTGGCTTATAATCCGGGATGGAATGCTTATCGAACAACCGTAAACTCATCTGTTTATTCTGATATGGCTGCTATGTTTGTTCCATCGGATGAAGCCATGAACGATTATATCAATAATGATCCGACCGGGTCATTGCTCAAAGAGCGGTATGGCTCATGGGAGCTTCTGCCCAATGATGTTGTGGTTTCATTCCTCACACGACACATGCAAACATCGCTATTGAAGTCAGTACCAAGTGTTTTTTCGAAAATGGTGGACAATCAAAACTATACGCTGCCGGTAAAGAAAGAGGATATACTGACAGATTATAATTACACAGCTGTTAATGGTGAAGTGTACTTAACCAATAAAGTATATACCCCGGTTGATTATATATCGGTGTACGCACCAGTATTGTTAACGACCGGCACCAAGGTAATCAACTGGGCAATAACGCGTACAGAGGCGGCTTATGACAGAACATTGTTTGCGTTTTATAAGCTGTATCTGAACTCCATGGCCGCTAAATATGCTCTTTTTGTGCCTACCGATGAATATCTGACTAAATATATCGACCCGGTGGCATACGGTCAAACAGGTGTTAATGGAGCACTTAAGTACTGGTATAACGAAAAAAGCTCAACAGTTAACGCTACCATATATACCTATTCTGATGGAATAGTAGGCGACTCTGTTGGTGTGATTACGGATGCCGATTTTTTACAGAACCGCTTGTGGAAGCTATTAGATAGCCATATCGTTGTTGGAGATGTTACCGGAGACGGTTATTACGTTACCAAAGCCAACGACATTATAAAGATGTCAAACAGTATGCAGAGCGTACAAGGAGGTTTTGATATTGAAAAAGGAACAGAAGCTCAGGTAATCCGCACTTTCCCGCAAGAAAATGGGACAACATTCACTATTAACAGTCCGATAAACCCGGCATTACAGTCGGTTTATTCAGCTATGGGTGATATTTCAAAAACGGAATTCTCAGATTTCTTCGAATTGTTAGAAGGTGTGCCATCAGATTACGGCACCGAACTACCACAAATATTCACGTCCCGGGGACTTGATTATTGTGTGAGTTTCTTTAATTCATACAACTATACGATTTATGTGCCAACAAATGAAGCAATACAAAGGGCTTTAAGTAATGGGGTCATTAAAACATGGGCACAAATCAACCTTTTTACAGGCGATGCAAAGAAGGCCGAGACACAAAAGATGCTTCGGTTCCTACGCTATCATTTCCAGGATCGGTCAGTTTTTGTCGGACAAACAAAGGTAGGAACTTACGAAACGGCAACCTTAAAGCTGCAATCCGATAATTTTCCGTCGTATTTCAATACACCGGTCAATAAAAGTTACAAGCTTGGTGTTGAAGAAGACGGAGGCTCAATAAAACTGATAACTGAGTCTGGAAAAACAGCAAGGGTGATACTGAAAGACGGCTATTATAATCTGATCGCAAAAGATTATGTGTTCAACTCGCCAACTTCTACCTCTACCGATTTTAAAAATGTTGATGGAACTGGAGCGACTACTGCAACAGCATTTAACAAGTCCAGAATTACTGCATCTTCATCGGCTGTCATTCATTTGATAGATGATGTGTTAACGTTTGATGAATAAATAAAGGGAGATGCGCACTAATATTAATTATAAGAATATGAAACAATCATTGTTTGATAAATCATTTATAAACCACTCGACCTACAGGTGTGAAAAAAATATTTATAAACAGATGAAGTTCGTTGTGGTCATCATCTGTTCACTGATACTTAGTACTTTCTCGTTTAGTATGGCAGCACAGTCGAGCGGAACAATCATACAGGGAACAGTTACCTCGGCCAGCGATAAAACGACATTGATAGGGGCGAATGTGATCGAGGTGAATGCTGAAAATCGTGTAATCACAGGTACAGTAACCGATCTGAACGGGAACTATGTTATCCGGTTAAACAACACAGAAAACAGTCTCGTATTTTCGTATATCGGCTATGAGAATGTTGTTGTTAAGGTGGGCAACCGACGTGAGATTGACGTTGCAATGGTAGAAAATAACATACTTGATGAAACAACTGTAATTGCCACAAAAAAGAGCGAACAGGGAGGTTTTGTTATTGCTACTCGAGAAATAGGTACAGCTATGCAAACGATAAGTACCGAAAAGTTTGAAGGGATACAGGCCACATCTGTTGATGATCTGTTGCAAGGACGGATAGCAGGACTGGATATTGTTGCCAATTCAGCCGATCCGGGTAGTGCAACTTCTATGCGTATCCGCGGGGTTACATCCATAAACGGCGAAAGCGAACCTTTGATTGTACTTAACGGGATTCCGTATTCGATGGATGTAGATCCGAATTTCGACTATGCAAATTCCAATAGCGAACAATATGCAAATATGTTGAGTATCAATCCCGATGATATTGCTGAAATTACTGTTTTAAAAGATGCAGCAGCAACCGCCATCTGGGGGTCGAAAGGAGCCAACGGTGTTATTGAAATCACAACAAAAAGAGGTGTAACAGGGCCAATAAAAGTTGAATATACCTACCGTTATACCAATACCCGACAGCCCAGAGGACGAAATTTGTTAACCGGCGATGATTATACCATGTATATCAAAGAAGCTTACCTGAATCCCAGAAACGATGACAATGCGAATGATGTGGCTGAAATCAATTACGATCCTAATTTTCCGGAATATGAGAATTTTAACAATAATACCGATTGGGTAAAAGAGGTTACACAGACAGGAAACATACATGATCATTACTTGACAATATCCGGTGGTGGTGAGCGGGCCACCTATCGCTTTGCAGGAGGCTATTTAGGGCAGGATGGGACAATAATTGGACAGGAGTTTTCACGTATCTCATCCCGTTTAAGCCTCGATTACAAAATTTCGGATAGAATCAGGGTAAATACAGAAATATCATTCACACAGTCGGATAATAAACGTAATTATGAAAATCTATTGGCTATAGCATACGCCAAGATGCCAAACGTGAGTGTATACAGGCAGGATAGTGAGGGGAATAATACCAACGATTATTATAATATATCAAGTGATTCGGAGCTGAATAGCGATCAAAAGAACCTTAAAAATCCGGTGGCTCTTGCCTACCTTGCCACGAACAGCGTGCGTTCTACACGTATTATACCCAGGATAAATTTGATTTATGATTTATTGAGTCGCGATAAAAGCACATTGCGTTTGAATGTGGGAGCTTCGTTTGATACAAACAATGATAAAACAGTGACATTTCTACCCGCATCCACATCCAATCTTGTATGGAATGATGCCGGGGTAAACAGCGCTTTTGATGCTTCGTCGGGAAGCCTGAATATTTTTATGGATAACAACTTGTTGTTTGTGCCAAAATTTACGAATACCAGTCACGCCTTGACACTTTACGGATCGATGCAGTTGACAAGTGGCAACAGTTCGAGCCAAAGTATTACAACCTATGGACTGCCCTCGGGTGAGTTGATAGATGCTTCAAACTTTGGTTATCTGGAAGGAATAGGAAATGGACGTTCTACATGGAATGGATTTGCTTATATGTTCAGAGGTCATTATGCATTTAAAGGAAAATATATTGCTACAGCAACAGTTCGAAGGGACGGGAGTAGCCGTTTTGGTAAAGGCAATCGATGGGGAACTTTCCCCGGAGTCTCATTAAAATGGATTGTTTCAGACGAACCATTCATGTATCCGTTAAAGAACTGGTTGAACTTTTTAGCACTTCGTCCTTCATGGGGAAAAAGTGGTAACCAGCCAAAATACGACTATTTACATTTTAGTCGTTATTCGCAATACGGAAGTTATGGCGGCATAACTGCATTAAAGCCAAATTCCTTAAGGTTGGACGATTTGAGATGGGAAGTGGCAACACAGTATAATTATGGAATGGAGATAGGTCTGTTCAACGATAAAATACGGATGGATTTCAACTATTACACGAAGCGCATCAAGGATATGTTATTTAGTAATGTTGCAATAACAGGCACCTCAGGTTTTGGTTCAGTGCCCTACATCAATGGAGGAATCATGGACAATGAGGGCTGGGAAGTAGTACTGAACCTTAATAAAATTGTGAAGGTTAAAGATTTCAATCTTGATTTTACCCTGAACCTGGCCAATAATAAAAATACTATTATAGAGTTGGATCAAACCCTGCTTGACGGGTACAATTCAGATTTTGACTATGCCAATGGCTCATACCTGACCCGAATACAGGAAGGCAACTCCTTTGGTTCTATTTATGGCTTCAGGTTTAAAGGCACCTATAAATATGATGACTATGAGACAGCATTAAATACTGAAGGAACCGTTGTTGGAGCCAATGGCAAACCACTTGCTCCGGTAGCTATTGATGAGTATGGAAACGTGGTGCTGGATGAAAAAGGAGATCCTAAAAAGTTGTTTTTCTCCTATAACAATACGTCACGACGATACCTTTTCAGAGGCGGGGATGCTGTCTATGAAGATATTAATCACGATGGTTCAATTGACGAACTGGATATCGTTTACCTGGGAAATGCCAATCCGAAGTTAAACGGAGGTTTCGGACCTACATTCCGTTATAAAAATTTCTCATGCCGTATGTTTTTCAACTTCAGGTATGGAAATAAGATCATTAATAATGCCCGTATGTACTCTGAGAATATGTACGGTAATGACAATCAGAGTATCGCAGTTAACTGGCGTTGGAGAAGAGATGGTGATGATACCGACATGCCACGGGCATTGTACGGTTATGGCTACAACTGGTTGGGAAGCGACCGATATGTAGAAGACGGTTCTTTCATTCGTTTCAAATACCTGACGTTTAACTATTCCATGCCTAAGCAAATACTTAAGAAATATGGACTGAACAGGTTATCAGTTTATCTGACCATTAACAATTTATATACCTGGACAAAATACAGCGGGGTAGACCCTGAAGTGGGTTATGGTTCACTGGCTAACAAAGGGCTAAGCATTGATGGCAGCAATACCCCAAGAACTAAAGATTTTACCTTGGGAATAACAGTTGGATTATAAGTAAATGATTTGAAAATGAAAAGTATCTATAAAATTATAGCATTATCCTTATTACTTGTTTTCACTGGTTGTGAAGACTGGCTGGATAAGAGACCTGAAAATGATATTATTCTTGAAGATTTCTGGAAATCAGAATCAGATGTTGAATCGGTACTTGCCACCTGTTACAGGGGATTGACAGAGAGAGCATGTATTGAGCGCATGATGGTGTGGGGTGAATTACGATCTGATAACATCGTGAATGGCAAAGGGTTTGCGTCTGGTATATACGACATGTACCGGATATTACAGGGAGAGATTACACCAAATAATGCCTACAATTCATGGAACTCTTTCTACGCGGTTATCAACTATTGTAACACTCTTTTGTATTATGCCCCGGAAGTAACAGCACTGGATGATAACTTTACACAAAAAGACCTTCAGTTGATTCAAGGAGAAGCAATTACCCTACGTGCACTTGCTTATTTTTATCTTGTCCGCACCTTCAGAGACATTCCGTGGATTACCGATCCAAGCATTTCAGACGTGCAGGACTATAACGTTTCTCAAAGCCCGGAAGGAGAAGTCCTGGACAACATTATAAACGATCTGGAATATGTGAAAGCCAACGGGTATGTACGTGAGAGTTTTGGGAAGACTGTATTCGATAAAGGGCGTATAACAAAAAGCGCCGTCAATGCATTGCTTGCAGATGTTTATTTATGGAAAGGTGATTTTGAAAAAAGCATTGATGCATGTAATGCTGTTCTTGCTGATCCTAACATAAGTCTGATAACAGATCCTGAACAGATGTTCGGACAGATCTTTTATCGGACTAACTCCTCAGAAAGCATTTTTGAATTGCAGTTCGAAGATGACGATATGGAGAATACCGCAGTAAACGATTTGTATGGAAATAACGGGATTAAACTCGGCTACTTTGCCTTCCCTACTCCTTTAGCTTATGATAATACAGGAACAGAGGTGTTTACGGGGGCAAACAGTCCGTTTAACTACAAATTACCGGATGCAACTTTTGAGTCGTCCAACGATGTACGTTCTGAATATTTTATTAATCCCACGGCAACGAGTGGTGTTTATGCCATTTTTAAATATGCCGGAATGAGTGTTAATAAGATTAACTCAAAACGCACATACTATTACAGATCAAACACATCAAATTGGATAATATATCGCCTGTCTGATATCATATTGATGAAAGCTGAGGCATTGGTTCAATTACAGACAGGCTCAGAGCAGGAAAACCTGCAAGAAGCAGTCAGGTTAGTCAATCAGACTTATCTACGGTCGAACCCTGAGGCTGATTCACTTCGCGTCACAGCATTAAATTACTCTTCGAAGCAGGCGATTGAAGAATTGGTGTTAAGAGAACGTCAGCGTGAATTGCTATTTGAAGGCAAGCGCTGGCATGACCTGGTACGCATGGTGCGACGAGACGAGTCAAAACTTACGACTTTAAATTTATTGGTCAATGCAAAGATGGAGAGTTCAACAGCTCCGTTGGGCGCTGTTGTGTTAGATGCCATGTATATGCCTATAGCTCAAAGCGAAATCGATGCCAACGAAAATCTGAACCAAAACGAATATTATGAAACAGTAAGCTCAGTAGAGAGATAGCAACTGTTTCAAGCCGGATGTAAAGTTTCTTTAAAACAAACAATATGGAAATAAATAAGATAAGAAAACTCGTTACAATATTGGTCGCATCACTAATACTTGCCATGACCGGAATTTCGTGCAGCAACGAGTTCGATGAGCATTATGCCGGAGATTATACCGAGAGAAGCGAACTGAATTTGATCGATTACATGAAGACGAGAGAAGAGCTGAGTACCTTCGTGAAAATGCTGCAAATAACCGGTTATGAAGATACTTTAAAACGATCACAATCATTTACAGTATTTGCCCCTACCAACGAAGCCCTAAGTGGTGTTGATATGGAAGATACAGAGAATTTGAAACTACTGGTTGGTAACCACCTTACCAGTTATACACAAACAACCCCTGGAGAAATACATGGTTTTAATGGTAAATACTTAAAACTGTACCGGGTCGGAGCAAAATATTATTATAGTAACTTACGCCATGACATAGAAATAACCGAACCTAACCTACTTACAAAAAATGGGATTGTTCACATAACTGATCAATATCTGCCATACATACCAAACATCTGGGAGTACATCCAACAAGCCAGTGGTTTGGATTCTTTGAGATCATATATTAATTCATTAACAACAGTCTATTTCGACAAGGAGTCAAGTTATGATGATAATGGTATTTTTGTTGATTCAGTGTTTGTTCAAAGCAACAGGGTGCTAAATTCGTTAGGCCTTATAAATAGTGAAAAAAATATCTACACTGCAATTTTGCCAACCAACGAAGCATGGAATACAACTTACGATAAGATATTCCCTTTTTTCAAGTCGACAGACAAAGTTGTTGATGGCATTATGCAAAATGGTATATCCCGACAAATTACCAAAACAAAATGGGCCATTATTCAGGATTTCCTGTTTAATGGATATGTGGAGTCTCCAACAAATAAGGACTCGCTTATATCGACCAGTGGTAATGTTTATCATTCGCCCGATTATTTGTTTGCAGCAACTGAGCAGCAAAGCCTGAGCAACGGGTATGGTTATATTGCCGATGCGATGAATAATAAGCTGGAAGATTCATGGGTCAGGACAATATCGGTTGAAGCTGAAAACAACAGTTACTCCCTGAGAACAAAATCGGATAATTACAATCTGAATACTTATGGCACTTTAGGAACAACTTTTCAGGCATCAAACAATTACTACGTACGCTTTGAAAATTTACCGGCAAGTGACTATTCTTATGCATGGGCAAGGTTCCCAATACCTAATACACTGGCAAATGTGAAGTATAATATCTATTGTGTTTTTGTTCCAATAACAGCAATAGATACAGCGGATACCAGACCATATAAACTGAAATTCTATTTGTCGTATGTCGATTCGCTCGGAAAAAAAATAATCGACAAGGCTATTACAGTGCCTAATAACGTGACAAATGGAGGAGAAATAACAAAACTATTGATAGCCGAAAACTATGAATTCTCTTATGCCGATTTAATTGAGTATAGTAATACTTCAATAAATTATAAAGATAACATCAACGTTTTTTTAAAGGTGGAGAATGCAGCGACTATTAAAGAGGAACGACGTGGTACTTATTCAAGAAATGTTGCCATTGATCGGATAATTTTGGAACCAGTCATGCAGTAATGTCAGAGATAAATTCTCCTCATACTGAAAAATAAAAAAAGTAGATTATGAAGAATAGTTTCTATACCATAAAATATGTGATTATTATCATCGTATTGTCATTTACCCAATGGGCAAATTCGCAAACCGATAGTGTAACATATACAGTTAAAGGATTGGTGCGGGATGCGCATACAAAAGAACCAATACCAGCAGCAGTCATCTCTGTTCCCAATATAAAAGAAACAGCAATAGGCGACTTCGATGGCGTTTTTGAAATAACATTGCCTTCGGGAGATGAAGTGTTGCATGTCGAAGCTTTTGATTATGGAAAAATGGAGATTCCGGTTCAAGGCAGAAATTATATTGAAATAGACCTTTATAGCCAGGAGTTTCCAAATTATTTTAAGAAAGTACTTACACCAACAGGATCGATCAATAATTCTGCTTTACCGATGTCAATAAGCAGTCAGAACGATATTATCACAATAACTGATGTAACAGTAGATGGGGTTATACAGGCAGCATTGAGCGGAGATGTAAAAACGGTATCGCGAACAGGATTGTCGGCCGTTGGCAATACTATGTTTATCAGGGGGTATAACTCTTTGAATGTAAATGCACAGCCACTTATAGTAGTTGATGGGATCGTGAGGAATGATTTTGATGTTAACTCTATTCATAAGGGGCTCTTTTATAACTCACTTGCCGACATTGATGTAAACGATATTGAAAATGTATCGGTACTAAAGGATGGAACATCCATATATGGGTCAAAAGCAGCGAATGGAGTCATCCTTATTACTACTAAACGAGGAAAATCGCAGGCTACTAAAATTGGGGTGAATATGTTTTATGGAATGAGTGAAACGCCATCAATAACACCAATGATGAATGGAGATGAGTACCGGATTTTTGCCAGCGAGATGATGAAAACTTCTCCTGTCGCCTCTGCATTTTTGGGGAATCCTGCAGACAGTAGAAACAATGCTTATTATAATAATACAGACTGGAGTGATGAAGTATATCAAACCGGTAGCACAAGCAATTTACTTGTTAATGTAGATGGAGGTGATGATCGTGCACAGTACTATTTTTCCATGGGGTATACCAAATCAGACGAATTAGTCAAAACCACTGATTTGCAGCGTTTAAATGCCAGGTTTAACGTGGATGCGAAACTAACTAACCGTATAGACATGGGAATCAATATGGCTTATTCCAGAATTGAACGAACACTGGTTGATGATGGGATTGATTATTATTCATCACCAACATGGCAGGCACAAATAAAATCGCCATTCTTGAGTCCTTACGAATTTAACGATGCAGGAGAGGAAACAAAGCGTTATGCTTCAGTTGACCTGTTCGGAATTGGGAATCCATCAGGAATACTGGATAATTCGCAAAATAAGCACAAGAAGTATCAGTATAACCTGGGTGTAAAACCCGTAATCCAGCTGTTGCCCGGATTATCTCTTAGTACACAGTTTGATTACAGCCAGTACAATATCGATGAAGCTTATTTTCTGCCTATAGATTATTCGCCTGAAAGGTATATTGAGAATAAAGGCATTTCAAAGAACAGGTTACAAAGTCAGGTGGTAAGCAACAAAACTGTTTATGATGATACGAGGTTAACCTTTGAAAAAACAATGAATACACATAGTGTAAAAGCATTGGCAGGCTTTAGGTATCAGGTCAACAATAGCGAAATGGACTATATCGAAGAGCATAATTCGGGATCAAATACCAATACCATGATTACCGGAAATTATGATTTCAAAAACGCTTATGGTATAAACAACCAAACCAGGTCCATTTCAAGTTATGCAAATGTCAATTACGATTATAACCAAAAGTATTTTTTAACAGCCACGATGGCTCTTGATGCATCATCACGGTTCGGAAAAGAAACGGATGACGGAGTTTCAGTGTTCGGTGTTACGTGGGGTGCTTTCCCTTCTGCAAACGCTGCTTGGTTGTTAACTTCTGAAAAGTTTATGCATCATCTTCCATTTATCAGTTTCGGTAAAATTAGGGCAGGATACGGATTAACGGGTAATGATGCAATACCCGATTATGAATCGGCAGCATATCTTACTTCTGTTCGTTTTACTGACAGGGCTAACGGATTAGTCCTCTCTCATTATGAAAATGAAAAGATACAATGGGAAGTAACCAGGCGGATGAATGCCGGAGTTGATCTGGGCTTGTTCAAAAATCGGATTTCATTGATTTTTGATATCTACTCCAGTCAAACCGATCACTTATTGATTCAGCAAAATCTGCCTGAAACTTTGGGTACTGGCTTGTACTGGACCAATGGAGGATCATTGGAAAATAAAGGTTACGAGGTTTCAGCCGATTTTAAAGTACTTAACCTGAATAATGTTAAATGGAACCTCGCATTTAGCGTTGGGCATTACAAGAACAAAATAAAATCGTTGGTAAACAATGAAGGTTATTTTATTACTGATGTTTACGAAGGGCAGGTAATCACTCAAACCGGTAGTGCGGCCGGATTGTTTTATGGTTACAAAACCAATGGCGTTTTAGCTACCGAAGCAGAAGCCGCCGAAGCTAATCTTAAGCAATCTGCGGGGTTGAGTGGTAGCTACAACTATTTTGAAGCAGGTGATATTCGTTTCGAAGAAGTTTTAAAAGATGGCATCATAGACGAAAACGATAAGCAGGTAATAGGTGATCCTAATCCTGACATTTACGGTAATATAAACACAACAATTGCCTACAAACGATTAAAGCTGGATGCATTGTTTACTTATTCATTGGGTAATGATGTGTATAACTATTACCGCAGGGTGTTGGAAACCGGCAGTGATTTCAGCAATCAATCAAAAGCAATGCTCAATCGATGGGTTGCAGAAGGACAACAGACCACTCAGCCCAGATCTGTTTATGGTGATCCAATGTGTAATTCACGGTTCTCTGACCGTTGGATTGAAGATGGTTCGTATCTGAAAATAAAGAATGTCACATTATCCTACGAAATTCCCATAAAGAATAATTACATACGCGGATTAAATGTATGGGCTACCGTCAGCAACCTGGTCACTTTTACCAACTATTTGGGACACGATCCTGAATTTTCAGCCGGCAACTCAGTACTGACACAAGGTGTGGATGCCGGATTTATGCCACTAACCAGAAGTTATTATTTAGGAGTCAGAATTGATTTGTAATACAATTTGTTGAATGACATTAAATTAAGAAACATGAAAAGGATAATCAAAATATTTTTCTTATTGCTTTTACCCTCAAGTTGCTTTCTTTCATCATGTGAAGATATGTTGGAAGTCGACTCAAAAAGCGTTCTTTTTGTTGATGACAATAAAATGAATGCAGATAGCCTCTACTCTATGTTTGGCATTCTAAGTCAACTACAGAATTTAGCCGATAGTTATGTCATATTGGGTGAATTGCGCGGAGATTTATTAAAGCCAGCTACAGGGGTAAATAAGTACCTTGACGAGATTTATTATTTCGGAGATTACTCTGATGATAATCCCTATACGACAAATCAGGCTGACTATTACGCAGTAATTAATAATTGCAACTATGTGATAGAGAATGTAGATACAACGAATCAGAATGGCGGAGTTGAAGATATGTATAAAGTCCTTGCAGCTGCAAAAGGTATCAAAGCATGGACTTATATGCAACTGGTTCTGAATTTTGGAGAGGTATATTATTTTGACAAGCCAGTTTTGAGCATTGGAGAGGCGAATAAGGAAAAGAAAGCAATTGGAAAAGAAGAACTGTTTCCAATTCTCATCGAAGAGTTATTGCCATTTAAAAAGATAGAGCCCATATATCCGGGCAGTTTTGGCGGTTTTTGCAGAACCGAGCTATTGACGTTCTCTATCCCTTTTTTACTTGGCGATTTGTATTTGTGGACTGATAATTATTTGGCAGCAGCAAACGAATATCGCGATTTGATGTATGGTAATAATTATATTGTATCTGCCAATTTCAGAAGTACCAGAGAGGCAGTTGGAACAGGCTCAACAATGGAGTTCTCAGGTGTTTTATCAACACGCTGGAGCAATATCTTTGATGGCAAGAGTTCGGCAGAGATGATAACGCTACTGGCTGTCAGTAATGAATTTGAATACAACACGTCTATCGACAGTATGTTCTTAAGTGCCAACACGGCAACATACGAATTAACACAAACTCTCTTGCCAACCAATTTGGCAATTGAAAAATTTGATTCTGCATTCTATTTTCATGCTTATTATACCAATGGGTCTTTAACTACGCACGGCGATTTAAGAAAATACGGTACGTTCTATTCTTATAATTCAACTATAACCGATGAATTAACAGAGAACCACTTTGTTTATAAATATTACAGCATGAATTATAACAATGGAGCTACTCAAGCGAATGTGATTGTACCGTACCGGATTGGATTGTTGTACCTGCATTATGCCGAAGCTATTAATCGCCTTGGAAAACCCAATTTAGCAATGGCTGTATTAAAAAATGGGTTGAAGAAAACGACTCTGGCAAACCGAACCATTATACCCGCCAACGAAATAGAAGACCCTTTGCCAAACTATATGGATTTTAAGGATTCTCGTTTTGACAATAACATAGGCATAAGGGCACGCGGATTGGGACATTTGGAGAGTGACACCACATTTTATATAATAAATCCTCAACCAACATCAATGGATTCTGTGCTTTTTGTTGAGAACCTGATTCAGGAGGAACTGGCCTTGGAAACAGCCTATGAGGGAAATCGCTTTCAGGATTTGGTACGTCTGGCTATTCGAAGAAATGACAATTCATACCTGGCTAATATTGTCGCTTCTAAGTTTGAAGACCAAGGAACAAAAGTTGCAATAAGACAAAAATTGATGGACAGAAGTAACTGGTATGTAAAGTAATCCACGACCTGAATGGGAAATATGACAGATGCCATACAAATAAGCACCAGACATGCAGAATTAAATAAAGGATCACAAAGAGATGATTCGGATAAATCTTGTAAAAGAAGTTTAACGGTCAATGGTCCTGACCTGCAAATTATCTATATAACAACGGGCTGTGGTATTCTCGAATCTGATGATGTTTATCTTGATGTTCAGGCAGGATCTTTGGTCTTGTTCTTTTCAAACCAGAATTTCAGGTTCAAAGCCATTAATAATGCAGGATGGACAGCGTTAAACCTACAATGTCATATTGATCTTGTGAATTATTTGCTTGATAATCATCTGTTGAAACCATACCCTCGAATCATACAGTGTGGAACACATGAAATTATTAAATATCAATTTTCGAAAGTCATCTTTATTTCTCAAAACAAAGAATCAAATAAAGACAATCATTTAAGAAGTGAGGTAATTGAGCTTATTAATAAGTCTTTAGAGTTGTCTGATGCTGAACTGTTTGCAAAAACCTCAAGAGATAAGCATGTAGAATTTATCTGTCATTACATTGAGGAGAACTATCATCAAAAGATTGATTTTATCAATCTGGCATCACAATGCTCTATAAGCTATAGTTATTTTGGGAAGATTTTTAAAAAATACAAAGGGATTAGTCCGGCACAGTATTTAGTGCAAGTACGAATCAGAAAAGCCAAAAGCCTTCTTCTAAACACAAGGCTGAGTGTTGTCGAAGTGGCAAGACTGACCGGATTTGAATCGAATTTTTACTTTAGCAGGATTTTTAAACAGAAAACAGGTTATGCTCCAACAGAGCTTAGAAATAATCATATTTAATCAAAGGAGATCATTTCGTTAGAAAAGATCATTCGTTATTGAAAAACCAGAGAGTAAATACTTTCTATTGTAAAACAGAATTATTAAGTAATTAGTTTTTTTTCTCATAAATTTGATTTTGTATTTAGGACTATCTCTTTAGGTAGTCCTTGTTGTTTTTTAAGGAATACTGGATCAATGTTATGAGTATAAATATCTGCTCTGATACTTGTCAATAAATTTATGAATTAGGAAAATGTTTATGTCGCAAATATTTGCTAAGTTTGCGACATGATCTAGTAGGGATAATTATGGATTCAATCGATGATTATATAGTTTATAAGGTAGAAAAATCAAAGAAAGGTACAATATTCTTTTCTGAGGATTTTCTGAGTTTTGGTTCTGCAAAGGCTGTTGGAAAAGCTTTAGAACGACTAGCAGAAAAAGGTAGAATTTCTCGTGTTGCAAGAGGACTGTATGCATGCTTGGATACACATGATATTTTTGGTGAAGTTCAGCCCACCACGGAAGAAATAGCAAAGGCAATAGCAAAAAGAGATAAAGCCCGTATTATACCAACTGGTATATTGGCTTTAAATGTATTAGGTTTGTCATCGCAAGTTCCTTTAAATACGGTTTATCTCACCGATGGTTCAGCTCGTACCATTAAAGTTGGCAAACGTACTATCAAATTCAAAAAGACTTCTCCCAAAAACTTAGCTGCAATTGGTAATGTAAGTAGTTTGGTGATTCAGGCTTTAAAAGAAATTGGTAAAGACAAAATAACAGAGGACGAGATTAAAATAGTTCTGAAACAATTAAAGAAAGAAGAGCCTGATAGGTTAGAACACGATGTAAAATTAGCTCCTGAATGGATTCGAATCATAATGCGGAAAGCTTTAAATAATCAAGGGAATGAATAGATGGTATAATGTTCCGGATGAAGACAAGCGGATTGCTTACAATCAAGTATGGCAAAAGACCGATATACCTGCATTTGCTGTTGAAAAAGACTGGTGGGTAGTGCAAACACTTGCCATTTTATTTGAATTAGAAATTGGGAAGCACTTGGTATTTAAAGGAGGCATTTCATTAAGCAAGTCATGGAATATAATAGAACGATTCTCCGAGGATATCGACCTTGCTGTTGATCGCTCGTATTTTGGATTTAATGGAGATTTAGGAAAGAAACAACGAACAAAACTCCGAAAAACAGCTAATTCTTTTATACTGGAAACGTTGTATCCTGAATTAGAAAAAGCATTTAAAAATAAAGGACTTTTGAAGGTGCATATTGAACCAGAAGAAATAGTTTCAAGTGACCAAGATCCTATAATTATTAGTGTGTATTATCCCAATATTATTGAAACACCTGGTTATATACAGCCAAGAATTCAGATAGAGATAGGTTGTCGTTCATTAAGAGAGCCTTTTGAAAACAGACAGGTTCTTTCTTTAGTTGATGAAACTTATCCAGATGTTTCGTTTTCTCAGAAAGCAGTATTGATACCTTCCGTTTTACCTGAGCGTACTTTACTTGAAAAGATATTTTTGTTGCATGAAGAATTTCAACGACCTCGGGAAAAAATTAGAGTAGACAGACTAAGTAGGCATCTCTATGATATTTATCAAATGTCGAAAAGTGAGTATGCGTATAAAGCCCTTCATAACAAAGATTTGTATGAGACTATTGTAAAACATCGTAATAGCTTTACTCATTTGGGCGGAGTAAACTATAATTTACATCAACCACAAACAATTGACTTCATTCCTCCAAAAGATCTTCTTACAGCTTGGGAAGATGATTATAAAATAATGCAGGAACAAATGATTCATGGGAAGTCACCAATGTTTTCTGAATTAATAGAATCATTGACGTTTTTTAAATCAAGAGTTAATGCAATAGAGTGGACCATGGATACCAATTTTAGGTAATAATTGTTGTGACTATAATAGAGGTGAAAGAATTTTCATACAGATGGCTAATCATGGTGTAACTAAAAGCAAAGTCAAAGCCTTAGTGTAATTTTATGCAATTTCTCCAGTGTTATCAGGTTCTTTTATTTTATTCCTTGTGGCATTAGTCTTTAATAACATGACTAAACATAGAACTTATCCAACCAATGGCAGGGTTAGAAAATTATTACGTGTGATAAAGAAAAGGATTTTAAAATAGAACCAGAGGTTTAATTATCGATAGAATTCATTTGAAATGATAGGCGCTTCATAAAACTGGATGATAAAATAACCACAAATAGCAACATACAGCCAATTCTATCCAATTCAACCCAAATCTACCAACAAGTAACAACTAGCCGCTATTTGATAAGAATAGGTTTGTCGCATAATATTTTACTTATTATGCAAAAGCCGGATTCACAAACTATAAATGAAGCTACCCAAAGGGCTAAACAACGGCTTTCTATCGATACCCTGCAAAAAACAACAAAATATAAGGACATCACAGAAGAGGGTTATAATAACCTTTTTAAATATGCTGAGGCTATGTCTTTATTGATTCTTGAGGCTTTTACTAAGGAAGAGATTTTAGACGAAAAGCTGTAGTGTTATGTAAAATCCAGCGAATCAGTATATTTGTAGAGTAGATTTAACAATGTCACTTATGAGCAATTTATCCTTATTCCAACAGTTTGCACCTAAAGTTCAAGATAAATTTAAGGAAGGCACCAACGCTGTTATATATACAAGAGTTTCATCAGCAGACTAAGAAGATAAACCAGTCTCGGTTCTCAAAAAAAGCATTGCGAGATATTTGCAGAAAGAAAAGGGCTAAATATTGTAGGCTATTTTGGTGGCACGTACGAATCTGCAAAAACAGATGACCGTAAGGAGTTTAATCGTATGCTAACCTTTGTAAAAAGGTCAAAAAACATCAACTATGTTATCGTATATTCTTATGAACGTTTTTCACGTTCAGGTATTAATGGAGCCTCAATAGCCAACGATTTAATCAAAAAGCATGGCATTATTACTTTGGCTGTTACACAAGAACTAGACCCAACAACACCGGCAGGAGCTTTTTAGCAGTATATACTGTTTTTGGTTGGGCAGATGGATAATGAACTTAGGCGCGATAAGGTGGTAACAGGAATGAAAGAACTACTTTCTAAAGGTCATTGGGTTTGGGCAGCTCCAAGAGGCTATACCGACCTTAACAAAGGAAAAGCAACCGAGCGTAATCTAGTAGTCAATGAGGAAGGTAAAATATTAAAAAAGGCATTTGAATGGAAAGCCTATAAACAGACACCGAATGCTGAAATAGCCCGAAAACTAAAAACACTTGGAGTTAATATCTCAGAGAAGAGATTGAATACTTTATTTACAAATCCCATTTACTGCGGATTAATAACAAGTAAAATGTTGCCAGGTCAGGTAATTGAAGGAAGGCATGAACCTTTAATTTCCAGAGATTTGTTTTTGCAGGTAAATAATATCAGACAAGAAAATCGTGTACACGGATTTGTACACAATAAAGACAATGAAAATTTACCACTCAAGGTATTTACCAAATGTGAAAAATGTGGAAATCCAATGACAGGTTATTTGGTTAAAAAGAAAGGGATATATTATTACAAATGCCGTACTAAAGGTTGTAAAGTAAACAAAAGTGCAAAAACAATGCATGAAATGTTTCAAGACTTAGTTTTAGTCTTTCACATTGATAAAGAAGAACAGGAAATAATCAAGGTAGTTTTATCTGAACAAATGAGCGTTTTCTTTAAATCGAAAAGTGAAGAAGCTAAAACACTTAAAGCGCAAAAAAGTGAAGTACAAAAAAAGCTGGATGCTATTGAAGAAAGATTTGTTATTGGTGAAATTGATCGTTCCTTATATCAAAAGTTTAAACCCAAGTTTGAGAAAGAATTAATTGAAATCGAGCAAGAATTAAATGCTACAGGAAATTATAGTTCGAACCTCAATAAAGCGATGGATTTTGTAACTAAAATTAGTTCTAATCTATTGAATATGTGGCAATCACTAAATATTGACAACAAGAAAGTATTTCAAAACTTACTATTCCCCGAAGGAATTTACTATAACCACGAAAATAACCGAGTTCGAACCTCACGAGTAAATTCATTTTTCTCTTTTATCCCAGAACTGGCAAGGTACACAGAAGGGCATAAAAAAGGGGATTTCATCATTAATGACAAAATCCCCGCTTTAGTGACTCCAACGGGAATAATATATTAAAATCAATGTAAATACATATTACAACTACACTTTTGATAAACGGCTGTTTGACTATGCGTTTCATCCCTATGGTGTGAATGATTCAATATACTTAAATTCTTTTCTATTTACATTTTTGGGGTATGATTATTTGAAGTCATACCCTAGTTTATTATCTTTGCTATGATTCAAAATTGCATACCATGGCAAACGTATATTTTAAGGTTCTTACAAAAGCTACAGACCAAGAAAAGAAAGTGTCAATACGCATCCGGTTTAAACACAAAACGATTGATCAATCAACAGCAACTGGTCAAACTGTAAAACTCAAATATTGGGATTTAACAAAGCAAGACTTTAAGAAATCAGATTTTCCATTAAAAGATAAAATCAAAGCGGAGTTGTCAAGGTTAAAGACCCATGTTGAAATCAAAGCTATTGAGGTAGAGCTCATTGAGCAAGGTTGGTTAGTTGATGTTGTTGACAGATACTTGCATCCAGATAAATACAAGCAATTAGAAAAAAGGAAAGCAATGTTTGAATGGATGGAAGAGTATGCAAACAATTCGCCTAATGCCTATCGTGTTGTTAGATCATATCACATTACAATAAATAGCCTTAAAAAATTCAATTCAAGTTTAGAGTGGGGTGATGTTAACTTAGAATTTTATGATAAAAATGTGCAGTTCTTAAAAAATCAAAATTTAGCAAAGAATACCATAGCAGATAGAATTAAAGTAATAAAAGCACTATTCAATGCCGCATTAGAGCGAAAAGTACATAAGAATACAGATTTTAAAGCTAAAGGATTTAAAAAGGAAACTGAACAGAGTATTAATGTTTACCTAAACGAAGATGAGCTATCTAATATGTTCAAATATGATCTAAGTAATAAACCATATTTAGAACGAGTAAGAGATATGTTTTTGATAGGTTGCTGGACTGGTTGTCGTTTTTCTGATTTGCCTAAGATTAAGCTCGATAATATAGAGGGTGATTTTATTACGATAGAGCAACAAAAAACAGAAAAAAGGGTTGTGATCCCATTGCACCCGGTTGTTAGGATAATACTCAATAAATACGATGGAGAATTGCCTAAAATGATAAGCAACCAAAAATTTAATACATACTTAAAAGATGTTGCAAAACTGTCAGGGATTAAGGGTAAAATTAGTAAATCAATCACTAAGGGAGGTAAAAGAGAAACCGATTTGATAGATAAACACGAAATGGTAAAGAGCCATACTGCACGCCGATCGTTTGCAACTAACTTGTATAAATCAGGTCTTCCAAGTATTACTATTATGGCCATGACAGGCCACAGTACAGAAAAGGCATTTTTAAGCTATATCAAAGTGACAGAAGAAGAGCATGCTGAAATAGTAATGAAGCATTGGAGGAAACAAGGTCGATTTTTAAAAGTTGTATAGGTTTTTGCTGATTGAAATACAAAAAGATTATGTATAAAGAAATATTAACAGCGTCAAGTTTTCATCTCAAACTTCATAGCTTACCGAATACTCTATTTAATGGATACGAAGCAAAAGTAAACTTCACATTCGTTACTAAAAAAGACAAATCTATAATTGTCAAAACGCAAAACTTAGACAAAAAGCTCGTTGAGTCATCGTTAAAACCTGACAATTTCCCTTTTTATGCCTATTGTGAAGGATTTGAGAAGGATTTTAAAAAGGAAGTGAATATAGATAATTTGGCTTTTGTATTACAAAATTTATTGTTTGTCGATTGGGGGTTTAATGTAGTTTATAAAAACTCTGAACCATTTATCACAGAGTTTGAAGCTTATACTTTAGGAGAAAAGATAGGCGGTTGTTATAATTACTGGCTTAAGGTTTTAATGGATGAAAAACTTCAAGTGTCATTGGATCACTATATCAAAAAGGAGCGAAGGGAATTAGGATTGGATAAAACAAAAGAAACCTCCCAAAATGGTTTTAATATATCTCCGAATAAAAAAAATAAAGAATGGCTGAAAAAATTCTTTGAAGGCATGAGTGTTTATTTTGATGAAAACATGGATGTTGATAAGGCAATTACTGCTATTTGTGCCAACCAAACAAGGGAGGCAATTAGGGATAGGATATGCGTCCAGATCAAAAACCGAGAGCCTAATTCAGATGATATAGTTGTTTTTGCTAAAGGAGTACAAGTTAGTGAGGCTTATTTAATATTTAGGTTACTAAAAGATTCTCAATTTGATAGATTTCCTGTAGAGGACTTTTTTAATATTGGAAGAAGTGTTACAAAATCAAATACAACACCATTACAGAGCGTAGATAAAAAGAATGAGATAGAAGAATACTTCAATAAAATTAAATTTTAGACAAAATAGCTTACTTAGGTAAGTATTGGGTAAGTAGGTAAGCTATTTACCCTTTTTTTTGTGCCTAATTTGTGACGTTGTTAGCGCTAATGAACTAATTTATTAACACTTAAAATAGTTTGAACGATGTTACAGGAAATAATTCAAAACTCTACAGCGGGATTTTTTAATGTTGAAATATTAAAAAAAATCATGAATACCTCAGGGATGGGAGCAATGAAAATTGAGATTTCGGCAAAAGACCTCATGCAGGTTATTAATGATACGGCACAAAGAACAAAAGATGTCTTTGCAAAAGATGTCGAGCAATCTTCAAACGATGAGTTAATACCTCGCAAAGAAGCAATGGAGAGGCTAAATGTAAAAACCATTCTAACTATGATTAGATGGGAAAAGAAAGGGTATTTAACGCCTCATCGCCTTGCTTCAAGGATATTTTACAAGAAAAGCGAAGTTGTGAATGCGGCGCGCAGTTTTGATAGATTGGAGGATTAGGCCATGAAAAAAGAAAGCCCGCACCACCACAGTACAAGCTTTAACAAATATAAGGCTCAAAGTCAAAAAGATAAGGTTTATTGCGCATTATTTAATAAGCCAATGACTTCTTTAATGTTATCTAATGAATTAGGGATATTAAGAGCAAATGTTTGCCGATACATTGCCAAATTAGAACAAGATGAAAAAATATTGGCAGTTACAAAGTCACTGTGTCCTATTTCAAGGCATTTAGCAAAGTTTTACGCATCAGTAAGGACATTACCGTTTAATGATTGATTATATCAAAATGCAAATATTGTACATTAACCCGGAACGGTTAAAACAGCACTCAAATCTTGAATTTTTCCGGGGCATGTCCGAAAAAACAGGGAGCTGCAAAATAGAATGGTAGCTGAATATAACTTTTGCAAAATTACGGTTTATGATTCTGGAATAGTTATTTTCTCAGGGAGTATCCATAAACTTTATAATGCAATTAAGGGCATAGTATCACCCAATTATAAGGGAAACGGCCTTTATAGCAAATACAATGGTTTTAATGGCAATCTATTTACCCTTGATGATATTATCACAGTCCGAAAACATTTGTGCTGGTTGTTTGGGTGCAGTCCGGCTCAAATGATAATAAGAAACATTGAGTTTGGTTTTAATGTGGTAATTGGCTTTGACCCAAAGCTTTTTATAACTGGTTTGCTGTATCATAAAAACAAGCTTTTTGAGTTTCGTTTTCATCGACATTTTGCAAGGGTTGAACACCAGCATTTCGAACTTAAGATTTACAACAAATCAAATCAATACGGTTTGGTAAATCATACAATTAGGTGTGAAATAAAGTTTAATAAAATGTTGGAGATTAAAAGGCTTGGCATTGAGTCATTTGCAGACATTAATAGCCGGAAGATAGAAAATGTAGTTGCTTTATTTCTACATCGTTTTGATGAGGTTGTTTATTACGATAATACGGTTTTCACGCATGGTTTAAGCAGGCCACAAATGAAATCATTAGAAAGATATTCAAACCCTCGATACTGGATTGATGAGTTGAAACCAAACCAAAGGGATAGGCACAAGAAGAGCCTAAATAAAATCATACAAGAAAACTCTAAAAACTTACATCAGTTAATCAGAAACGAGATAGTAAAAAAGTGTAGCATAATTACCCGACTTTCTAAAACTGAAAATGTAGCATAATTACCCATTCAAAGTATAGGGGTAGATTTTACGAAGCAATAGATAAAATTTTAAACAACAAAATGAATAAAAAACATTACAACGTAAATTTTAAAAATTCAATCAAATGGAAAGAAAATTAATCATGTTTAAAGAAAAGGAGTATCAAATCTTTGTGAATCAAAGTAAGAGTAAATTAAAGGCTTGGAATAATGTTGTTGAGCAGATTGGTTATTTGATTAAAATACCAACTACAAAAAAGCAGTATGAACTTATGATGAATAATCCTTTGGAATACGTTACAAAAGCTATTGAGTCAGAACATAGACCAAATATTAATTTGCCAATTAGAACTGAAAAATTGTTAGAACTTTTAGAGGTTGATCTTAACCCTCTAAGGGAAGCTGTAAAAGAGTACAATAAATATTCTGGTGAATTGGCATGTATAAGCCCTAATGAGGTGGCCTTTATTGTGGTAGAAGAAGAGTTTAATGTTTATGCTGAAACTGAAAAAGAGTTGAATAGACTTGAGGCAAGCGAAAAATTAATAGAAGCTTATAATAACTTAATGAAGCTTGAAGACAAAGATTTTCCAAAGTACAGCAATCATAAACTACATGAGCTAAAGCAAGCGACTGGAAACCTTATACGCTGGGAAAATAGTCAATTAGTACCGAATGCACATTGGGTTAGACAAAATTAGATACGCAAAATATTGCGTATCTAAATATTTAGCAAAAAAATAATCTGTTTTCATTTTTCATATTTATCATGTTTGAAAGCCCCTAGTATCTTATTATTAGGGGCTTATCTTTATTAATCTTATTGTATTGTGCTTACTATTGCTAACCAATTTTGTAAAAGAATTATTATAAGATAAAAAGAACGGAATCACGTTCTTTTTATGATCTTATAATTAAAAGGGGGAGAATTCCCCCTATTTAAATAATAAAGCCTATTTTTTTAAGCTCTTATAAATTAGTTTTTGCATACAACTTTATAGGTGTATGTAAATTGATCATTTTTTGAATTGTTTTTATTGGAGAGAGAGGAAATGTTTGAAAAATAGTTCTGTGGCTTAAAGACGAATCTGAAATCTAAGGCAAAGAAAGTTTTTGTTCATCTAATTTTTAGGGTATGATATAGGGTATGAAAAAATAAAAACCGCCATTTATAGGCGGTTTTAGTGACTCCAACGGGATTCGAACCCATATCTTCAGAACCGGAATCTGAAATTCTATCCATTGAACTATGGAGCCATTTAGGCTGACAAATTTAGGAATTATTTTATAACGTATGTAATGTGTTTATAAAAATGTCAGGTTGATCTTTTTTAATATTTGAAGGTTTTTTTTAAAATAAAACAAACATTTTAATCTGTTTTTTAATTATCCAGTTTGTGATATAAATACCGATCTGCTTAGTTTTAACTATCTTTTTATTATCCTTTTTACGGCCGAAAACATTCTGGCATCTACAGAAACTTTTATTATTTTCGCAGTTTAATAAATGTTTGATAATTACTCCCATTCAAAAATATCATGGAATATAATTTTAAAGAGATTGAGCGAAAGTGGCAGCAGAATTGGATTAACAATAAGACCTATAAGGTAGAGATTGATAATAACCGTCCTAAGTTTTATGTGTTAGATATGTTTCCTTATCCTTCAGGAGCCGGTTTACATGTTGGCCACCCGTTAGGATATATTGCATCTGATATTTTTAGTCGTTATAAGCGCCAGAATGGGTTTAATGTTTTGCATCCAATGGGATATGATGCGTATGGTTTACCTGCCGAACAATATGCTATTCAAACCGGACAGCATCCTGCTATTACAACCGAGAAAAATTTGAAACGATATCGCGAACAACTTGATAAGATTGGTTTTTCTTACGATTGGGATCGTGAAGTTCGTACTTGTGATCCTGGTTATTATCATTGGACACAATGGGCTTTTATTAAAATGTTTAACCACTATTACGATAATAAAGCAAAAAAAGCCAAACCTATCGAAGAATTAGTTACTGCTTTTGAAGCTAATGGAACAAGTGGATTAGATGTTTCTTGTAATGAAGTTTTGCTATTCACTGCCAGTGAATGGAAGCAAAAAAGTGATAAAGAAAAGCAAGTAATTTTATTAAATTACCGTTTAGCATATTTGGCTGATACTATGGTAAATTGGTGCCCTGCTTTGGGAACAGTTTTAGCTAACGATGAGGTTAAAGATGGTGTCTCTGTTCGTGGTGGTTATCCTGTTGAGCAAAAAGTGATGCGTCAGTGGTCACTTCGTGTTTCTGCTTATGCTGAGCGATTACTTAATGGTTTGGATACCGTTGATTGGACTGACTCGTTAAAAGAGGTTCAACGTAACTGGATTGGTCGTAGTCAGGGAGCTGAGATGACTTTTAAAGTGAAAAACTCCGATGTTGAAATGGTTATTTTTACCACTCGTGCTGATACTGTTTATGGTGTTACTTTTATGGTTCTGGCTCCCGAAAGTGAACTTGTTGTACAGTTAACCACTCCCGATCAGAAAGTAGTTGTTGAAACTTACCTCGATGAAACTAAAAAACGTACTGAACGAGAGCGAATGAGTGATGTCAAAAAGGTCTCCGGTGTATTCTCGGGTTCTTATGCTGTAAATCCATTAACTAAACAGGAAATACCGATTTGGATTAGCGATTATGTGCTGGCCGGGTACGGTACCGGTGCTATTATGGCAGTACCGGCTCATGACACGCGCGACTTTGCATTTGCAAAACATTTCAATTTGCCTATTACTCAGGTTGTAGTTCCGGTTGGCGAAGAACCATCAGATCCTCAAACATGGGACGATGCGAAAGACTCTAAAGAAGGAATCATGGTTAATTCAGGGATTATTAATGGATTGTCAGTGCAAGAAGCCATTAAAAAAACAGCTGAATACATCAAAGAAAATGGCTTGGGTGATGTGAAGGTGAATTATCGTTTGCGCGATGCTATTTTTAGTCGTCAGCGTTACTGGGGTGAACCTTTTCCTGTTTATTATAAAGATGATATGCCATATATGTTGGATGAGTCAAAATTACCATTGACGCTACCTGATATTGATAAATATCTCCCAACAGAAAAAGGTGAGCCTCCTTTGGGGCGTGCAAAAAACTGGGCTACAGAGGATGGGTATCCTTTAGAGTTAAATACAATGCCCGGCTTTGCCGGGTCATCAGCATATTACTTACGCTATATGGATCCTAAAAACAATGAGGCTTTGGTAAGTAAGCAAGCTAATGATTACTGGCAGGATGTCGATTTATATATTGGAGGTACTGAACATGCTACAGGTCACTTAATATACTCTCGTTTTTGGAATAAGTTTTTATTCGATATAGGTTTGATTGTTAAAGATGAGCCTTTTAAAAAGCTTATTAATCAGGGAATGATTCAGGGGCGTTCAAATTTTGTTTATCGAATAAAAGGTTCTAATAAGTTTGTGTCATTTAATTTTAAAGATAATTATGATACCACAGCTATACATGTTGATGTGAATATCGTTCATAATGACCAGCTAGATATTGAAAAGTTTAAAGCATGGAATCCTGAATATAGTGATGCCGAATTTATTCTTGAAGAGGGAAAATATATTTGCGGCTGGGCTGTTGAAAAAATGTCGAAGTCAATGTTTAATGTTGTTAATCCCGATGATATTATTGAACAATATGGTGCTGATACTTTGCGTTTGTACGAAATGTTCCTTGGACCTTTAGAACAGTCAAAACCTTGGGATACTAATGGTATCGATGGTGTTCATAAGTTTTTGCGAAAGCTTTGGCGGTTAGCTACAAGTAATAACGATAATGTCGAATTATCTAATGAAATACCTACTTCTGATGAGTTGAAGGTGTTGCATAAAACTATTAAAAAAATTACCGACGATGTTGAACGTTTTTCATTTAATACTTGTGTGAGTGCATTTATGATTTGTGTTAATGAGCTTACCGATTTGAAATGTAATAAGAAGCAAATTATTGAACAATTGGTTATTCTTTTGGCTCCTTTTACTCCTCATATTTGTGAAGAATTGTGGCATCAGATTGGTAATACAACAACAATTTGCGATGCGAAATGGCCTCTTTGCGACGAGTCTCTTTTAGTCGAAAGCAGTTTTAATTATCCGGTTTCTTTTAACGGGAAAACACGATTTACACTTTCGTTACCTCTTGATATGGGGAATGATGAAATTGAGAATATTGTTATTAATCATGAGATGTCGCAAAAATGGCTTGAAGGAAAGTCATTAAGGAAAATTATTGTGGTGAAAGGACGTATTATTAATGTGGTTGTAGGATAATTATTGAACTGTTATTTTTTTAATGGCAGTATATAATATTTATATTGTATTTGAGTTGATTATTATTGGCTTATAAGTTTTTATGTTGTAAATAATTGATAAAAACAGACTTGTGAAAAAAATATTTTGGATTATTTTAATTGTATTAATTGTAGCTGTTGTTTTATATACATTTTTGATTAATTATTCTCGATATCCGAGTGTCGAGTCAACCTTGCCTGATACTTTGGTAGTTGAAACACCTCCAGATCCTGAGCTTTTATATAATATACCTAAAGATTCGTTTGATGTTTTTTCTTATAACGTAAAAAAGAATCAGTTTTTGGCTGATATATTGTTGAGTTATGGCTTGAGCTATCCTGATATTGATAAGTTTGTTAAAGCCGGTAATTCATTATTTGATTTTAGGAAAATGAAAGTTGGAAACAGATATACCTGCTTTTTGTCGCCCGATACTTTGCATCGACTTGAACACTTTGTATATGAAATTGATAATACTAATTACATTACTGTTTGTATCGATGATAGTATTACTGCATTGCTCAATGAAAAAGAGATTCAGGAAGTTGAGAAAGAAGCATACGGTGAAATTCAATCGTCTTTATGGTTGACTATTAAGGATAATAATTTAACCCCGATGCTGGCTATTGAATTATCCGAAATTTACGCATGGACGGTTGATTTTTTTGGGATTGAAAAGGGCGATTATTTTAAAGTGCTTTACTCCGAAAAATATGTTGATGGGCAGTCTATTGGTATAGGTAAGATACACGCCGCTGTTTTTTCGCATCATAAACAACTCTATTATGCTTTTGCCTTTGAACAAGATAGTGTATTTGATTATTTTGACGAAAAGGGTCAGAGCTTGCGAAAGGCTTTCTTAAAGGCTCCATTAAGGTTTTCGCGAATTAGTAGTCGATACTCTCACAGTCGGTTACATCCAATATTGAAAATTCGTAGACCTCACCATGGTGTCGATTATGCTGCACCGCATGGAACTCCTGTTTATTCAATAGGCGATGGAAGAGTTATTAATAAAGCATGGGATCCTAAGGGGGGGGGTAATTATGTGAAAATTAAACACAATAGTGTTTATACTACAACTTACATGCACTTGTCGGGTTTTGCCAAAGGCTTGTTAGTTGGACAAAGTGTTCGACAGGGACAATTGATAGGTTATGTGGGGGCAACAGGACATGCAACAGGACCTCATCTCGACTTTAGGGTTTCGAAAAATGGAAGACTTGTTGATCCATTAAAAATAGAATCACCTCCTGTAGAACCGGTAAAAAATGAAAATATGGGCTCTTATCTTTCTTTTATTGAGTCATTTATTTCAAAAATAAATAAAATATCGGTTGATGAACCATTGGCTATTACTAATGATGGTGAGAAAGTCGATTCTCAAACAGTATCTAACGGCGTAATTATTAATTAAACATTGTTTTATAATTCAATAGTTCGTTAAATAATGACATAAAATATTGATTTACAGCAAAATAAGAGTTGAAAATATTTGTTTAAAACCCTGATAATCAG
>JAFGVA010000112.1 GCA_016938235.1 Bacteroidales bacterium | reverse complement strand
GATTTGTTTGTAAATATTGCATGCCTTTCTGAAGGCACGCAAATAAGGAAATGTTTGAGTGGAATAAACAATATGAAATTTTTGGCCATAATAAAAATCTCTTATTATGAGTATTTTGCTGTATTTTGTCCGTCATTTAATATGTGATTCACATTATTGAAGATATAAAGAATAAACAAACAAATGTTAATTAAATGATTTATTATTTTGTTAATTAAGAATGTTTCGTGTTACTTTTGGACTTCAATGAAACACGATACCTCGAAACAATGTTAAAACCAAATTCAAATAATAAAACAAAACTCAAAAATGAAAAAATTTACTTTTATTTTTTTATTGTTTTTTTTCGTAACTGAGGCAAATGCAAGCAGTTGTGTAAATGGTGGAAATAATGATTTAGAAACTCCGGTTAATGGCGTCATTATTTCATCACTTACTTTATCACCAAACGATTTTGAAAAAACAATTCCTACAAATGGCGCTGAATCTTCCACTTCTGAAGATTGGAAGCTTATTAAAATCTTAAATGGTGTGGAATTTTATCAAAAAAGAATTGTGTGCAAGAATTCTGAGAATATTATTCTTAAGATATCTAATAAGTCGGGCAAACAGGCTTCTTGTGAGGTACGTTTTACTCCTGTGCTACCCACAGTTCCCGAATTTTATGAAGTTCATGATATTAAGGCAGGAGGTGAACTTAAAGGCTTTTATTCTGCCGAATATCTAACATTTCCCGCGATGGACGAAGGGGAGTTTAAGTTGGAATTTTCAGTATCTCTAAAATAAGGTCCCTATAAATTATATTAAGTAATATCTTATGAAAAAAATATTTACAAGTACTTTATTGTTGATTTTTATTAGTCTGTTTTCATTTGGACAGATAAATACTGAAGGATCAGAATTTTGGATTGATTACCATGTCAATATGAATGTAGGCGATTTAAAACTATTCATTGCTTCACCTGATGGAGCAACAGTGGATATATCAAATAATGATGCCGCTTATAGTAATCATTTGAATATAGAAGCAGGGGCATTACAGCTAGTGGTGCTTCCACCAACGGCTTACTTGCGAGTTAATGGTGTCAGCTCTAATACATTTCACATTGTATCTGATAGTAAGATTGCAGTTTATGGAGTGAATTATGCACGATATACAACCGATGCTTATGTTGCTCTGCCTAAAGAAAGTTGGGGGACAGAATATCGGGTTGCTACAAATACTAATTTTCAACATCAAATATCTGTAATTGCAGGAGAAGATAATACAGAGGTTGTTGTTACTGACGCTGCTGGAAATACTTTGTGGGGAACAACCCTTATGGAAGGACAGGTATATTATTATGCAACTAATAATAGCCTTGCTGGAGCATTGGTGAGTTCAAATAATCCTGTAGCTCTTTTTGCCGGAGCCAATTGTGCAAATTTACCTGGTTCAGTTGCATGCGATCACCTTGTTGAGCAACTGCCTCCTACATCTTCTTTTGGGCAAAATTTTATTGTTTTGCCAAGTGGTGAAACTGATTTGGGAAGTGGGAATGCAGATTTTGTTCAAATTATTGCAAATGAAGATAATACTGACGTGACATCTTTAACCAATGGTGAATTCATTTTAAATGCTGGTGAAGAGCGTTATTATCAGTTCTTCGAGGCGGAGCAGATTGTTGCCAATAAGCCAATCCTGGTGGTTCAATATGGACGTGGCACATACAATGGAAATGGTTCATACGGAGATCCAATGATGATGGTAATACCTCCGCAGGATCAATTTTTAAAAGGTTATATTGTTGGTGCTCCTCAAGGATTTGAATATCACTTTCTCAATATTGTTGCTTCGGGATACAGCTACACTGGAATAACACTTGATGGTGTTGCAATTTCGGAATCAGAATTTAAAGAGGTAGGAGAAAGTGGATATTACGGTGCACGTATTCAGGTGGCTGAAGGAAACCATACTTTAGAAAGTAGTATGCCATTTGGAGTGTTTTCATATGGCGTTAATTCGGCTAACTCTTATGGTTATGCAGGTGGGATGTCGCTGGCTCCTGTTGCAAGTGTAAATCAGGTTAGCATTTCACCATTCGAGCAAACAGTTGATGTAAAAGTTGATGGAAGCGTTACTGCGACTGTTCTTGACTCGGATGAAAATCCAATGGAGGGGATTCTGGTTAATTTTTATATTTCGGGAATTGGAGACCTTCAGGGGGGTGCCTACACTGATGCTTCAGGTAAAGCGGTTTATACATACACGAGAAATGACGGTGGTGTCGATCATATTTATGCAAAAGTACTTAATATTTCCAGTTCGACGGTTGACATAAATTGGTATGAAGCTCCTCGTGTCCCTGTTGTTGTAACGAATGATATTTCAAATGTAGACTCGATTTCAGCTACATTTAATGGAATTGTTACTGATATTGGCCATCAGGATGCAACTCAGCATGGCTTTTGCTGGGGAACAACCGAAGGTCCCGGTTTTGACGGAGAATACTCTAGTTTGGGTGCTCCATCAGAAGGCATTAGCTTTAACGATACTGTCACTGGTTTGTCTCCAGCAACACAATATTATGTAAATACCTATGCAATAAATGATTTAGATACAGTATTTGGCGAACAAAAAGCATTTGTAACAACAATGATTGATCAAAAGGCATCGCCTGCTACAAATGTTAATTGTAACAGCTTTACTGCAAACTGGATTAAAAACAGTTCTGCGACAGGATATACACTGGATATATCTGAGTCTGCTGACTTTAGTACTTACCTCGTAGGTTATGAAAATAAATTGATCTCTTCTAATACTATCGTTTCAGAGGATGTATCGGGATTAGTGAATGGTAAAACCTATTACTACCGTGTGCAGGGGATTAATTCGGAATATGATTTGAAATCGGAATATTCAGCAACTTTTTCCGTAGTTATTGAAGATAATACGCCCCCGGTAGTAAAATGCAAACCAATAACTGTTTATCTTGACGAAACAGGATTTGCAAGCATTGCAGAAGATTCAATCGACAATGGCT
>JAFGVA010000111.1 GCA_016938235.1 Bacteroidales bacterium | reverse complement strand
CTGAATGTACTCACGAACAATTTCACGGTTCATTATAATATTCGGAAGCGAAACGCCTGCCATTCCAGCCGATTTAAAGATAAAATGCCGAAAAATAAAATCGACAGGCCATCCGCCTTCAACCCTGTAAACAACAGTTTGTGGAACGCGGAGAAGTGCAGTTTCCAAAGCCGCAGTTCCCGAAGCCACTAAGGCGGCATACGCATTATTTAGCAAATCGTAGGTTTGATCGTAAATTACCGGAACATTATCTCCCTTAATATATTTATGGTACAAATCAGGATCGACACTTTTTACGCCTGCAACAGCAAAACGAAATTCGGGGAAAAGTCCGGCAATTTGCAACATCAATGGCAAAGTGCGTTTTATTTCCTGAACACGGCTACCGGCGAGCAGTGCGACTATCTTTTTATCGCCAAGCCTATTTATTGAACGAAATTCAGTTTCCTTTTGCTTCTGTTTACGAAATTCAGAAAGCGAATCCATCAATGGATTTCCTACATAATGAACATCAATACCATGTTTTTGGTAAAATTTGGTCTCGAATGGAAAAATGGTAAACATCTCATCTACAAATGTTCTTACCTTTTTCACACGGTATTCTTTCCATGCCCACAGTTTTGGCGAGATGTAATAAAATACTTTCAGCTGGTGTTGTTTTGCAAATTCGGCAATTCGAAGGTTAAACCCAGGATAATCAATCAGTATAAGTACATCGGGACGATATTCCAGAATATCTTTCTGACATAGTTCGAGGTTTCGTTTAATAGTTCGAATATTCAGTATTACATTCAAAAAACCCATAAACGCCATCTCTCGATAATGTTTTACCAGTTTCCCAGCAACGGCTTGCATCAAATCGCCACCAAAAAATCGAAAATCAGCCTTCTTGTCGGCTATTTTGATTTCCTTCATCAGGTTCGATCCATGCAAATCGCCGGAAGCTTCTCCTGCAATAATGTAATACCGCATATTAAAAAGCTCTTGAAATTAACACAACAAAAGCGTACAGAATAGTAGCACCAAGTACTCCCCTGGCAGCTCGTTCATATTTCAAACGTAAAAATCCCCAAAACAGAGCCAGGTTGGTGAACACGCACAAACTGATTATTTTGATCAGTGCCTGAAGACGCCACATACTTTTAAGATAGTCGGTAAACGAAACCGAGTGTTCGCCAAACAGATACACTAGAAAAAAAACAATAATGGGTAACAAAAAACCGGCAATTAATCCAATTTCAACTTTGTCGAATTTTCTATTTCGCGGTTGTTGCATCTTTAAAAGTTCCAGGTTTTTAACTCTTCAACCGTTTTATAACAAGTCATATCCACACTAACGGGAACCACTGATGCAAAATTGTTTTTTAGCGCGAAAAGGTCAGTATCTTCGGCATCTTCTTCAAAATTCCGAAAATAACCCGATAACCAGTGGTACTCTCTTCCGTGGGGATCGACACGTTTTTCAAATTCTTCTACCCACTTACCGTTGGCTTGCCTGCAAATCTTAACACCCTTGGGTTTGCCTTTTGGAATATTCACATTCAGGCAGGTAAACGGCGGAAGTCCGTTCTCCATCACACTCTGAAAAACTTTGGCCACAATTAGTTTTGCTTTTGAAAAATCGGCATCGCGACTGTAATCATCGAGAGAAAAACCAATGGATGGCACACCGTGCAATCCCCCCTCAATGGCAGCACCCATTGTTCCGCTGTAAATCACACTAATCGATGTATTGGCTCCGTGATTGATCCCGGAAACCACATAATCAGGTGTACGATCGTGTAAGCCATTAAAACTAAGCTTTACACTATCGACTGGTGTTCCGTTGCATTTAAAGGTAGGCACACCGTGAATCTTTTCCACCGGCGTTGCCCGTAAAGGTTCGTCAACCGTAATTCCACAAGCTTTTCCCGACATTGAAACTTCAGAAGAAATCACAACAATATCACCAAAAAACTGCATCACTTCTACCAATTCACGGAGTCCAGTTGCATGTATTCCATCATCGTTCGTAACTAAAATAAAAGGTCTTTCTGACATATTTTCTTGCATGAACAACAAATATAGTCAGAATTTAAAAGGGAAGAAGGAAGACGTGTAAAATGAATGCAAATTATCGGCACGAATGATGAATGCCTTCATAATTTCTGAATGGGCGGTTAATTTTTATCAGAATTCCTGGCAAATTTCTGAGCAAAAACTAGCGAATCGGAAGTTCAAAATGAGCAATTGAAGTGCCGGCTCTTACCTGTTCCGGCAATAACTTTACAATAAGAAAGAAACATCAGTTTCAGTGTTCTGAAAAGCCAATAACGGCCGTATTTAAGAGTGTTTCAGATTTTAAAAGTAAAAAATCAAATCCCATGAAAAAGTTATTGTTCATTTCAATTATTAGTTTGATCGCATTGACAAGTAACGCTCAGTGGTCTTACAAATTCTTATCGAATGAAAAACATTTCCTTTACACTTCAGGAGATTTTATTGTGGGTAATCAAAACAGTGGAAAATTAAGTTTGAATTATGTTTACGATACCAAATACATCGTTAATGTAGGATATTCGGCAACTACAAAAACAGATGCAATTTTGCCGAACGAAATTCTAAAATCGGCAACCGAACTTAGTCCTGCCAATTTAACGCCTGCATTTACCAATAGCGAGAACCTGCATATTATGGTTGGACGCGTTTTCTCATTAAACCGGGAAGGTACTTTCCGATTATTGCTTCAGGGAGGTCCAGGTTTATATACCAAACGTGGGCCTGAATATACCATCAAATCAAATGTTTATGATTACAAAATAGGATCGACTAAAAATTTGTGCATTGTATTAAATCCCAAAATTGAAATTCCTGTATTTTATTCCATTGGTATTTCTGCGGGCCCAATGGCAGTTATCAGCCAAAACGAACAATACATAGGCGCAGGGATTGGAATCATGTACGGAATTGTTGGTAAAGATTAGGGTTTTGCGTTTAGATTATATTACTATTTTAAGGAAAATATTTTTAAAACAGAATAAAAACACAGAGATAAATCAATTAACCGCTACTTCAAATTTTCTGAGTGAAACTTCAATTATTCTGAGTGAAACTTCAGTTTTTCTTATCTGCTTATAAGTGAATTCTCATACAGAAATCATCTGTAAATACGATTAGATTCAGCAATCAAATTTTCTAATCGCCAAACAATTACCATAATTTTATCATTGTGATTCAGTCACATTATCTGATGACGCAAACAGAAAATGAGAATCGCATAAAAAATTACAAACCCATAAATGTTAAACCAATGAAAACGTTACTAATTATTGCACTGTTTTCGCTTTTAACAATCTCAAGTTCGGCCCAGTGGTCATATCGTTTTTTATCACAAGAAAAACATTTCTTTTATAGTTCAGGTGATTTTATTGCCGGAAGCCAGAACAGTGGGAAAGTGAGTTTAAATTATGTATATAATAATAAGTATACCGTTAATGTTGGTTTTTCAGCCACGTCGAAAAACGAAGCGCAACTCCCTAACGAGATATTAAAATCAGCTACCGAATTAATACCTGCTAACCCTGCAGCAGCTTTCACGAATTCAGAAAATATTCATGTTATGGTTGGTAGAGTTTTCAACCTGAACAAAGACAAAACCTTCCGATTTATTTTGCAGGGTGGCCCAGGTGTTATAACCAGTCGGGATCCGATTTACAGTGTTAAATCGAACACATATGAATACGATATGGAAACTTCGAAGAAAATGTGCATGGTAATTAATCCTAAAATTGAAGTGCCATTGTGTTGTGCAATTGGAGTTTCGTGTGGCCCGATGGTTGTGTTAAACAAAGACACCAGATATATCGGTGCTGGTATTGGAATAATGTACGGAATTATAGGAAAGGAATAAAATACAACATCAAGAAAAGAGCCAGGCTAATCGCCTGGTTTTTTTTTGTCATTTCAATCAACCGGGAACTTTCTTTTTTCAAAAACATTCAGATTTAAGTGTATGAAACGCATTTGTTTGATGAAATCATTACTTGTCTAATGTTTTTTGTATTTTAGGTGGAATATTTTACAGCCCGTCGCTAAATATGGGACCTTTATAATCGGATATTGAAATGAGGAAGATACTAGCTGTTGATGATCATGCTATCAATCTTGAATTATTGGAGCAGATCACAAAAGTATTTTATCCGGAATTTAAATTTCTTGGGGCAAATTCCGGTGAAGAAGCGATTAAAAAGGCAGTTGATAACTTGCCGGATTTAATCCTACTTGATATTATGATGCCCGGGTTAGATGGCTACGAAACCTGCAAAATCCTTAAAGAGAATGCACAAACGAAACACATCCCAATCATTATGGTTTCGGCACTCGGACACGACAGTTCAGAGCGAATAAAAGGCTTGAATGCCGGAGCCGATTCTTTTCTTTCAAAACCATTTGATAAAGTGGAACTGCGTGCCCAAATTAATGTGGCTTTGCGTATAAAAGAATATCAGGAGCGTCTGCGTACCTTAAACTCTGAAATTACACTGGTCGAAGAGCGCGAACGACGCAGGATTGCAGAAAATCTTCACGACAGTTTAGGCCAAACACTTTCGCTAGCCTTCATGAATTTAACTTCAGTAAATGTCAACGACTGTTCTCCCAAGATAAAAAAGACAATTGATTTTACGGCTAAATTGCTAAACAAAGCTGTTGAAGAATCACGAACTCTAACCTACGACCTTAGTCCACCTATCCTTTACGAACTGGGATTTATACCCGCAGTACGCTGGAAACTTGAACAATTTGAGGAAAATCAGAATATTCGGACTGTGTTCGAGTTAAGAAACGAAGTGCCCGAAATTAAACGCGATATCACTATTTTCCTTTACCGTATTATTGGCGAATTATTAAACAACATTGTAAAACATGCCAGGGCAAAGAAAGTGGGTATAAGTATTTCTTCAAATGAACAAACATACTCGATTACCGTACACGATGATGGAGTTGGTATTGACCCTTCAAAAATTAAAAATGCACCTGGCCTAAATGGAGGATTCGGACTGTTTAGTATCACTGAACGACTCGAAAGCATTAACGGAACCTTTAATATTGCACCATCAGAAAAAGGCACAATTGCCGAAATTATCTTACCTTTATATCAACGAGACACCACTCTGGAATAAATAACACTGAAACCTGAAACCTATGAAAATTAGAATTGTAGTTGCCGACGATCATCAACTTTTCAGAGAAGGGTTGGTAAATCTGCTCGAAAGCGATGATGCCATTGAAGTAATTGGCGAAGCTGAAAACGGGAAAGATGCCATTGAAAAAGTATTCGAGTTAAAGCCTGATATCCTTTTAACAGATATCGCAATGCCCGAAATGAATGGAATGGAAGCAACCCGGCACCTCAAAAAGAAATTGCCCGAGGTAAAAATCGTTGCACTGTCAATGCATTCCGACAAACAATTTGTAAAAGGAATGCTGGAAGCCGGAACAGATGCCTACCTCTTAAAGAATTGTACTCATCAGCAATTATTGGAAGCAGTTCATTCGGTGTATAACGGGAAAAAATACCTTAGCGAAGACATTACTGAGCTGGTAATAAGCGGTTATCTCGATGGCTCTAATGTTGTCGACGATAAATATGCCGAACTATCTGAACGTGAAAAAGAAATATTTTTATTATTGGCTGAAGGTGTTTCTACCCGCGAGATTGGTGAGAAACTCTTTATCAGCGTAAAGACAGTAGGTACTCACAAACAAAATATTCTGGAAAAGCTGGATCTGAAAAACAACTCAGATATCGTAAAATATGCTTTAAAAAAAGGCTTAATTCATCTCTAATAGTTACAGAAGTGGAATAAATACAAAACGATCAAACTTTCCGCAAATACTATCGGAATATTAAAGTATGCTTTTTCAAATTCTACAATACTTTTCGTAGCTTCATTGCCCGAAGTTAAAATACTGGACCGGATGTACAGATACACCCGGTTTAATTATTATATGAAGCATAAACAATATCTTATGAAATAGCCATGAGTCGAACCACGCCAACTGAATATGTACAAATGGCTATTCCATTCCGTCCACAAGCAGATTGAAATACTGACCTTGATACGGAAATTATTGAAAATGGCTTTAAAAATTTATACGAATGAGAAAAAAAATTACAGTATTGGGAGCCGGTTTGGTTGGAAGTGTGATAGCACGTGATCTGGCAGAAAACCACTCAGTTACTAGCGTAGATATTGATTCAAAACAATTGGAAAAGCTAAAAGATATCGATAAACTGGAAATATTACAAGCTGATTTGTTGGATCAAAGTCTGGTAAAAAAAGTGATTGCTGACTCCGATTTAGTGGTTGGGGCCGTTCCTGGTTTTATGGGCTACAAAACAATGAAAGCCGTAATTGAAGCCGGAAAAAATATGGTCGACATTTCTTTCATGCCTGAAGATTTTATGAATTT
>JAFGVA010000110.1 GCA_016938235.1 Bacteroidales bacterium | reverse complement strand
TAACCGATGAATTTACCAGTGGAAACTCAGATAGAGCGAGTGCAACAGCCTCTGTAAATATTGGCATAAAAGTGATTTTATCGCCATACTTTTTTTGGAAAGCATCTTTATTTCTGTTTCTCCACAGAACTAGTTCTGTTACATCGGCTTCGACCACCGAGGTGACATGGGGTGATACTTGCACAGACATTACCATATGATCGGCAATCAATTTACGTATGCGATCCATTTCAATAACCTGATCTCCGGCACCCGGAGTTACTGTCATTGGAGCTTTGCGCTCAGTTGCAGGTGTTGAAGTGGCAACCGGTGCTTTTGCAACAGACTGAACAGGTTGTGATTCTCCCCTGTTTTCAAGGTAATCCAGAATATCTTTTTTCTGGACACGTCCACCGGCACCCGATCCCTGAATTTTCTCCAATTCATCGAGTGTTACGTTTTCCTCTTTGGCAATGGTTTTTACCAACGGAGAATAGAAGCGGTTCGATAATTTTCTACTATCTTCTACTGAATGAGAAGTTTCAGTAACTTTTGTTTCTTCTGAAGTAATTTTTTCTTCTTTAACGACCTCGGCAGCCGCAGATTCATCAATTGCTCCATCAAGGCTGATAACCGCTAAAACTTCACCTACTGCAACAAGACTGTCTTCAGGGTACAAAATCTTTGAAACTACACCGTCAACCGGCGAGGGTATCTCCGAATCCACTTTATCGGTGGCCACTTCAAATAAGACATCGTCTTCTTCAATGGTATCTCCCTCTTTTACAAACCATTTGGTGATCGTTCCTTCCTGGATACTCTCACCTAACTTGGGCATAACAATGTTAAAACTTGCCATAATTACGATTCTTTAATTCTATTTTTGCTATTTGCAGTTACAATAACGTTCTCAAAATTGAAATGTTCACATTGCAATTTTATTTAGTGCAAAAATAAAGTTAAATCATTATTTAAGGCAAAGCAAGCCGTTAAAAAACACTAAATAGTATTTATCTATCATAGATTCTATCTAAGAGTTGAAGAAAACTCTGAAAGAAAAGATCAAATAAGATGTAAAAATGAAGGTTACACTTGTAAAGAACCAATTAAATTATTAGCCGACTGAATGTTATGCCTATCAAGATACTCATCTAACCCCTTAACAATTTTCAACGCAATCATGGGATCTTTAAAAATGGCGGTCCCCACCTGAACAATACTTGCACCCGCCAGCATAAATTCAATTGCATCGGTAGCATTCATAATTCCCCCAATTCCCACCACAGGAATTTTGACTGCATTTGCCACCTGCCAAACCATGCGTAAAGCAATGGGTTTAATTGCCGGTCCAGACAATCCGCCAGTTATTGTAGATAATTTTGGAACTCGTTTTTCGGCATCGATCGCCATCCCCAGAAATGTATTTACCAACGAAACCGCGTCAGCACCTTGTCTTTCCACTGCCTTCGCGATCTCGGAAATATCTGTTACATTGGGCGAAAGCTTTACAATTAAGGTTTTATGGTACACTTTTCTGACCTCGCGTGTTACCATCTCTGCTCCGGGGCATGTTACGCCAAACGCCATTCCACCTTCCTTCACATTCGGGCAGGAAATATTTAGTTCGATGGCATTTATTTTATCCAGTTCATTAACTTTTTCAGCCAGTTCAATATAATCTTCCACCGTCGATCCATTTACATTCATGATCAACTGAGTGTCGTAATCCTTAATTTCAGGGTATATATTCTCGATAAAATAATCAACTCCCTTGTTTTGCAGACCTACTGCATTCAACATTCCTGCAGCGGTTTCTGCCATGCGCGGATATTCATTTCCGTCTCTGTTTTTTAGTGTACTTCCTTTTAGGAAGAATCCACCAAGCAACGCCGGGTCGAAAAATTCGGCCATTTCGCGGGCAAAACCGCATGTTCCGGATGCCAAGGTGATCGGATTTTTAAATTCCAAATCGTGTAGACGAACTTTTAAATCTGCCATTTTAATTCATTTATATTGAACACCGGTCCATCGGTACAAACACATAAATTTCCTTTTGTGGTGGGCTCGATACAACACAAGCAAACACCAAATCCACAAGCCATCAGGTTTTCAAGCGAGACCTCACAAAACACTCCGGCCAGTTTTGCTTGCCTTGCAACAGCCTTCATCATTCCATCCGGACCACAGGCATAGACTTTATCGTAGGTTTTCAGATTCTGTGTAAATACCGAATGTTGTGTTACAAATCCTTTTTCCCCCAGCGAACCATCTTCTGAAGAATAATGCAGTGTAGCAAAATCAGAATAATGCTGAACATTGATGTGATCGGCTTGCGTTCTGGCTCCCAGAATAATGTCGACTTGTTGTTTAGGTAAACCCGATTCTTTTGCTAAAAACAGCATGGGTGCCACACCACTTCCTCCTCCAACAAGTAAAATCTTATCGGATGCAGAAGGTTTTGTAAAATGTTTTCCTAAAGGATATACCAAACTTAGCGTGTCACCTACTCTTATATTGGTGAGTTTTTCAGAACCCTTTCCAAGAATCTTTACGATCATCGCCAAAGTGTTCAATTTATAGTCTACTTCAAAAATTGAAAATGGTCGTCGTAAAAAAACTTCTTGAGAATTTTTGATTTCTACATTTACAAACTGTCCTGGAAGTATCCCAGGTAACTTCGACTCTGTTTGTATTTTAATCAGGAAATTAGTTTTATTCAGTGCTGTATTCTGAATAACATTGAAATCGGCAACAAACTTTTTAGGCATGTGTCAAAATTTGATGACAAAGATAATTGAAATAGATTTTTGAATCGTTATGAATAAATAAAAAAGACCGTATCAAAACGGCCTTTTTTATTATGAAATTTATGAGTGATAAAAAATAAAGGGTCACCTTACATGGCAACTCTGCCTCAAAACTAATAATCTGGTCTTTTTTTTTGACCAGAAAGGCCACTATTTCTAGTGGCCCAAGCGACTTCTGGATTTATCTACTTAAAAATTGGGTTTGTAAAAATTTTCATCTTTATTCAGTTTATCTTTGTAACTGATTGATGAAACAAATGTAATTATAGTATTTTACGTATGCAAACATTTGAGGAATTATTTTGTAAATTAATTTCACTTAAGTAAACTCAAATAATTCCAGGTCTGATTATCAGCATTTTACAGAAGTAATTATTTTGATTTGTCTTTTGCATTATTAATACTATATAACGTAAGTTCATTTAATAATTAATCAAACGATGTAAAGTATATTAAATCAACTTAATATAGATATAAAACAGGAAGACCAGCCAACTGACTGATCTTCCTGTTTACTGAGTGTCCAACTAAACACTCTTTTCATTTAATTGACAATACATTTATCTACAACAACATTTTACAAATATAAATTATACTTTTTACAAATACAACCAAATTAAAACTTTTATGTAATCAGATAAAAATGAAGATTATAGAGTTCAGTCCGTACCTACTTTCTATTTCGATTGAAATAACTGGTAAACGAACCGTCCTTGTGAAATAGAACAACTCTTTCTATGGTGTCATCCCAGGTATTTATCTTTTCATGTTCTATTCGGGAATGTCTATCAGGTCTTAATTCTTCCCTACTTTCGTTGGTAGTCTTTTCAATGTCGGGAACAATAATATTAGCCTGACTATTCCTTTTACTATCAACATCAACAGGGTTAGCTTGATCCAGCATCGATCCTTCTCCTGTCAATAACCAGCGTGCGTTTAAATCAGGAAATACATGCAACATCTTTTCAATAAGAGCTGCACTGGGTTTGTTTCTTCCGTTTAGTATATGAGATATATTAGAACGCTGAACTTCCAAAATAGTGGCAAGTTCACCAGCATTAATACTTTTTATGTCCATATACTCCTGGATTCTCTCTTTCATTTTCTTGTTTGTTAATATACAATTTCAAAAGAACCAATTAAATTGTATAATAAAACACGAACAAACCTATATACACTACAAATGTAACAATATATTTCAGATTTTACTATACTCCAATACAATTATTTTGCTTATAGACAGTTATCGTATAAATCAATATGTTATATATCACTTCAAATAATTAGTATAATACGCTGAATTAGAACTATATAAATTCAAAACAAATTAAACTTTACTTGTTGTTTTACAAATATCGTATCAATTCTTATAAATAAGTTCATATAATTAGTGTATACACATGAATATATGAATCTTAAAGAAATCTATATTCATTTATAATGTAGAATTATTCTAATTCACAATTAAATTTTCAGTGTTGTGATTGTAAAAATAACTACGTAGATATGTCAATGGCTAGAAAATTTACATTTTAGTTATGTAATTAGTTGTATACAAAGATAGAGTTACATGTGAAATTATCTTTTGAGATACTAACAAAATGAATTTACGCATGTAAAATACCTGAAGCTCTATTCTATTACATACGTAACAAATTATTTCCATTTCATACTCTCCTGCTGATTTTCTCCATATTTCTTATTTAATCAGTTTCATCTCTTTCTGAACTAAATAGCGGCACATAATCAAGTACAATTTCCCAATTGAAGTCAATTACGCCATTCTCAAGCACTTAAAATTAGTGTTATGATGACTTATTTCTCAGAATAGCAACATGTTAGGAATAATTACCAAGTTTAAAAAGTAAACATCAAATAAGTTTATTGATGATATTATGAAATAATTTTACACTATTGAATTTAAAGTGAGTTGAAATTGACAGAAATTAGAAAGTCAAAGGAATAATGCTGTATTTCTGGCAAAAAGGTAGCACGTACCCCTATCTGGACCGGAGCATAAAAACGAAGAAAGTTCATATCTACTATCACTTCTGCTCCAACCGAGGAAATATTTTGATTATATGTTCCAACAATGTGACCTTCATGGATCAGGTATCTGGATAGGTAAGCATAGTCGTAAAAAACTGTAGTGTTGATTCTACGTATATAAGTTAATCCACCAATACTAAGATCCGGATTTAATATGGGCAATTTATAATCGATTCCCAACGACGCCAATTGTTTGGTAGTCATCCTAGCCCATCCTCTTGGAAAACGAATGATATCAGAATAGCTGTAATGACTGCCATTATCACGATCCTGTGCGCCTGCATACAATTTTATTCCATGATTGGCAAGAAATCCAGGAAAATAAACAACTCCTTGTGCGC